>CAMYML010000029.1 GCA_947259305.1 uncultured Gammaproteobacteria bacterium | reverse complement strand
CCAGGCAGACCGGAAGCGACTACTGGCTGGACCTGGGGAACCAATAATGGGGGTTGTGAAGCCTGCCATGTCCCAAGGCATCACGCCAACGGAACCAATGTCGTTGTCGGCCAGGCAGAAGGTTGGTACCGCTTCCTCGGTTCAGCCATGGACAGGGTCGACAATGACAGGATGACGGCAGCGACGAAACAGCAGTAAAGGTAACGAGTGTTCTTCATCCGCAAATCAGGCCAGGTTGAATTACTCCGGTTTTTTACACCTTAGGTGAGTCGGACGCAGCTGTCCTTGATCTACAGCAATAATCAACTTGTCCCAGACGTCGATTTCATGCTCAAGAAATTCAGTCCCAACCTGTGAGGCCAGCCCCTGGTACAGCGCGCCGCCCAGCTGGGCGCGCTCGTGACGCGCCTGTTGACGATACCAGTCGTTGCGGTCGACGATCTCGATATCGACAAATCCCGCCGCTGCCAGCGCCTGCCGATAGGTTTGCGCCGATGCCAGTCCGAAGTCCAGACCTTCGGCGTCCAGGTAGGCCTGCATCTCGGCGGAGGGTTCGCCTTCGTAGCCGGAAAGCCAGTCGCTCGCGGCAAACCAGCCGCCCGGCTCGAGCAGCCGGTAGACATCCGCCGCCAGCGCCTGTTTGTCTGCGATATGGATGATTGAATCCTTGCTGGTTACCGCCTGGAAACTGGCATCGGCAAACGGCAGCGGCCCTGGTTCGACGCAGATAAACTCGGTGCGGTCACTGATCCCGTGCTGCTGCGCGAGGCTGTCACAGCGGTCTATCAGCCATTGCTCGATATCGATGCCGGTTACTTTCGCAACCTGATGCTGTTTAACCAGGTGGATATCGATACCACCGAGGCCACAACCGATATCGAGCACTGCCAGACCCCGCAAATCGACGCCAGCCAGATAGCGGTCGATTTCATCGGTGCCACCGGGCGACATGAAACCTTCACCCCAGATGGCTTCGAGTAATGCCATCAGGTTGTCGTCATACTCCTGGTGTGGATCTGCGGTCATTTTCGAGCCTCGCCTGGGTCATTAATACGAATCCATATTAAACACGCATTTGCCGTTCGATTCCCGCAGAATTTTACTAACCTGGATCGGGTTGCATCGGCTATTCCGGGTGCAGGCATTGAGCGTATAAGAAGAAGACCGCGACCCGCAGGTATGGAATGCCCGCTCGAGGCAGATTTTCATCGAAATAACCTGGCCGGGTCAGTTGCTCCCGCTCGCGTACTCGATAGACAAATCTAAGGTCCGATCCAAATTTTATTGTTGTCAATGATTGCGATTAACTGGATACTGGCGCTCCCGAACCAGTGTCAGCAAATCATGTCAGTCAATGAAAAGATCGTTACCGATCTGGTAAACAACAATGTGTCCTTCATTACCACCGTGCCCTGCAAGCAACTGGCCGGCGTAATCGACGGCATCGACAAATGCGATGACATTTTTCATATTCCGTCGAACAAGGAAGACGAAGGTATGGGATTATGCGCGGGCGCCTACATGGGCGGTAAACGCGCCGCAATCATCATGCAGAATACCGCGATTGGCGTCACCATCAACACGCTCGCGACCCTGATCCAGTACTATCACATACCGTTACCCATGTTGATCAGTTATCGCGGTGAGATCGGCGAGCCGGTCGCCTGCCAGGTCGAAATGGCGGTGCACACCAAGGCGTTGCTGGCGCAGCTCAACATCCCGACCTATCATTTTCATCACCCGGACGATGTCGAAGAGTTCGATGCAATATTGAAGTACTGTTTCATGAGTAAAAAACCGGTCGCGATTTTGACCGACGCCAGTTTCTGGAAGGGGGCCTGAGATGATTCGTAGCGAAGTGCTGAAGAGCCTGATCCCGGTTATTTCGGATCAACTGGTGGTCTGTAATATCGGCCTGCCGAGCCAGGAGTTGCACCTGCTGGATGACCAGCCGAGTAATTTTTACATGCTCGGCACCATGGGCCTGGCCTCTTCGATAGGGCTGGGGCTCGCGCTTGCGCAAAAACAGAAGGTTATCGCGATCGATGGCGATGGCTCGGTACTGACCAACTTCGGCACCTTGCCGACGATAGCCAACAATGTCGCCGATAATTTCATCCTGCTGATTATCGATAACGGCAGCTATGGCTCGACCGGGGACCAGCCGACTTACGCCGGGCGTAAGACCTCGCTGGCCGCAGTAGCCAGCGCCTGCGGTTGCGAGCACGTGGTCGAATGTCAGGCGGAGCAGGCGGCCGCAGCGGTGCAGGCGGCGCTGGATGCGGACGAAATGACCATCATCGTCTGCAAATGCGAGTCGGGCAACATCAAGGTGCCGGTCATCGAAATGGATCCGGTAGTCATCCGCGATCGATTCATGAAGCAGGTTCAGGCGCGCAATAGCTGAAGCGATTGCCGGGTCAATCGATGACGACGAGCTTGCGCGGCGCCTGCACCGGAAACTCCGCGATGTCCTCCTTGAACAACAGGGTGCAGATGTAATAGGTAATGCCCGACATGCGCGGGCTGAAGAACTGGCTCTCGAAGTTAACGCAGGTTCGCGCTTCGAACACTTTTTCCGATTCGCCATCCGACATTTCATAGACGAAGTTACCGACCCAGTCGGGCGGGAAACCGATGCCGAGTTCGTAGCCGCCGACCCAGCCGGCATCGGACCAGATACCGACCTCGTCATAATAGTCCCTGGCGGCGGTTACCAGCTCGCCAACCGTGATTCCCGGTTGCAGAATTTTGCCGATGACGTCAAACACGCCTGATGACTTGTCGTGATACTGCAATATGTCTTTGGGCGGCTGGCCGACGTAAAACGAGCGCGCCGCGTTGGCGTGATAACGCCAGTAAACCCCGCTGACGTCGATGTTGACCTGTTCGCCGGCCATGATCAGCTTGCGACTCGCCAGCGAGTGGCCGGTATTGGCCTTGGGCCCCGACAGCACCGGCAGCGTAATCGCCGGATTTTCACCGCCGGCCTGCGCCATGGCGCGAATTATTTCGCCGTACACTTCGAGCTCGGTGACGCCCGCACGGATCGTATGGCGCGCGGCTTCGATGCCGATATCGGTGATGCGCGCTGCGTGCTCAATGTAGGCGATTTCCTGCGGCGATTTGATCCAGCGCACTTCGCGTAACACATCGCTGCCGTCGCAAACGCTGGCACCGGTAGCTTCGAAAGCGGCGCGAAACCGCGCGCTGATCGCGGGATTGGGACGATAGCTGTAAAGTTCCATGCCGACCGTGCCGCCGAGCCAGCCCTCGGCCTCGAGCTCGTCCATGATAAAAGCGATGCCGTCGCGGCGATTATCGATCGGGAAGGTGCGGATGTCGTCGGCGCAGGTGACAAATCGACACATGACTCTTTCGCTCGGGGTGTCGAACATGATGAAACGGTCGTGATCGACGTGAATCGCAATGCCGCTGGTGGCCGGCCACTGCTTCGGGCTTTGTGCCTGGTACCATTCGCAGGTATAGCCGCTGACATAGTAAAGGCTTTCCGGCGCCGTCAGCCAGAGCAGGTCGATCTTGTCCTGCGCCATGCGTTGTCGAATGGCTTGTAAGCGGGATTTGAATTCGGCCAGCGAAAACCCAAGCTCCATCGCCGGATTGCACTGTTCCAGTACCCGATCGCGATTTTGTCCCATGACAGCACCTCCGATAGTGATGCAGAATTTGGATATCCACCAAATGCGCTTAGAATATCAGCCTGGTTTCTTCATGTCAGATAGTTAATTCAGGTGGAGCACAGGCGCAATGGCGGAACGACTGGCGGTATTTTTTGATCCCTGCATCTTCGAGCACGACACCGGGCAGGGTTTTTTCGAAGCTCGGGAATCGCCCTATCTGCCCGTCATCGAATCCCACCCGGAAAATGCGGCGCGCGTCAGAAACATGCTTGCCGTGCTGCAGCAGGGGCCGATCGCCGAAGCGCTCGACTGGCATGCTGGCGCGGCGGCGCAACGACAGGACCTGGAGCGCTTCCATGTGGCCGCCTATATCGACGAGCTCGCGTCGAATCCTGCGGACGAAACCCGCTGGTATTCGGGCACCACGGTGTTCGGCCCCGGCAGTTACGATATCTGCCGCAATGCGGCGGGGCAGGCGCTAGCGGCGGCCAGCCATGTGTTCGACGGCAAAAGCAAGCTTGCCTATGCGCTGCTGCGCCCGCCGGGGCACCACGCGCAGCCCGAGATGGCCGACGGTTACTGCTTCTTCAACAACATCGGCGTGGCCATAGAAAGCCTGCGCGCACGTGGATTGAAATCGGCCGCCGTTATCGACTGGGATGTGCATCATGGCAATGGCACCCAGGAGGGTTACTACAATGACCCGGATATCCTGACGATTTCGCTGCACATGAATCATGGTGCCTGGGGTGAGACGCACCCGCAAACCGGCGCGGTCGATGAAGTCGGCGACGGGCGGGGTCTGGGTAAGAACCTGAACCTGCCTATGCCTTACGGTGCCGGCGATAGCGCCTATGCCCGGGTGTTCGACGAAATTGTCGCGCCCATGGTGCGCGCGCACCGCCCCGAAATTTTGTTCATTGCCAACGGCCAGGACGCCAACCAGTTCGACCCCAATGGGCGCCAACTGCTGAGCATGCAAGGATTTTATGAACTGGGTAAGCGGGCGCGCGCGCTGGCGGATGAGTGTTGCGCCGGCAGGCTGGTGCTGGTGCAGGAAGGCGGTTACGCCATCAGTTATGCGGCCTACTGTCTGCACGCGATCCTGGAAGGCGTCCTGGGGCGGGAGCCGGGATTGCCCGACCCGCTGGCCTACATGCAGGAAGATACGGGCGGACTGGACGAATTTATCAAGCAGATGCAGCGACGTTACGCCGCGTCCCTCGGCTAGCGTCGGATAACGAGGACGCGCGCATCGACATCCAGCACCCGCAGCGAGCGGTCCGCAACCAGGCCGGCAAAAATATCACCGGCGTCACGCCAGGCTACATATTCGAGGTCATCCACCAGGTCGGCATCGTAACTGGCCGCCCACTCATCGTACTGCTGTTGCTTGTCTTCCTCCCGCGCATAGGCCGCGGCCAGGCGCGCATCGTACTGCTCGATGTCGATCTTCTTGTTGCTCATCGGGATACTCCGGTTGGCAAGCAGACGCATGGTGTATCACACAAAGCGTTAATGATCCATCCGTGTACTGCGCCCGCAAAAGGATCCGAGGTGGGCAGGTGCATGGACTGCAGTAGCGACAATGTTTATTCTAGGCCCGCAGCCGCTTGCGAGCATCGACGATGATGCCCATCGACTTGTTACCAGACCCGGGGAGGGGAGCAATGAAACCGATTTTAGTTGTGCAGGGTGCGAGCCGTATTGAAGAAGTGCCGCGCCTGGGCGAATTGCAGGACCAGGCAGAAATTCGATTTGCAACTTCAGCCGACGAACTGCGTGCGGTATTGCCCGGGGCTGGGGCCATGCTCGGCTGGAATTTCCGCGCCGATAGCCTGCGCGAGGCCTGGGATAGCGCCAGCGATTTGCGCTGGATCCACTGGTGCGGCGCCGGCGTGGATGCCGCCATGTTTGCCGAACTGGTGCAAAGCGATGTCGAGTTGACCAATGCGCGCGGGATCTTCGATCAGCCCATGGCCGAATGGGTGCTCGGCATGATTCTTGGCTTCGCCAAGCGCTTCCCGCAGACGCTCGAGTTCCAGGCGAAATGCGAATGGAATCACCGGCTCTCCGAAACCGTGGCCGGTAAAAAGGCGCTCGTGGTTGGCGTCGGTTCGATCGGGCGCGCGGTCGGGCGGCTGCTGCAGGCGGCCGGACTGAAGGTGGACGGCATCGGTCGCAGCGCGCGCGGCGGCGGCTCTGATTTTAATCGAATCCATGCGATCGACGATCTGCATGCACAGCTGCCGCATGCCGATTACGTCATCCTGATCACGCCGCTTACGCCCGCAACCCGCAATCTTTTCGGCGCCGCCGAGTTTGCTTCCATGGCGCCGCATGCGCGCTTTCTCAACATTGGTCGCGGGGCGCTGGTGGTCGAGGCAGATTTACTCGCGGCGTTGCAGGATGGCCAGATCGCGGGCGCCGCGCTCGATGTTTTCGTCGAAGAGCCCTTGCCGGCGGACAGTCCCTTCTGGCGGGCGCCGAATTGCCTGGTGTCGCCACACATGTCCGGCGACTACTTTGAATTCGAGGCCGCGATGGCGGATCAGTTCATGACCAACTGGGCGCGCTACACCGCCCGGGAACCGCTCGACAATATGGTCGATAAAGTGCTCGGCTTTGTGCCTGGCGCTACCTGAAGTCGCTACCAGTGAAGTCAAGCTCGTGATTCGGCAAAGCTGCAGTATGAAGGTGGTGTTTGCCTGGGGCTATGCGGCGATATAGCAAAAGGAACGGGGTGGCTTTGCTACTCCTTTATCAGGCGTTAGAGACGGTCGGTTTAGTTGCGGTAGCTGTCCGGCAGGGCGTAACTTTGGCCGAGAAATTCACCGAAAACCTCGGCGACCTGGGGATGATTGACCGGCTCGCCGGTTTTGTCGATCAGCAGATTCTGTTCCGACACGTAGGCCTCGTATGACGTGGACTCGTTTTCGGCGAGTAAATGATAAAACGGCTGATCCTTGCGCGGACGCACGCCTTCAGGGATGGCGAGCCACCATTCCTCGCTGTTATTGAATTCCGGATCGACATCGACGATGACGCCCCGAAAGTCGAAAATGCGGTGTTTTACCACCTGGCCGATCGAAAATTGTGTGTTGGTTACGCTCATATTTATCGTCTCCATGCGCCAGCGAGTATAGCAATAGTTCGAAACGCTGCATTCGAACTGTTTCACAGCTGCAAAATTCTACCTGAATGTGCTTTAGCGATCGTTATCCCTGCTCGAAGCAGCTAGCCTGCGTCTCAGGTCAGGCGCCATGTCGGCGATTGCCTGGTCGCCGGTCTCGAGGCAGGGCGGGCGTCATAAATCCTATACATCGAAAACAGGTGCGATATAGTAGTCCGATCCGCCGTATTTCAGCCGATTAACTTGTCAAACTTGCAACTCAACGTGAGCCTGTATCCCTGGTTTCGGGCCGCGTCCGACGGCCATGCCTGGATCACCGTCTTTTTCCTCTACATGAGCCAGAGCCTGCCACTGAACCAGGTGATCGAGCTGTCCGCGGTTTACTATCTGTCGGTATTCGTACTCGAAGTGCCCTCCGGATATTTTTCCGATCGCATTGGCCGTCGTATTACGCTGCTGCTCGCGGCGGGTTCGCTGATCGCATCCTATAGTTGTTTCATTATCGGCGCCGGCTTCTGGTGGTTCGCCGCCGGACAGGTGCTGCTGGCAGCCGGCATCGCAATGCAGTCGGGTACCGATACCGCGTTGCACTATGATTCGTTGAAGGCGTTGGGTCGCGAAAGCGAATATGCCCAGCGGGAAGCCAGCGCCGAGCAATGGGGATTAATCATGCTGGCCGTCGCAACCCTGTCGGGGGGAGCGCTGGGTCTGATTGATCTGCGGCTGGCTTACGTGTTCTCGCTGCTCAGCGCCAGCATCATGGCGCTTATGGCCTGGCGTTTCGTCGAGCCGCAACATGCCGAGGAAACGGTGGCCTTAGCGCCGAGTTTCAGCAGCGTCGTATTAAGCTGTCTCGGCAGGTTGCGCGATCCTTTGCTGGGGTGGATTTTCTGCGTGGTTATCGTGTTGTATGCGTTGGCGCATATCGTCTACGAGTTTTACCAGCCCTATATCACGCTGTTACAGCTGCCGATGCTCGCAACATCGGATTACGCGCCATTGATTTCGGGCGTCGTGATATCGGTTTCGATGTTCGGCGGCGCGATCGGTGCGCGCGCCAGCATAGGCTGGCAATCGAAACTGGGTTTGATCGGGGTGCTCGCGGTGGCGATGCTTGTCCAGTTGGGCATCGTCGCGGCGATGGCGGTCGCGGTCACCCCGCTCGTGCTGACGCTAGTCTGTGTGCGCAATTTCCCGATGGCGCTGGTGCACGCCCCGGTCAGGGCTGCCATCGCGCCACGTATTACGCGCGCGCAACGGGCAACCTACCTGTCGCTACAGGGGCTCTCCGAACGCCTGTTTTTCGCGCTGTTACTACTCGGCCTGGCGGCGGACCTGGAAAAGGCTGCGCCGGTGAACGAACCGGCGTTGCTTGGAATTTTAACCTCGACGCTGTGGATAGGCCTGGCCAGCGCGCTGTTTTTGTTTGCCTTCAGCGGCAGGATCCAGCAGGAACTGCGCGCCAGCCGGGCCCAGGCGACGTCGCGCTAGGAACCCTCGGCTATCGGCAGTAACGACAACTCGACTCGACGATTCAGGCTGCGGCCTTCGGCAGTGCCATTGTCAGCGATCGGGTTACGCTCGCCGAAACCGACTGTTTCGATACGCGCCTCGACCACGCCTTTCGCCAGCAGGTACTGCGCCACTGAGTTGGCGCGTCGCTCCGACAGACCCTGGTTGTACTCGTCCGAGCCCCGGTTATCGGTATGTCCCGCGGAGACGATGACGGTTTTGTTGAACTCCTGCAGGACGATGATCACCGAATCCAGGACTTCGTGAAAATCGGCGTTGAGATCGTGCCCGGCGGTAACAAAGGTGATATTGCCCGGCATGATCAGATTGATGTTGTCGCCGTCACGCTCGACGCTGACGCCCGAAGCGCGCAGAGTTTTCCTGAGCTTGGCTTCCTGGGTATCCATGTAGTAGCCGATGCCGCCGCCCGCGATCGCGCCGATGCCGGCAGCCTCGAGCATACGTTTCTGACGCCTCTTGCTGGGTTCATCCTTGTTTTTGAGATAGGCAAGAACCGCGCCGATGCCCGCGCCGATGCCGGCGCCCTTGGCGGTGCTCGAAGTCTTCTTCTCGCCGGTATAGGGGTCGAAGGTTTCACAACCGGACAAGCCGGCCAGGCTGGCAATAGTAAGCATGATGAACAATTTTTTCATGTTGTGTCTCTGCGTAAAAAGGAGGAATTATATTTGAACGTAGTGGATTATAGACGATAAGCCTGAATTTGAACTTAACAATAATTCACATAGATGCACCGCTTTTCGATTAGTCGGACTCGGGTAACCGGTAGGCTTCCAGTTCGATCGATTTAAGAACCATTCCTTCGAGTACCAGCTTGGCCTGGTAGCGCCGATCGCCGGTCGATGAAAATTCAAACTGGTAGCTGCGGCGGAACACCAGGCCGCCGGCGCGACTACGCACCGGCCAGAAGCCGACAATGACCATACTCTGATCGAGCAGCTGCAAACCCAGCTGTCGGCAATGCGCGGTTGCCAGGTCACGCGCCCGGCCTTTGAACTGCCCGCTTTGCCACCAGTAAAACGCCAGCATGCCGGCCAGTACCAGCCACAACAGGTTAGTCAGACTGAACATCGCGGATTAGCATAAGCTGCCCGATTGGCGATTCGGGGGATTCGGTTTTTTACCTGTACAGGCAGCGGTCGACTCGGTTCGCCGTGACCTTGCTGGACGAACCGGCACTTCAATAATCATCTCGATTGTCGAACCAGTCATGGTGTCGGTCACGGCTTCTCGATGTGGATATACACGGGCGCCGTTGCCTCGTCTAGGCAATAGCCTCGATGATCGTTTTCATCTTGTCCGCGGCGACGTCGCTGCCGTCGTCACGTTGCCACTCGATATACTGCGAGCAGAACGCCGCCACCTCGGCCTTGCCGGATAACGCGTTCAGATCATCCGCGGTGCGCACGCCGAAGCCGACCGCCAGCGGCAGGTCGGTATGCTTACGGATTTCGGTAATGTAGTTCTGAAATTTTTCGCCCCAGTGGGTTTCGTGACCGGTGACGCCCATGCGCGAAACCACGTAAATCATGCCGCGTGAGGCGCGCGTGATTTTTTTCACCCTGTCGGGCGCTGTATTGGGTGTCACCATCAGGATCGGCGCCAGACCCAGCGCGTCTAACTGGGGCAGCCAGGGTTCGATTTCTTCCACCGGCCAGTCGGGTACGATCATACCCTTGATGCCAGCCGCCGCGGCCTGCTTGAACAATTCTTCCAGGCCGAATCGGTAAAGCGGATTCAGGTAGCTCATCAGGATAAAAGTCACCTCGGGGTGACGCGCGCAAACCCGTTGCGCCAGGTCGAGCGTCGCCTGCACCGAACCGCCATGCTTGAGCGCCTCGTAGCAGGCGTTGACCAGTGTGTGACCATCGGCGACCGGATCGCTGAAGGGGACCTGCAGTTCGATCAGTTTTACGCCAGCCTCGGCTAGCCCTGCGATCGCCTTTTCGTTTTCTTCGAGGCTCGGAAATCCAACCACCGCGTGGGACATGATTTGCAAATCGTCATATTGTGCGGGAAACATGATTAGTGCCCTCCTTTTTGCGCCAGTAACTCGGTCGAGCGGGCGGCTTCGCGCTGCAGAAACTCGGTCCATTCGCGCTGCGGGAAGGCGCGCGCAATATTGAAGATATCCTTATCGCCACGACCGCTCAGGTTGATCACGACATTTTGCTCCGGCCGCATCTGTTTCGCCCGTTTAAAACCGCCGGCCAATCCGTGAGCGGACTCCAGCGCGGGGATTATCCCCTCGGTTTTCATCAGCAGGCTAAAGGCCTCGGTGACTTCGTCATCGGTGGCCGATTCCGGGATTACGCGGCCCTGTTGCGACAGGTAGGCGAGAATCGGCGAAACGCCGACGTAATCGAGCCCGGCGGCGATGCTGTGAGTATCGCCCAGCTGGCCGTCATCGTTTTGCAGGAACAGCGTCTTGTAACCCTGGGCGATGCCGGTCTCCCCGGTATTGTGCGATAGTCGCACCGAATGCTGGCCGTCTTCGAAGCTGGTGCCGCCGGCTTCGATCCCGATCAGGGCTACTTCGGGCGTTTCCAGGAATGCAGCGAAGGCGCCGATCGCGTTCGAACCGCCGCCGACGCAGGCGACGATTTCATCGGGCAGGCGGCCCATTTGTCGCTGCGACTGCTCCTTTATCTCGTCGCTGATAATACTCTGGAAGTAGGAAACCAGTTCGGGGAAGGGCGCCGGTCCGCAGGCGGTGCCGAGGACGTAATGGGTGGTCTCGACCGACGCTGCCCAGTCGCGCAAAGCCTCGTCGAGCGCCTCCTTCAGGGTTTGGGCGCCGGTGGTGACGCCGACCACGTCGGAACCGAGCTGGCGCATCCAGAAAACGTTGGAGTACTGGCGCTCGATATCCTCGGCACCCATGTAAATAGTGGCCTCGAGGCCGAGGCGCGCTGCCATGATCGCGGTCGCGAGCCCGTGTTGTCCGGCCCCGGTTTCGGCGATGACGCGCTGCTTACCCATACGCTGCACCAGCAAACCCTGGCCCAGCACGTTATTGATCTTGTGCGCGCCTGAGTGATTCAGGTCTTCACGCTTGAGCCAGATCTGGGCCCCGCCGAGTTGTTTCGACAGGCGTCGCAATGGTGTTAGCGGCGTCGGGCGCCCGCTGAACTCCTGGCACAGGGTCACGAACTCCTGCCAGAATTCGGGATCGTCGCGTAAACCGAAGAACAGGTCTTCGAGTTCGGTGAGGGCGGGTAACAGGATTTCGGGGACGAAACGTCCGCCAAATTCACCAAAATATCCATTGTCGCTGCGTATCATCCTGGCCTCCGGGCGTAAAACGGTTTTGTGTAATGACATATACTAAACGGTTTAGTATAGTTTGCATAATTTCTCTCGCTAAGCAACCCTGTCATGGCGCAAAGATCCAAAAAAGACTTCATCGCGGCCACCGCGTTGCCGCTGTTTCTCGAAAATGGGTTCAAGGGCACTTCGATCGACATGGTGGTCAGAGCGAGTGGGGTATCGAAACCCACCGTTTACAACCATTTTCCCGATAAGGCAGCGCTAATGTTGGCGGTCATGCAGCGCTGGATCGAAAATAACAAGCCGTTGATTCTGACAATCAGTGATCAGGGCGAGCTGGAAAACTTCATTCGGACACGCTGGTTAACCGACGAGGCTATCGGATTTTATGCCATCGTGATCGGCGAGGGCTGGCGATTTCCCGAGGCCAGGAAGCTTTTCTGGGAGCAGTTCGATCACCTGTGGCGGGTCGCTTTCGGCTACGTTTGCGAGCATTCTCCCAATCTCCTTAAAGCCGATATCGAGCGCCAGCTCGACCGGCAGCTTCTCGACGGCCTGAAAGCATATTAAGTGGGTTGTAGTTTCCAGTACGTGGTTGAATTTTTATCGCTGGACGGCCAGGAATAGGTCAAGATTAACTATTTTTCAGGAGCAATGACATGAAATCTGCTTGCGCAGGCATACTGGCCCTGCTGTTTATTCCGCTTGCCTTCGCCGGCCAGCCACCGACGTTCGCCACCGGCGATGGCGCGATTCGGGGCTACGATCCGGTGGCCTATTTCATCATGGGTGAACCGACCCCAGGCAAAAACAAGTATTCTACAAAGTGGCAAGGCGCGATTTACAGGTTCGCGAGCGCAGACAACCTGTCGCTTTTCAAGTCCGATCCGGAGCGCTATGCACCGCAATACGGCGGCTACTGCGCTTATGCCATGTCAAAGGGGGCGATTGCGAAAACGGATCCCGAGGCCTGGAGCATTGTCAACGGCAAGCTTTACCTGAACTTCAGCCTGGCCGTGCAAAAGCGTTGGCAAAAGGATATTCCAGGACACATTCGAGCCGCGAACAATAACTGGCCGCAGGCCCTGAACTAGCCCGAACCAGCGCAACGACTCGAAAATCATGTGGATAAACATAGTGGCCGGGGCCTGTAGATGAGTGGCCCGACTGAAGTACGCAGTAAGCTTGAACTCGACGACGCGCGTATCAGTGTCGGCGTCGATGAAATTGTCGCGCTGGTCAGCGGTATTTTTGAATACATCGGCTGCAGTGCAGAAGTCGCGCGCGAGGTTGCCGAGCATCTCGCCGATGCGAGCCTCTGTGGCATGGAGTCGCATGGCTTGATGCGCACGCTGCAATATGCCGAGCAGTTCGAGTCGGGCTACATGCGCCCCGACGTCGAACCCGAAATCAGAACCGGCGAACGCGGCGCGACGATTATCGACGGCAACGGCGGCATCGGTATCCCGGCGATGCGGCTCGCGATCGACGAGGGTTGCCGGGTCGCACGGGAGCAGGGTGTGTCGGCGCTGGCGATTTGTAACGTCGGGCATACCGGTCGTCTCGGCGCGTTTACCGAGACGGCAGCCTACCGCGGTTTCCTCAGTATCTGTTTCGGTGGCGGTGGACGCCAAAAATGGCGCCAGGTAGCGCCCTATGGCGGCAAGCGTGCGATGCTGCCTACCAATCCCTACAGCATCGCCATGCCCGGTGGCGAGCGCGGACCGATGATGTTCGATTTCGCAACTTCGAAGATTGCCGGCGGCTGGATTTACGCGGCGCGCAGCGCCGGGGCGCGCCTGCCCGATAACGTGTTGCTGGATCCGGACGGCAACGTCACCCGCGACCCGGAAGACTACTTTCGCGGCGGTGCGATCATGCCTTCCGGCGGGCACAAGGGCTACGCGCTGGCGCTGGCGGCAGAGATCGTCGCCGAGGCGATGCTGGGCCCGACCCGGACCGAAGGCGGCTGGCTGTTACTGACCGTCGATACGACTCGATATCGCGAGCCGTCTGCGCTGCAGGCGATAGCCGAAGAGATTCTCGATGAGTTGCGCAACTGCCCGCCGGCGCCAGGCTTCGAGCGCGTCGAAATTCCGGGCGAACGCGAACGCGAGTATCGTGATAAAACCAGGGACAAGGGCATCGCAATGCCGCGCCAGACACTGCGGCAGATCGAGGCGTTGGCGCAACGGCTGCAAGCCGCAGGCGAGGCTAACTGAATTGCAGTTCGATCCGGTAGTCGGGTGGCTCCTGCAGGTTTATCGATACCGGGCACTGGCGCATGCGCTGTTTGATATAGTCGACCCTGGGCTGTTCGGCGTTAGCGCCGCGTAAACCGGCTTTTATGCCGACCCTGATCCGTTCGATTTTCCAGTCGTCTGCGGCAAGCAGGCTTAGCTCGGCATCCGCGTGATCGAGCAGTAACTCCTGCTCGGTACAGTTGCCGTGAAAATAGGTATGTTGGCAGATCAGCAGGGAGTAAACGAAAATCAGGAAACCGGGAGTTGCGTTAGCGAGCTCGAATTTACACCAGCCATCGGCGCTTAGCAGCTCCGAATCGATAGCAGCGATCTGGTTGTCGTCGCCCCGATAGCTGAAAGTGGCGCGTAATTGAAACGAATGGTTTGACATGCCGATGATCCTGCGAAAAGCGGAGTTCCTGTGCCCCTAATCATCATCTTGTCCCTGCGGCGATTCAATATCCAAAAGAGGCTAGTCATTATCCAGAGATGAAAACCCGCGCCCCGTGGAATGACTGCGCCGGAAGTCAGAATAACGATTTCAGATAATCAATCGACTCGTCCCACCAGGAACTCGACACTTCGATATCGCTTACGTCGCGCTGTAAATCGAAGAAACCCTCTGGCAAGGGCTTCTTTTCCGGGCCTTCGGTGGTTGATTGTACCTGCGCGAATTCGTCCTTGTTGAGTTCGATTTCGGCGCTATCGTTGCCGAAGCTGATGCTGCCGTCCTGTACCGCGACGGCCACCCCGTAGAGGCCGCCGCAGCGCGCTGTATCGTTGCAGCTGCGCACCGTGAAATTAGTGCCGCGAATTCCGATAGTCGCGTTCAAACTGGAATTGATCTGGAAGGGATTCTGTTGCGCCTTGCCGATTAAACCGGTGATAGTGCGAATGACGCCGTTGCGGATCGAAGCGATCAGGCTGCCGAGGGCACTATCCCCCTGATTTACCGGTGCAGCATAACTGAACTCGCTGATGCTGAACTCCGAATTCGAGCCCAGGGTAATACGGGTGTCGTCGAGCAGGATGATTTCTGCGGCGCTGTTATCACGCGTAAAAATAACGTCGCGAGCATACAGATCGTCTGCTTGAACGACTTCCAGTAACGTGCCGTCACGCTCGATCTCGGTGCGTCCGCTGCTAGCCTCGATACTGCCGATGGTGGGAATAATCGGGGCCGGCTCGGGCACTGGTTCCGGGGCAGGTTCTATTACCGGTTGCGGAACTGGTTCAGGCTCTGGCTCCGGTTCCGGTTCGTTTGGGTTTTTCGGCAGGACGATGATTGATCCGGGCAGTACGAAGTTTGCGTTGCCGTCGGGAAATACATCGGGGTTCGCTTGCAGGATTTCAGCGATAAACGGTAGCAATTCGGAATAGCCTGTAGCGTAGTTTTGTGCGCGAAGTATCGATGACAGGGTATCGTCTTCTTGAACGACATAACGCTTGTCGGCGGCCAGCGCGGGCGCGCCGATTGCGAAAATCAGGAACACTAAAAATGCGGATTTCATTGATCGTCTCTTTATCTTGATTATTGCGAGGTTTTTGTTTTGACCGAGGCCAGGAAGCAATCCAGGACTTCGGCTCTGGATAGATGTGCACTATGTCGCTTAAACACAGCAGAAACAACCGGGAATCGCAATTTATTTTTAATCGCTGCCCCCTGAGAGAGCTTGTCCGTCGCTCGGATACTCACGGGTTATACGGATAAGTTCGCTGCCATAAAGTTCGAGTTTACGCTCACCGATTCCTGGAATCATCGAGAGTTGCTCGACGCTGTCGGGTCGCTGGGCGCAAATTGCGGCCAGGGTCTTGTCGTGCAGGATCACGTAGGGTGGCACACCCTGTTCCTGGGCCAGCTGCTTGCGGTGCAAGCGCAAGGCTTCGAACAGCGGCGTATCGCCCTCGCGCAGCTCGGTGCGGATCTTTGGCGTCGCGGGCTTGGGTGTTTTCACCGGCTTTTCGAATTTGCGCAGCCACAACTGCCGGTCGCCGGCAAGCAACGGTTTGCAATCGGGGGTCATTTTGAGTGCGCCGTAGTTATCGATATCGGCGTACAGGTAGCCGAGCGCGATCAACTGGCGAAACAGGCTGCGCCATTCGTTCTGGTCGAGGTCGCCGATGCCGAAGGTGCTGAGCTGGTCGTGCCGGTTCTGCAGGATGCGATCCTTCGCGTTGCCCAGCAGCACGTCGATCACGTAGTTGACGCCGAAGCGCTGGCCGGTGCGAAAAACGCAGGACAATCCCATGCGCGCGGCCTCGGTCGCATCCCAGGTGAGCGGCGGCTCGACACAGTTGTCACAATGGCCGCAGGGTTCGGCCAGGGTTTCGTCGAAATAGGCCAGCAGCGTCTGCCGCCGGCAGCCGGTCTGCTCGCAAAAGCCGAGCATGGCTTCCATCTTGTGGTGTAGCACGCGCTTGAATTGTTCGTCGGCATCGCTTTGCGCCATCATTTGCCGCAGCGTGATGACATCCTGCATGCCGTATGCCATCCACGCGTTGGCGGGCTCGCCGTCGCGTCCTGCACGGCCGGTTTCCTGGTAGTAGGATTCGAGGTTTTTCGGCAGGTTCAAATGCGCGACGAAGCGCACGTCGGGCTTGTCGATGCCCATGCCGAAGGCGATGGTCGCGACGATAATGACGCCTTCCTGCTGCAGGAAGATGCGCTGATGCTCGGCGCGGGTATTCTTGTCCAGCCCGGCATGGTAGGGCAGGGCGTGGCGGCCCCTGTCGCCGAGCCATTTAGCGGTCTCCTCGACCTTCTTGCGCGACAGGCAGTAGACGATACCGGCATCGCTGGCGTGATGCTGCTGGATGAAAGACCACAGCCGTTGGCGGTTGTTATCCCCCTGGGTGACGCGATAAAAAATATTGGGGCGGTCGAAGCTGTGCACGAATCGCTGCGCGCCTTCGAGCTGCAGCTGTTGCTCGATTTCGCGCAGTGTGCGTTGATCGGCGGTAGCCGTAAGAGCGATGCGCGGAACCCCGGGAAAGCGTTCGTGCAGGCGCGTCAGCTTCTGGTAATCGGGCCTGAAGTCGTGTCCCCATTGCGATACGCAGTGCGCTTCGTCGATCGCGAACAGGGCGATCCGGCACTCGCCAAGCATTTGCAGGAAATCCTCATTGAGCGCGCGCTCCGGTGCGACGTAGAGCAAATCGATATCGTTGTTACGCAGGCGCTGCTTGACCTGCTGCTGCTGATCGACGGTCTGGGTAGAATTGAGGAAGGCCGCGCTGAGCCCGTTCAACGCGAGCGCGTCGACCTGGTCCTGCATCAATGCAATCAGCGGTGAAATAATAATGCCGACGCCGTCGCGCAGGATCGCGGGAATCTGGTAACACAGCGATTTGCCGCCGCCGGTGGGCATTAACACCAGCGCGTCGCGGCCGTCGATCAGGCCGTCGATGATCTGCTGTTGCTGAAATCGGAATTCGTCGTAGCCAAAACGGCTGCGTAATACATCTAGTGCTTGGGACATGGTGATATAGTAATCCTTTTTATGATTGTTTATGAACTGTCCTTGTCATTCCGGTCAAACCTTTGACCGTTGCTGCGGTCGATTTATATCACATGAGGCACTGCCTGAAAACGCCGAGCAACTGATGCGTTCGCGTTACTGCGCCTACGTGCTCGAAGATCCCGAGTACCTGAAGGCAAGCTGGCATCCGGATTTCAGGCCGGTTGAGCTGGCGCTCGAGCGTGGAATTCGCTGGCTCGGTCTCGAGATCCGGGCTTGCGATCAACAATCGGGGCGTGCGACGGTCGAATTCGAGGCGCGGCTGCTGCTGCAGGGCAAGGTGGACGCGATCCATGAAAACAGTTCATTTGTCAGGCAGCAGGGCCGGTGGCTGTACACCGATGGCGAAATGCTGCAGCCGAGCTTCACGCAGTGGCAACCGGAGCGCAACGCGGCTTGCCCGTGCGCTAGCGGTAAAAAATTCAAACGCTGTTGCGGCGGGTAGCGATGCGTTCAGCTGTTAACGGCTACTGATCAAGGTTGGATAGGCCGGGTGCGTCCAGGGTTTAAACAGGAAACGCCAGGCGATGCTCCAGTAACCGGGATAGCTATAGTTGCCGTTGCTTGCGAGCGCTTGTTGCCGCTGTTCCCGCGCCACGGCGGGGATACGGTACCACGCCAGCGCGGGGTACCGGTGGTGAACCCAGTGGTAATTGTTATTCAAAAACAATAGCCGGGTTGCCGGGCAACCATCGACCAGCACGGAGCGGTGGCTTTCGTCGGGGTCGTAACGATGTTCCAGGAACGAGCGGATCATCATCATGCTGGTGCCGGGCCAGGCGAAAGCGAGCAGGTAGACATAAAGCGGCATTTCGCATATCGCCAGCAACCAGTAAAACACCAGGGCAAGGCTCAGCGCATGCCTTGCCAGGATCGCGGCATTTTCGTAGTTACCCTGGCGCAGTTTAGTCAATTCGATACGGTAGAACTGGCCGACGGCGAGCCAGGGGCCAACCAGCATACGACCCGCAAATGTGTAGTTGAATAGAAAAATGCGCTGTTGCCAGGGACTCAAGCGTTGCCATTTTTCCTGCCCCAGGAAGAACGACTCCGGGTCCAGCTCGGGATTGGTCAATTCGCTGCGGTGATGGCGCAGGTGATTCTCGACATAGCGCTCGAGCGGCAACCACAGGGTCAAAGGTGGCCATACCAGGGCCAGGTTTAACCGGGTGTTGCGCGTCGGGTGGCCGTGCAGGGCTTCGTGCTGTAACGAACTGTGCAGCGTGACGCTATAGCCACCCACCAGCCAGAGTAGCCAGCCGGGGATGGCGCTCCAGTTGAGGGTGATGCTGATCCAGGCGGTGTAGGTGATAACCAGTAATAGCCAGGTGGGCCATTCAAAAGTCGCAAAATTTAACTTCGCATCGCGCACGCTACTGGATGTCATAAATGCACATACACCTAATTTTTATGGGGATATGTAATCTAGGGTCGACAACTTGTTTTGTCTATGTTTTTATAACTAGCATAAAAGAAATAATGATTTCTAAATAAGAAATCTGTAGTATTTGCAAAACATTTATTGATTGCATACGCGATGAAAAAACACGAAATTGTCGCCATCTTCCGCAAGCGGCTGCTCGAATCGATGCAGAAAAGAGGCATGAATCAATCCGCGCTGTCGCGTGAAACCGGGGTCGATCGATCGACCCTGTCGCAGCTGCTGGCCGGGGAAAACCTACGCATGCCACGCGCCGACACCGTGGCGTCGCTGGCACGATCGCTGCAGGTCAGCACCGACTGGCTGCTGGGATTGAGCCAGGACAGTCGCTACGGCGCCGAAATTTTGCGCCAGTCGTTCGAGGTCGCACCGCATGAACAGAGCCCCGCGGATGACAATCTGAAGCGCTGGTATGAAGAAGCGGAGGGTCTCAAAATACGTTACGTGCCGGTGCACCTGCCGGATATCGTCAAGACCGACCAGGTGCTCGAATATGAATACGGTGAAGTCGTCGAGCGACCGGTCAGCCGCGCCAAGGAACAGGCGCGTTATCATCTCAATTTTTCCCGCGGCCCGGACAACGATCTCGAGATCTGCATGCCGCTCGAAAACCTGATCGGATTTTGCCGCGGCGAAGGTCTGTGGCGGAATCTCAAGCGCAAGGCACGCGCGGAACAGGTTGAGTTCATGCTGGCGACGCTGGAAGAACTCTATCCCAGCGTACGGTTATATTTATACGATGAGCGTAAACGCTACTCGGTGCCCTACACTATTTTTGGCGCGCGCCGGGCGGCGGTATATGTCGGGCAAATGTATTTCGCGTTTAACACCACCGAGTATGTGCGCATCCTGGTGCGTCACTTCGACAACCTGGTGCGCAACGCCGAGGTGCACGCGCATGCGGCGGTCGATTTCCTGAAATCCCAGAAAATTAGCTGACGCACAGCTCCGCCGGGTATTTGATTGCGGGTCTTGCAGCATAATCCGGAGCCTGGTGAATCGACGTCCGCTAAAGCAGGCGGTCGCGCACGCCGTCCAGCACGATGTCGGTGTAGCCGACGATGCCGATGACACGCTTGTTTTCAACTACCGGTGCGCGGCCCATGCCGTAGTTTTCAAACAGGCGCGTGCAATAGCGGATATCCATCTCGGGATCCACGTGGATCACGGGTTTTGCCATGATTTCGTAAATATTCACCCTTTCCGGCGACTTGTTTTTGGCTAACACCTGTATGGCTATATCTGATAACAGCACGATGCCGTACTCGTCGTCCGGATGCCGAATATTAACAATGAAACACTTGGTTTCCGGATATTTTGAGTTTTTCAACACGTCGGCCACGGTATCCATACCCTCGACCATGTCGAAGCCCGTTTTCATGACGTCGCGCACGCGTACAATTTTTCTATCGCTCATATTTCTTCCTCAACAATTTCGGATAACTGGTGAACCTGGTTCGATACGCCGACGGCGTCTTCGACGTCGATACTGAAAGCGATGCCGGAACCCGGGTTGGCTTCGAACTCGCCGGCCAGCTCGATGGTTTCGAGTATGTCACGGCTCAGGTGTTCTTCCACCAGCAGCAAAGTCACGTCGCGCTGGGTTTCCAGGCTCAGGCCGAGAAAGGTTTTGGCAACCTGGAGTCCCTCGCCGCGGGCGCTGGAGATGACGGTTGAGCCGGTGGCGCCTTTATCCCTGGCGGCTTCGACAATTTTATTGGTGATCGAATCCTCGGTCAGTGCAATGATGAGTTTAAAATGCATGATTATGCCTCACTGGTTTTTAGTTTTGATACTGCGCCGGGCTTGCCACTCCGATAACTGGGCATAGGCAAGCACGGACATGATTGGAAACAGGCTGGCAAAGGCGATCAAGCCAAAGCCATCGAGCAGGGGATTGCGCCCGGGTACGGTGCTGGCCAACCCCAGGCCAAGCGCCGCGACCAGGGGCACGGTTACCGTCGACGTGGTGACGCCGCCGGAATCGTATGCCAGCGCGATGATCATGCGCGGCGCAAACATCGTCTGCAC
>CAMYML010000028.1 GCA_947259305.1 uncultured Gammaproteobacteria bacterium | reverse complement strand
CGTAGAGATCGCCGGCATAGATGCGATCGACCGTGCCGTTTCCGTCGAGGTCGGCGGTCTGCGGGGTAGACAGGCCGTTCCGATCGCCGGGTGTGCCGATTCCGGTGGTGATTTCGATTACGTCGCCGGCGTCCCATGTGCCCTCGGCGCCGCCGGCGATATCGAGGATAAACAGCTTGGCTTCACCGTCGCCAGTATCGTTGTAGCCATTGCCGAAAATTGCGACCCAGCGAGCACCGGTGCCTTCGTTGGTCAGTGCGATCTGCGGACGGCTGAAAGTGTGGCCGAGATCGGCATCGTCGGCGTCGGAGAATTCCCACAGCACCAGCTTGTCAGCATTGGTTTCATTGAAGCTGTTTGGATCATTGACGTTGAGGGCATAGATGCCGCGACCGCCGCCGCGCTGGCCGTTGATCAGGATCGTCTGCCATTTCGTGCCGCCGCCAAGGTCGGCGTAGATATCCGACAGGGTTGGCGTCAGGTCGTTGGAGTAGCTATGGGCGTAGTTAGGATCGGTCAGGTAATGCATGCCATCCGCGGCGGCCGTCGAAAACAGGTTCAGCGGAATGTAAGCCAGCACTTCTTCACCGGTTGTTTCGTCGAATCCGTGCAGCATGCCATCGTTGGCAGCGGCATAGATTACGCCATTGCGGGTCGCGGTGGTGCCATTCTTGAAATCGGAATAACGGCTGCTGAGGCCACTCGGGAAGGGTGCCTTGTCGGGCCAGTTCAGCGCGGGCTTACCGACGTAAACCGGGCCCGAGTTGACCAGGTCGCCGAGCACGCTCAGGCGATCACGCAGGCCCAGCCCTTCCTGGGAGGTATCGCCGCGCAGGAAATTCAGCCGCTTGATGCCTTCACCCGCGGCTTCTAACGCGCCTGAAGGGTCGGTCCGAAGATCTTCCTGTTGTACCGTGCTGAGGGCTTTCGCACCGGCAGTAACCCAGCGAAACGGTATCCCACCGGCGCCATTGTTGGTAAGAATCACGCGGCTATCAGGATCTTTCAGGTTGAGCTGCGTGGCTGCGCTCCATTGCGATGTCGTTTCCAGTTCACCGGTAGGGAGGATATCGCCATTGGCGTCGGTTTTGATCTTGAAAGATTTCAGGTCGCCGGTCCAGCGGTTGGTGCTGAATTCGGCCAGGTAGACCACGGTGTCGGTATTCAGCTGGGTCGAGTTGACCGAGACCGCCGCCGCGGTGGCGGTGCGGATTTCGATGTCGGCAATCGCCGCATTCAGCGACTGCTCCAATTGCTGCGGGTTTTGCGCGTTCAGGTAAAGTCCGCGACCGTTATAGGAGGCGTGCCACATATCGTCGACCTTTTGCGGATCGCCGAGGCCAGGGTTGGGCCATCCGGTGAAATTTGCACCAGTTTCCGGGTCGTTAAGGGGATCGGTCGAATCCATGGTGCCGTTCAGGCCGAAGGCAATGGTGTAGGTGACCAGGTGCTGGTGCGTGGCCAGGTCCTTGACCGGCCCATCGACTACTGGCTTGACGTTGTTGGCCAGGCCCGGGTCCCTGAGGTCGTTTTCGTAATAATACATGGCCACGTCGGCAAGCGTACGGCTATGGGTATCTGCAAAGTTTTTCTGATCGATGGACTGGGTCTGATCGCCATCGAACTGCGTATCGTTGGCACCGCCGGTGTTGGAATCTTCGTTACCGATGCCGGTCGGGTTGCTGCCGTTCCAGAAGCCGTCGCTCAGCAAGATATTGAAGTTTTGCTGGCATTCGCCACCCTGGCTCGCATCCAGGATCGGCGCATTGACACCGGAGGTCATGAAATAGTTTCCAACGCGCTGCAAAGCTCGCCGTGCCGGGGTGCCGCCGCTGGAATTTAGCTGGTAGAAAGTATTCAGCAAATCACGCTTGTTGAGCGGATCGCCCATCGTTTCCGCGTCTTTCCGGTGACCGGCGTTGAACAGGTCGAGGCCCATGCGTGACGCTTCGGTATTGTTGATGACGCGTCCGATCGACGATTTGGCCGCAAATTCGCGCGAACGGTAATACACGAACCAGTTGACGAAATTCGCCATCTCGGCACTGCCGGCGGCGATTTCCACACGGTTGAAGCCGTCGCCGGGTTCGATCAGGCCGTTGCTGTTGGTATCGGTCCACTCGTAGTGAGTCGGCAGGTAGATCGCGTCGATAACCCAACAGCTACAGAAATCGTAGTCGAAAAAATCCTTGCGATCGAGCAGGTTCGTGGTGGTGCCGCCAGGATTGTTGGGATCGCGCGGTGCCGCGGTTGCATCGCCCGCGAGGTAAGTCTTGTACATCGGCGAACCGTCGGCCTTGGTGCCGGCCCAGGCGGTATAGGTTTCATTCGGATTGTAATAGTTCTTGTTACCGTTGTTATTGCGGAATATCCATGAAGTGGGGAACAGCGCGACCGGCGGTAAAACTGTCGAATCGGTGTGCCAGTCGGGGTGCAGGTAATAACGGTAGGAGGCGCCAATCAGCGGCAGGCCGCTGCTGGAAGTAAAGCCGCCGGTTCCGGTTGCCACCATTTGCTCCCAGTTCATGCTGCCCGAATCGTCGTGGGTGAAGAAGACGTTGGGTTCAACAATGCTTGACAGGAACAGGGGTGCGGTCGCCAGTACTCCGGGTCGCGCATAAGCCGACTGGATCGTTGACAGGCTGAAGCTTGCGCTGAGCGCAATCATCGTAAGTCCCTTGATAAAGTTTTTACTAAACATGGTATTCATCCTAGATAGAAATCTACGTTAGTTGATCTGCTTGCCATAGTACGACTGGACAAAGCGGAACGAATTGCCGGTCAGACCCACGCCACGCGCGGTCGAGCGGTAAATTGAAACGATGTTCCCTGGTTGTTGTGAGCCGTAGCCGCCGATGTTGATCGAGGCCAGCGGGTTTTGTGATCGGTCACCGAGGTACTCAACGATGAATCTCGGTTCGTCATCGAGGCCGAAATCGGTCATCAGTGTAGTGCTCGCCTGTTTCGAGGCGGTGCCACCCCAGGTGGCGGCGGCGAAGTATTTCGGTGAATCATAAGTGCTGTCGTTGGCAGCCACGGTATACAGTCCCTGGGGGCGATCGTCGAAATCCGCGCTGCTGGTCTGCAGGTCGATATAATCCTCCGCCGCGATCAGGCCGATTTCGGCGGACTGGAACATCAGCCCGGTTTCACGCTGGTTGCCGGCCATCGCCAGATCGGTGGTGGTGCGCTGAATCGAGGTCATGCCGAGCATGGTCAGGCTGACCAGAATGATCAGGCTGATCACCAGCGCGACGCCCTGTTGCTTATGTTGGCTACGAATCTTCATGATGAACCTATGCGGTTACGTAAGGCGATGGTGGCGCTGAAGACCTGGCGGATCCTGCGATCGGCCGCGGTCGTTTGCACGCTATTAAAGGTGTAAGTCTGCGCATCCTCGGTGACGAAGTCGTCGAGCGAACGCACTAGCAGCATGATTCTGATTGCAACCACGTCCTCGAAATCGGGCACGTTGTCGGCGTCGAAATACTGGTTCGGAAACTGATCGCCATCGTCGTCGACGCCAAACAGGATCTGCATGTCTTCGACGCCCTCAACCAGTTCCTGGGCATTGCCGAACTCGGAACGGATCAGCGTCGGCTCGTTGGTGCCGATCGCGCTGGGCTCGATCGAGTAGGTCACCGTCTGCAGCTCGATTACGCTGGCGTCGTTCTCGTAACGCTGGCTCTTGTTACCGGCCAGGGTCAGCTTGGTCTGATCGTTGCCGGTATCATATATCGACGCGGTGACGCGCATGATATCGGCCTCTTCATCGATCAGCAGATCGTTGACGCCGCAGCGCATGATCAGCACGAAATCGTTGCCGCCGATGCGACTATTGCCATCGATGGTAATCTCGCCCGTGGCGGGTGCGGTAAAGGGGCTTTCGACATTGGCCTGCCCGGGTTTGCCGCCACGAATCGTGAGGCTGTCGGAGAAACCGTTAGTGCCGTCGTTGTTGCTGCCTTCGACCGCTTCTTCGCCGACGAAATCGTGCAGCGCGGCGCTGTAACCGGTAACCGTGGCGCCGTTCAACGTATTGTTGATATTGCTGGTATCGCTGGAGTCGAACGGGATGCACCCCCATTCGCCGGCAAGGCGCAGGTCCTGGCTTATGGTATCGAGCGCGAAGCGACCGTTTTCCTGGATTTCTGCCAGCGCATTGGTGAACGAAAAGGTCGCCCGGTTGCCGGTGTAAACCTGCACGATACCAGCCAGCAGAAACAGGCTGATTACCAGCGCGACCATAATTTCCACCAGCGAGATACCGGCTTGTCTGTTTAAGCGTTTCATTGTGCCACCGCCATTCTGTAACAGGTTAAATCGCTTGCATTGGCCGGGTTACAACCGGTGCCGGTGGCGCCGGTGCCGTCGTCGTCCCACATAACGGTCACCGTGATCACGCCGGCATTGTTGACGACCGTGCCGCGACCGCCGGGCAGGCTGGCGACCAGGGTCGACCAGTCGGCGGCGTCGGCGACGACCATTTGCCCGGTGTTGCAGGAACCGCTTGGGAAAACGCAGTCCTGCGAGTAACTGTTGTTGGTATCGACGTTGTGGTAGTTGTTGAATTCGGAAATATTGGCGCGGATACGATCCGACATATTATAGGCAATCCATACCGCCTGGCTGTGATTCAATGAACTGGCGTTCTGGTTCATGGCAGTCAGCTGCAGGGAGGCGATACCCAGTAAACCAATCGAGATCACCAGCAAAGCAATCATCGCTTCGACCAGGGTCACGCCCCGTTGTGATTTTTTACTGATTAACATGTTGAATCACGCTCCCCTCGTACGCGGCCGGTAGTTGTAATGGTGATAGTCTTGCCAAACGCACCGCTACGGTCGTCGCACAGCAGAAAGCTGCCGGTACTGGTGACAAATCCGCGGTAATCGTAAATAACCTGGTTGCCGATACCGGTGGGCGTCAGGGTGTTGTTACCGTCGAGCGCCTGCATTGCACGCAGGACTTCCTCGCCGGCGGTGAAGCTGTTATCGTTATCGGCATCGACATAGACGATCCAGCCGTCTTCCCAGTTACCGCCGGTGCAACTCGGTGCAGCGGTGGCGGAATTGTTGCTGACGCACAGGGATACCTGCTGGCTGCGTTTGACCGCTTCACTGCGGGCATACGCCAGGTGACCAATCATCGTGTTGACATTGGTGGTAAGCCGATCGTTCTGTGTGAAAGTCGTCATCGACGGTATTGCAAACATCATGACGATCGAAATCACTGCCAGTACGATGATCAGCTCGAGTAACGTGAAACCGGAATTCTTTTTCATGCCTGTATCCTAATCCAATCGGGAAAAAAGTCCGCTTAAACAAGATAGGATATAAAAAAGCACCGATAAACGGTACTCGGCACCAAAATCGGCTTAAATCAACGACCTACGAGTTGCGAAACGCGTCACACTATGCCCGCCAATAACCACGGAAACCGCTCGATCAGAAGTTTTGTGCGTCGCAGTGGCCGTATCACGCCGTCGCAAAGGCATGCGCTGGACAATTACTGGCCGACCTACGGTATCGACTACGCCGAAACGGTGGTTGCGCTACCTGCCCGATTCGACAGCGTGAAACTGGAAATCGGCATCGGTAACGGCGATGCCCTGATCAGCATGGCGACCGCCGACCCGCACAGCCTTTACCTCGGTGTCGAGGTGCATGAGCCCGGTATCGGGCGCTGCCTGAATCATATCGAACAGCAGCAACTGCAGAACGTCCGCCTGATCAAACACGATGCGGTCGAGGTCTTGCAGGATATGCTTGCCACCGAATCACTGGACCGGGTGTTCCTGTTTTTCCCCGATCCCTGGCACAAGAAGCGCCACCACAAGCGGCGCATCGTCAATCAGGTTTTTCGCGATCTTCTATATAAAGTATTAAAACCGGGAGCGGTGATCCATATTGCTACCGACTGGCAGGACTATGCCGAGTGGATTGCCGAACAGTTTCTGGCCGACGCTCGTTTCACCAATCAGGGTAACCTCGAGGGGTTCGCCGAATCTCCATCCTACCGTCCGCTGACCCGCTTCGAGCAACGTGGGCGTCGACTTGGCCACGGGGTGTGGGATCTGCTGTTTTCCAGGGCACTAACAGGCCCTAAAATACCAGGTTCATCATCGCCAGCATGACGATGATGAACAGGATGCTCATGATGCCGCCGGCTTTCATGAAGTCGGGCACGCGGTAACCGCCCGGGCCCTGAATCAGCGCGTTAACCTGGTGCGTGGGTATCAGGAACGAGTTCGACGTGGCCAGGGCCACGGTTAGCGCGAACACTGCCGGGCTCGCGCCGGCGCCGATCGCGATATTGACCGCTAACGGCACCAGCAACACGGTGGCGCCGACATTCGACATCACCAGCGTAAAAAAGGTCGCCAGCAGCGCTACCGCGGCCTGGATTACCCAAATCGGCATGTCGCCTACCACCAGCAGGGTTTGCTCGGCGATCCATTTCGCCGTGCCGCTGGTTTCGACGGCGAGGCCGAGCGGGATCAGGCTCGCGAGCAGGAACACGGTACTCCAGGAGACTGACTCGTAGGCCTCCTCGATCTTGAGTACCCCGGACAGGATCATGCCGACTGCTCCGGTCATCAACGCTACCGACAGCCGCAGGTCGGTGAACAGCACCATGAACAGCGCCAGCGAGAAAAAGAATGTCGCCCAGCCGACCTTGTTAGGGCGGGTTTCCTCGCGCGGATATTCCGAGGTCACGATAACGAAGTTGCGATCGCGCTCGAGGTGCGCCAGCGCGCGCCAGGTGGTGTGCGCGAGAATCGTATCACCGGCTTCGAGCGGTATTTCGCGGATATGCTCGCCCTCCATCATGGTTTCGCCGTCGCGGTGCAGCGCCACCATCGCGAGACCGTAGGTTTTGCGCATCCAGATGTCGAGCGCCGATTTGCCGATTAACGTGGAACCTGGGGGGATTACGATTTCGGCGATTCCCGCCTGCGCCGATGACAGCACTTCAGAAAACACCCGTAAACCCTTTTGAATCGTCAACCCGTATTTATCGACGAAATCTCTCAGGTGCTCGGGTGAGCACAGTATGCCAAGGGCCGAGTTGGGGCCGATATCGACATCGCGGGATATATCGCCGCGGCTGGCGCGCATGCCGGCGCCCGCAGCCTTGACCGCGATGACGCGGATCTTGTTGATCGATTCGATATCGTTAAGCACCTGTCCGACCAGCGGGCTATCCTCGGGCACGTTGACCTCGAACATCAGGTAGTCGACGCCATAGACTTCCTCCAGGTACTTGGTGCTGCCGGCCACGGCGGTCGACGCTTCGGCGGAGGCCTTCGGCAGCACGTATCTGCCGGCCACTACGAAGTAGAGTATGCCGGTGGCGACCAGCGCCAGGCCCACCGGCGTTACCGCGAACAGGTCATAGGTTCGCATTTGCTGGAAAATCGGCAGCGCCCGGTTCGAAGTCAGGATCAGGTCGTTCAACAGGATTAACGGCGAAGAGCCGACCATGGTGACGGTGCCGCCGAGAATCGCGGTGAAACCCATCGGCATCAGCAGGCGCGACATCGGCAACCCCGAGCGTGCCGAGATTCGGCTCACCACTGGCAGAAACAGGGCGGCCGCGCCCACGTTTTGCATGAACGAGGAAATGATGCCTACCGTGCCGGATACAATCGGGATAATTCGGCCTTCCGAACTACCGCCTACTTTTAAGATGAAGGCTGCGACCTTGCTCATGAGTCCGGTCTTATCGAGGCCGGCGCCGATGATCATGACCGCGATGATTGACATCACCGCGTTACTGGCGAAGCCGTCGAACAGGTGGCGGGTGTCGACCAGACCCTGTTCGAGACCCATGGCCGGTGCCAGCAGTGACGACAGGCCGAGCAGTACCATGATGGTAACCGCGGCCTCGTCGACCTTGACGATTTCGAAAATGAAAAGATAAATCGTGAAAAACAGTAAGCCGGTGACCCAGGCGATTTCAGTACTGGGCGTGAGGCCTAAAACGTACCAGCCCAACACGACAAAGAATATCCCGGCTAACCATTTAATGCTGCGCAGTTTTTTGAGCCGAACCCTTTTCAGCCTGACCCTGAGTATTCTCGATAATGTGCTCAACTGTTGGTCGAATCCTCAATAACAAAATACCAGCAGGCATTGTCGCATCAGCCGGTTCCTGAATCTGTGCTGTAGTTCTGTTTGAATCAAGTAGTGCCAAAGAATTTTAGCGCTGACGAGACGAGACAGGAATATCCAAAAGAGTGTACACAATATTACCAGCAGCTACAAAGCCGAACGCTCTCCTGGCCGTCGCCGGCGGTCATAAAACAGGCTAGAATCGAGACTCCAGCCAGCGGGAGTTTGCAAAATGTCGAGAAAGCACCCAGTCGTCGTCATCACCGGCTCCTCCGGCGCCGGCACCTCGACGGTTAAAAAAGCGCTGGAATCGATCTTCCATCGACAGAAAATCAAGTCGGTCGTTATCGAGGGCGATAGCTTTCATCGTTACGACCGCGTCGGCATGTCGCGGGAAATGGAAGCAGCCAGCCGGTCCGGCGTCAGGCTCAGCCATTTCGGCGAACAGGCCAACCAGTTTGAAAAACTCGAGCAGTTGTTTCATACCTACGGCGAAACCGGTGGTGGGCAGAAACGGTTTTACCTGCACAACGATGAAGAAGCGCAGCAGCATGGCAAGCGCCTGGGCATTGCATGCAGCGCGGGCGAATTTACGCCCTGGGAAGACATAGAGCCTGATACCGATTTACTGTTTTACGAGGGCCTGCATGGGCTGGTGAAAACCGCCAACGTCGATCTGACGCGTTACGTCGACCTCAAGGTCGGCGTGGTTCCGGTGGTCAACCTCGAATGGATCCAGAAGATTCATCGTGACAGCGCCGAGCGCGGTTATAGTCAGGACGAGGTCGTCGACAGTATTTTACGGCGCATGCCCGACTACGTTAAATACATTACGCCGCAATTTTCCGAAACCGATATCAATTTCCAGCGCGTTGCCACGGTGGACACTTCGAATCCGTTTATCGCACGCGATATCCCGACGCTCGACGAGAGTTTCGTCGTGATCCGATTTCGCCGGCCGGATATCCGCAACACCGACTTTACCAATTTGCTGTCGATGATCAGCGGTGCCTTCATGTCCCGACGCAATACCATAGTCGTACCCGGCGGCAAGATGGGGATGGCGATGGAAATCATACTCACGCCGATTATCAGTGATTTGTTGCAACGCCGTCACGCAAGATGAAGCCCGCAGCTTGCCGACTATGTCAGGCCTGGCTTTGCCCATATCAAACTGGAACCGCCGCATGGAATTGATTGACAGTCATTGCCATCTGGACGACGACCGCTTCGACGCGCAGCGTGACGACGTGATCGCGCGCGCGGCCGCGGCGGGTATTAGCGCCATGGTGATTCCGGCAACGACCGCGAATCGCTGGGACAAACTCAAACAGGTTTGCGCGCACGCCGACGGCTTATATCCTGCCTATGGTTTGCATCCCTGGTTTGTCGAGCAGCACCAGCTCAATCATTTACGCGAACTCGACGAATGGCTTGCCCGTGAGCGGCCGGTCGCGGTTGGCGAGTGCGGTCTCGATTTTTATCATTCGCGTGCCGATGAAAAATGGCAGCGGCAACTGTTTATCGAACAACTGCAACTGGCCAGTAATCACGCCCTGCCGGTTATCGTGCACGCGCGCAAGGCCATGGATGACGTGATCAGCCTGTTGCGCAAACATGCAACCCGGGCTGGCGTGGTGCACAGTTTTGCCGGCAGCCAGCAGCAGGCGCAGCAATTGTATGACCTCGGCTTCAAGCTCGGCATCGCGGCCAGCGTGAGCTTCGAACGCGCCCGCAAGCTGCGCGCCGTGGTTGCCGCCATGCCCGACGATGCGTTGTTGCTTGAATCGGACGCGCCCGATCAGCCCGGTGTCGGCCATCGTGGCGCACACAATGAGCCGGCCTTTATCGTTGAGCACCTGCAAACCATGGCTGAATTGCGCCAGTGCGAAGTCGAGGACCTCGCCGCCAGCCTGAACCGCAACGCCAAATCCCTGTTTGGTATTTGACCCCAGCTTTCGCAGGTTTGGATTCCCGGAGTCAGGCCCGAATGGCGCTTACCTGGCAGATTCAAGGTCATTCCCGCGCAAGCGGGAATCTTGTAACAAAGGCTTTCCAGTGGTCTCAAGATACCCGCTTGCGCGGGTATGACAGCCTTAAGTAAGCGGTTATGGGACTATGGTGATAGTTAACTTAATTGCCGCAGGGTTATGTGTGGAGATAAGTTAATTGTGGCGAAAATTGTGGTCTGACCCTCTCGAAGTAGTTTGATCAAGGGCTGACCCAGCCGCCGCAAACGTCGAGGATGGCGCCGGTGGCGTAGGAGGATTTGTCGGACAGCAGAAACATGGCGCCATTGGCGATTTCGGTGACCTCGGCCGGTCGCCCTAGCGGTACCTGCGGCAATACCCACTCGAGCCACTCGGGATGCTGTTGGGCGTAATCGGCGCTGATCTCGGTCATGGTCACGCCCGCACGCAGGCAGTTGACGCGTATCCCCTGGTCGGCCTGCTCCTTCGCCAGGCCGATGGTAAAGGTGTCCAGTGCGGCCTTCGACGCGGCGTAGTCGATATAGGTGAAGGGTCCGCCGTGTTTCGATGCCGCCGAGGAGACGTTCACGATCGCGCCGCCGTTACCGCCGTGGCGTTTGGCCATGCGCCTGATCGCATGCTTGGCGCAGATGAAAGCGCCCAGGATGTTGATGTCGAATACGTTTCTGGAGATAGCGACATCCATTTCATCGACACGGGTGCCGCCACCGTTGACCCCGGCATTGTTAACCAGCCCGGTCAGGGGCCCGAGCTCCAGGTCGATGCGTTCGAACAGGGTGATGATCTCATCTTCGTTGGCGACGTTTGCCTGCAGCGCTATCGCAATGCCGCCCTGCTGGCGTATTTCAGCGACGACGCGATCGGCCTGCTCCTCCGATGTTGCATAGTTGATGCAAACCTTCCAGCCATCGGCGGCCGCCTGGCGGCAGATTTCTGCGCCGATTCCCCGGCTGCTGCCGGTGACAAGCAATACTTTCATAACAACCTCAATCTGGTTTGAATCAGCCGTAAGCGCCCTGCAGTAACGGATTGGCGTCGCGCGGAATTCCCAGCCGGTCGGCGAAGACACGCAGGCTGGAGTGAAAGTCACCGCGTTCGATCTGGACCCATTGTAACCAGCGTTGGCCGTTTATCGTCAAGTCGCTGCGTCCGTGCAGTATGCGCTGATTGTCGAAAATGGCGATGTCGCCGGGCTGCAGGGTCGATTGGAGTCGACCTTTTAATATTTTACTCTGAGTAAAATTTATGTTGTTTTTTCCAGGGTGAAGTTTTCGTGGCGCAGCTCGCCGGCATGTTCGGCGTCGCGGAAGTTCTGTTCGCTGAAATCGACGCGATCGTGACGGTCAATGGTCAACACGGTACAGGCGCGCGTGCCGTATTCAGGCGAGCGGATGAATCGGCTCGACAGCATGCGTTCGATATCGAGCGCAACCCCGGTTTGCGGCAGTTCGTGATCCGCGGCAACCAGGTGATCGGTCAGGATTTCCATCAACTCGGCGGCGATGACTTCGCCCTCCAGCAGCGCCGCGAGTTCCAGTTTACCGGAGCTGAGCTTGGGCCAGGGTTCGTCGAAAGCGCCATTACTAATGCCATAGACCCCGGGATCTATGCGGCGAATGCCGTGATCGCGATTGGAGTGAAACCAAAAACCCTGATCATCGCCAATCAACAGGTTGAATCCGGCGTAATCCGGGTCATGCGGCGTCAGCTCCTGCAGGTAAGCTTCGGGCGTCGCATCGCTCGACAGAAAGCCTTGCGTCAACGCGCCGCGCGATTTTTTGCCGGGTTTCATGCCGCCCGGTTCGCGCACGTTGGTCACCGCGGCGAAGCGACCGCCTCGGCTGATGCCGAGCCAGGTGCCGCCGGCTTCGAGATCGCGTCCGGCGAACACCGGCGTTTCGTCCCACCAGTGCGCGTCTCGCGTCGGGCGCGCGTAGTACTCGTCGCGGTTGGCGATCAGGATCAGCGGGTAATCCCTGTGCTGGCGATAAGCAAACAGGATCAGGCACATATCTATCTATTAGCCAGAGGGCACAGGGAAGGTATTCATAATTATGTGGCTAGTTGATCTATAGCCGGCAGCGGCTCGTCGCGAATCGCGGCCTCGAAGGATGCCAGGCGCTTGTGAATCGACAGCAGCTCGATGATCGTCGTCCAGGAATTCACCAGGTACTGGAACGAATTACTGACCTGACTAAATGCGGTCAGAATCTGCTGCAGGATACCAAAGGTGATCGCGCCGGCGGCAATCGTCGGCACCAGCAGAATGTAGACGAATATATTGTCGGCCTGGATATAAAGCATGCGCGCGACGTTGAAATACATGTAGTGGAAGTAAATCCTGAAGTAGTTTTTACGTACGTTGGCAAACAGCTCCTTCAGCGTCGGCGGTTGCGCGCGGGTATCGTCATCCTCGCCGTAAACCAGTTCCTTGCGGAAAGCGGCCTCGACGCGCTGGTTTTTGAAAAACAACCCGGGCAGTTTGATGCCGACGATAGCCAGCAGCCCGGTGCCGAATATGGCCCATAACAGCGCCGCGACGAAAAGCGGGTGGGGAATAACCCCGACCAGGGGCAGCTCGGTTACATGTACCGACAGCGCCCATAATACCGGCAGAAACGCAAACAGCGTCATCACGGCATCTACCACCGAAACGCCGAGGTCTTCCATGATGCTGGCAAAGCGCATGGTGTCTTCCTGAATGCGCTGCGAGGCGCCCTCGATTTTGCGGACTGTTTCCCATTGGCCGGTGTAATAGTCGTTCATTGCCGTGCGCCAGCGAAAGATGAAGTGACTGACGAAAAACCTGGTCATCACGTAAACGAAAATAGCAAGGAAAGCGATTTCGGCAAATATAATGATGAGGTCATACATCACGGTAGTATCCGACAGGATGGCGTCTTGTTGCTTGACGATCTCGATCGTCTCGCCCTCCTGTGATGCCGAGTCACCCAGGGCGCGTTGCACCAGGTCGAAAAAAGGCCGACGCCAATTGTTGATTGCGACCGATACCTGCACCGAAAAATAAGTGGAGAACAGGATCAGCATCGAGCCGATGATTGACCACCATTGCCAGGGATGCCGGGCCAGCTTGAACCAGAAGGCCGCGAACAGCCCGCAACAGGTTATGTAATAGAGGTAAAACAGCAGGAAGGAGCTGGTTACGAAATGCCCAATCCCGATGACGGGTTTCGACGGGGAGAGATCGAAACCGAGAAATTCGCCGATCTGCACGTTGAAGTTGTACCAGACGAAACTGCACAGGCCTGCATAGATGACAACCGAGAGAAAGAATAACCTGGGTCTGGGAAAAAACGATTCAAACATGATTCAGAACTCTGTTTTGTTATGGGCGACCATTGTCGCCCAAAGTGTTTATAGATCCCGCCGATCGATAATAATTCAATCCGGGCCCGGGATATCTTCGCTGTCCAGATAAGGCTGGACCAGCTCGCGCATCATGTTGATATGCGTGGGCCGGTCATTCAGCGCCGGGATGTAATCGAATTCCTCGCCGCCGAGCTCGAGAAACTCGTTGCGGTACTCGACTTCGATTTCATCCAGGGTTTCGAGGCAGTCAGCCGAAAAGCCCGGGCAGATCACATCGACCGACTTGATGCCGCCTTTGACCAGCGCGTGCAGCACGTCAGAGGTATAGGGCTGGATCCAGGTCTGCTTGCCGAAGCGTGACTGGTAGCCGATCGACCAGTCGGACGCCTTCAATCCGAGCTTCGCCGCCAGCAGGGCGGCGGTTTTTTCGCACTGCGACTGGTAGGGGTCGCCTCGATCGACATTGGCCTGCGGCAAGCCGTGGAAAGACATCAGTAAATGTCGCTGTCCCTGCTGCCAGTGTTCGCGCACCGATTCCGCGAGCGCGTCGATATAGGCCGGATGCTCGGGATAGTAGCCGATGAATTCGAGCCTCGGCTTCCAGTCCAGTTCCCTGAGTATGTTCATCAGGTGTTTGTAGCTGGTAGCGGTGGTCGTCACCGAGTATTGCGGATACAGCGGCAGCACCACCAGCTTTTCGACGCCCGCATCGCGCAGCAAGCGCAGCACCGAAGGGTAGGAAGGATTGCCGTAGCGCATGGCCAGGTCGACGTGGGCCTGCTCCAGCAGTTTTTGCTGTAGCGCCGCGCGCTGGCGGTTGGAATAGGCCAGCAGGGGCGATCCTTCCTCGCTCCAGACGCGGCTGTAGGCCTGCAGGGTTTTACCGCTGCGCAGCGGCAGGATGATGCCGTGCAGTAATGCTAGCCAGAAGATCCGCGGGAGCCTGACGACCAGCGGATCGGATAGAAATTCGCGCAGGAAACGTTTTACCGAGCTGCGCTCGAGGGTGTCAGGCGTACCCAGGTTGGTCAGAAGTACCGCGGTTCTGGCGGGCATTGCGTTAACTCGGGACAAAAAACGCGGTCAGTTTAATCGGCGCGACTGTCAATGTCACTTGGAATACCGGGTCAAAAGTTTTTTACTTATAACACCGATTTAAATAAAATATCAAAAATAATTTTTCAATTAATATATTTATTCAAAAAATATTGGGAGACGCTTGACAGGATTAAGATATACACATGTGAGATCGATAATAACAGTCTGACCCTGATTATATCCCTGAATAGCGATCAAAATTTGACCAGCTCTCATAAGCTATTGAAATATAAAAAGAAATAAAAACGATGAAAAAATGAACAATCTAATCAATGGCCAGCAAGAATGCGGCTCGCAGCACTTTGTCTGCATTTCATGCACAGACTTATCCACAGAAAATGTGGATAAATCCATTTGTTACCATTTCTTAATAATTTAGCAATTACTTACTCGAAACCACTTTAACAAAGTGCGTTAAGTGAATCGTGACTTTTGCGCATTTATGCGGCTGAGCGTGACCCGTAATTCGAGTATGATTCAGCTTTCAACTCGAGTAGTCTGCGTGCCGCAACCCCATTTTGCCCGCTTCGCCATCGCGCTGCCGTTATACCGCGTGTTTGAATACGCACTGCCGGAAGATCATCCGGTAATGGCGGGGACCCGCTACCGCTTACCCTTCACCAACGGCACGCGCACCGGGGTGTTGCTCGGCGCGAGTCTAACCAGTGAATTCGACCCCGCGCGAATCAAGCCGGTGCAGGAGCGCATCGACCCGCAGCCGGTGCTGGACCAGCATATGCTGTCCCTGGCGCAGTGGATGTCAGAGTATTACCTGCAACCGCTGGGGGAAGTTGTGTTTCAGTGCCTGCCCGGTTACCTGCGCGGCGCGCGTCAGCACAGCTCGACCCGGGTTAAATGCTGGCTGCTGGCCACATCCGATGTCGCGCAAATCGAAAATCTGCGTCAGCGATCGCCGCGCCAGTTTGAAATTTGCCAGGCCATGCTGGCGCGGCAATCCGGGTTGACCGCGCTCGAACTCAAGAATATCAATCCCAACTGGCACTCCGTGGTCAGGGCGCTGGAGGATAAAAAGATCCTGCGCTGGGAGTGGATGGAGCGTATTACCAGCCCGCCAACCGCGAGCGAGCTGCCCGAACCAAGCCCCGAACAGGCGCAGATTCTGGGCGAAATCGAACCGCGACTGGATAGCTTTGCCGCGCATTTGCTCGACGGTATTACCGGCAGCGGTAAAACCGAGATATACCTGCGCCTGATTCAGCTGCGCCTCGATGCCGGCATGCAGGTCATCTACCTGGTGCCGGAAATAGGCCTCACCAACCAGTTGATCGAGCGCGTCAATCAGCGTTTTGGTAACTGCTTCGCGATCTCGCACTCGGGCCTGACCGAATTTCAGCGCTACCAGGCCTGGGACCGGTTTCGCCGCGGCGAGGCCAGTATCATGCTCGGCACCCGCTCCAGCCTGTTCTCGCAATGCGACAACCTGGGTCTGATCATCATCGACGAGGAGCACGATCACTCCTATCGCCAGGAAGACGGCATTCGCTACCACGCGCGCGACGTCGCCATCAAGCGCGCGCAAATGCTCGATATTCCGATCGTGCTCGGTTCGGCGACCCCGTCGCTGGAGAGCATCAGGAACTGCACGCGTGACACCTATTACCGCTATCGGCTCGATCGTCGCCCAACGCGCTTTCCACCCCCTCCAATAGAACTGATCGACGTGCGCAACAGTCGATTCGACTTCGGCTGCAGCGCGCGCATTTTCGAGCGTGTCGAGCAGCATCTGGCCGCCTCGGGACAGGTGCTGATTTACCTGAACCGGCGCGGTTATGCGCCGATCGTCATGTGCCACGAATGCGGCTGGCAGGCCTTATGCCGGCATTGCGATGCGCGCCTGACGCTGCACCAGTCGGTGCATAGCCTGTTGTGCCACCATTGCGGCTTCAGCCAGTCCGTGCCCGAGGCCTGCCCCGAATGCGGCCACGATGAAGTCAAACATTACGGCATCGGCACCGAGCAACTCGAACAGGGACTGCAACTGCGCTATCCGCAAACGCCGATTGTGCGCATCGATCGCGACGTGATCGCGTCCCGCGAAGCGCTCAAAGCTCGCCTGCAGCAGTTGCAGAGCGGCGAACCCTGCATTCTGATCGGCACGCAGATGATAGCCAAGGGCCACGACTACCCGGCGATTACCCTGAGCGTCGTGCTCGATGCCGACCAGGCGCTGTTCAGCGCCTCCTATCGCGCCAGCGAGCGCCTGTTGCAAACCCTGTTCCAGGTGTCGGGGCGATCCGGCCGCGGCGATCGCGAAGGCGAGGCTGTCGTGCAGACACGGTTTCCCGAACACCCGCTGATGCGGGCGCTGCTGCGTCAGAGCTATCGCGAGATTGCCGACGACCTGCTGCGGGAGCGGAGCGATTTTGGTTTCCCGCCCTGTGCCAGGGTGGTCATGTTTCGCGCCGATGCGATCGAACTCAAGGACGCGTTGGAAAAACTCGAACAAATCAGGGCACAGCTGGCAACCGCTAAACGCTTCGATACGCTAACCTGCGTCGGACCGATGCCGGCATTGATGACGCGCCGCATCGGCCGCTATCGCGCGCAACTGTGCCTGCTCGCGCAGGACTACCAGGCGCTGCGTTCGGTGCTGAGCCAGGTGATGCCGGCAATCGAAGAATTGCCGAGCACTTCGCGCGTCAGCTGGAGTATCGACGTCGATGCCTACGACCTCTAATCTCAAAAATTCGGATTGAGATTATTCCAGGCTAGCAACGATTACCTCGAGTCGGGATTAATTGAGACCGTACATCTTCAGTAGGCCAGTTATCCTGCGGCCTATTGTCATACCGCGGCTCCGACCGCGGTATCCAGTTTAGTCAGGATCGTCGCTGTAATCCTGGATCCCGCCGGTCCGACGCATCGGGTCGAAGCCGCGGCCGCCCCGGGTATAGTCATTCACAGCCCGACCGGTTGCCGTCCCGAGCAGAAAATTTGCTGGCGGCACATCAGCATGAGTAAATAAAGATACGCTACCCGTCTTTTACTTAAATGATGGGTGGCTCCGGCTGACCGGCTCGGGTAAAATCCTCCGATCGATTTTCCCACCCGGGTGCGGGTTTTAGTCCTTGAAACAAACCATTAACGATCTGATCGCGCAGGCTCTGCACGAGCTTGAGCAGGCTTCGCAGATTCCGTCAGAGCTCGGCAGTAATATCCAGGTAACTTCATCGAAGGATCCGAGCCAGGGTGACTATGCCTCGAATATCGCGCTCATGCTGGCAAAACCGGCCGGCATGCCGCCGCGTGATCTCGCACAGCTGATTGCCGACAGGATTGCCGCCGCCGACAGTATCGATCGTATCGAAGTTGCCGGTCCGGGATTCATCAATTTCTTCGTTGCCAGCAATACGAGCCAGTCGGTAATTAACTCGATTCTCGAGCAGGCCGAAAATTTCGGTCGCAGCAGTCTCGGCCAGGGCAACAGGATCCAGGTCGAGTTTGTTTCGGCAAATCCCACCGGCCCGCTGCACGTCGGCCACGGGCGCGGCGCCGCCTACGGCGCCACCCTGGCAAATCTGCTGGGATTTGTCGGCTACGAAGTGCAGCGGGAATACTACGTCAACGATGCCGGCCGGCAAATGCATATAATCGGCACCTCGACCTGGCTGCGCTACCTCGAGCTATGCGGGGAGGACATCGTCTTCCCCAGCAATGGCTACCAGGGAGACTATGTCTGGGATATCGCCGCGACCCTGCATCGTGAAAATGGCGAACGTTTCCGCCGCCCCGCGGCACAGGTTTTCGCCGATGTCGGTGAAGATGCCCCCGCCGGTGACAAGGAAAAACATATCGACCACCTGATTGCCAACGCCCACGGCCTGCTCGGCGAGGACGATTATCGCATCGTCTTCGATCTGGCGCTGAACACCCTGGTCGACGTCATCCGCAACGATCTGCATGCCTTCGGTGTCGATTTCGATCGCTGGTTCTCGGAACGCTCGTTGAGCGACGAGGGCTTGATCGAACAGGCCATCACGCGGCTGCAGGATAACGGCCATGTCTACGAACAGGGCGGCGCACTCTGGTTTCGCTCCACCGAATTCGGTGACGAAAAGGATCGCGTCGTGCGCCGCGACAATGGTCAGACCACATATTTCGCTTCCGATATCGCCTACCACATGGACAAGTTCGACCGCGGTTTCGCCAAGGTGATCAATATCTGGGGCGCCGACCACCATGGCTATATCGCCCGGGTCAAGGCCTCGCTGAGCGCGCTGGGTTATAACGCCGATGATCTCGAGATTCAGCTGGTGCAATTTGCCAACCTGTTCGAAAACGGCGCCAAGATCTCGATGTCCACCCGCTCAGGCGAATTCGTCACGCTCAGGCAGTTGCGTGAAGACGTCGGCCTGGATGCCGCGCGTTACTTTTACGTGATGCGCAAGGCCGAGCAGCATATGGACTTCGACCTCGACCTGGCGCGTGAGCAGTCCAGCGATAACCCGGTTTATTACCTGCAGTACGCGCACGCGCGCATTTGCAGCGTCAGGCGGCAGTGTGCCGAAAAGGGTCTCGAAATTGCGACGCAGCAGATCAATCTGTCGCGCCTCGACAATGTGCACGAACAGGCGCTGACAAAACATTTGAGCCTGTTTCCCGAACAGGTGGAGTCGGCAGCGAGGCGCCGTGAACCGCACCTGGTGGTGAATTATCTGCGCGAACTCGCTAACCACTTTCACTCCTGGTATAACGCCCACCAGTTCATCGTCGATGATATCGAGCTGCGGGATGCGCGCATCACGCTGGCGGTCGCGATTGGGCAGGTGTTGCGCAACGGGTTCGCCTTGATGGGCGTTTCGGCGCCGGAAAAAATGTAGCGAAAATGGCGCAAAAACAGGCGACATCACCCTGGGTATGGGTATTTTTATTTTTGCTGCTGCTGTCCTTCGTGGCTTTCATCATGTTCCTCGATCAAAAGATCGTCAGCAGCGGTGCTGGTAACAGCCGCGAGAAGGTGGAGAGCGGCAGTGAGAACAAGCCGACCATCGACTTTTACTCGGTGTTGCCAAAGCGCAAGGTCGAAATTCCAATTTCCGAGGAAGACCGCGCCGCGATCGAAAATCCGAGCATCAACAAGGAAGCGGTGGACCGGTCGATCCTGCAGGTCGGCTCGTTCCAGAGCACGGACGAGGCCGATAGCCTGAAAGCCCAGCTGGCCTTTCTCGGGCTGGAGGCCAGGATCAAATCCGCCGTGGTCAATGACGAAACCTGGCACCGCGTGCAGCTCGGACCCTTCGCCAGCGAAACCAGTCTGTCCCGCGCCAAGAACCTGCTGATCGAAAATAAGATCAAATACATGCAGCGCAGCCTGCCGCAGTAAGTACCCCTCGCTACCTACCCGAATCAGTTACTCGGAACCAGACTATCGCCGCTGATTTATTGAATTTGAGGGTCTGTTATCTCCAAAGGAGACGCTAAGACGCGCCAGCCAGGCAGCAGGAGCCGGCCAGGAACGGACACTGAGCAAGCAATAAAAAGCCCCGCACTTTGGCGGGGCCTTATAATCAAATCGGTACAGAAACTAAGCTGCTTTTCTTCTTTTACTAAATCCAACTAGTCCAAATAGTGCTGTGCCGAATAGCCAGACGGCGGCGGGGGCAGGAATTGGAGAGGGTGTGTAAATATAGTCTACCTGTAAAACCCCAGCCAGAATTGTACTGATGGAGGTCTGGGATATCGGGAATCCAACTGTAGCGGTGAAGTCGACGTCGAGTGATAACAACAGCAAATCGGATGTGATTTCGGAAACAAGAAAATCTGCTCTATCCCCTGATACAAGCGGAAAAGATATTAATGTACCGCCTGAATAACCGATTGATTCAAGCGGGCGGGAGTCACCTAACAGCTCAGAATCTGCATCAATTGTAAATTCCAGGTTGTAAGATCCGCCAAGGGCGCCCTGTGACCCCGCACCCGAGGCCGTGTTTACATGACGTCCTGTTAACTCGGGATTAATGCTGAAATAATTCTCGGATAATCCCTCAATGCCAAAACTGATCTCTGTAAAGATGTCGTAAGGCACGAAGTTTGGGAAGCCCGCGGGATCAATATAATAATTCGAGCCAGAATTTACGATCGACGAAGTTTGACCGCTGATTGATACTTCCACTGCATCAAGTGAACCCAACGAGCTATCAAAGGGATCTAATCCCAAAAGCTTGACGGAACCTGATGATCCAGAATTTATTCCGGCCGTCGTCGTGACCAAGTCGAATGATTCGATCTCTGTTACAACTTCTGCCGACATAGCCGATGTACTAAACCAGCACAGCAATAAAGTTGTCAGCAATTTCGTCAGTCTATTGTACTTGCGCATTAACTCACCTTTGGTTTATCACGTTTCCAGGTTAATTCGACACATTATTAACTTCCACATTAGCATCGTCTTCACCCAAATAAGGTATATCCGCAAATTATTCATGGTTAAATTGACCCTAATCAATAACAGGTGAGTAACTCATTAAATGCAATTTTCAAACGTCGCATTTGGGTCGACAATCGCTTCTGAATTTCAATTCTTAACTGCAGCTTTCTCCAAAGCCGACGCTCAAGCGGCTGGGCCAGGAGGCAAACTTCGGCCGAGGCTGTGTGAAAAGAGCCTTGTATTTGCCCAATATGGCGTCTTCTAAAAAACCCGCTGTATTTTTTATGTCGTCGAGCGAGTTCGCCGT
>CAMYML010000027.1:21337-24262 GCA_947259305.1 uncultured Gammaproteobacteria bacterium | reverse complement strand
GGCTGCCCTCGTAAACGATTTGCCAGTGCGTGCCGGTCTGGCGCCAGTAGAGCTCTTTCGGCGAGTCAACTTCCTGGTTGTTGCTGCGGTAGCTTTGCTCAAACTGCATCAGCATCAGGCCTTCCTCGCCAGGGTAGTTGAAGATATTGAGCCTGTCGTATTCGACTTCGATCCAGGTTTTGTTGCGATTGACCCAACGCTTGTGCCCATCCCAGCTTTTGAAGTCGCGCCCGTAAGCATCCAGCTCGGCGCGTGAATAATGGCGCTGATAGCGCTCGTGATCGAGGCTTTCCCAGTCGATTAGCCAGGTCGAAAGCAGCTCGATAACCTGTTGGCGTTTCGCCAGCCATTGATCACGGCTGATCCAGTTGACCTTTTCCGCAACTACTACCGGCGTATGCAGATCGGGGTTGATGTAGTCATCGATATGCAGGAAGTCAGGATTACTGACGACAATGCAGCCGTTGCTGGCCCAGGGTGAGCGGTTATAGGTGTTGGATGGAGTGCCATGGATCCAGATCCCGCCGCCGGTGCGCTTGTTGCGCACATCCCAGGCGTTCGGGTAGTTGATCGGAAACGCGCCTTCGCCGTAAAGATCGGGCAATTCGCCACCGTCGATATAACGGGTTACGTGATAAATTCCGATAGGAGTCTTCTGGTCGCCGCGTCTTTGTTTGCCGTAACCCTTGAGTCCGATGGTAATGAAATAATCGTTTTCAAGCTGCAGGTCGCCGCCTTCGTTACGGTAGACGTAAATCCGCGAGCTTTGCTGGTCTATCAGGATTACGTAGGGCTGTTCTTCGGCCAGGAACAAAATGTTCTCGGGATACAGGGCCTGGTGCGCCGGGCTGGTGTCATGTTGCCAGCGTTGCCGTATCTCGTACTGGAAGTCCTGGATGGCGCGATCGATTTCGATGCCGGAGCCGATCTCGGTCAGCGGCTCGGCCTTGGCCAGCAAGAGGTCGGCGTAGAGCATATGCCCGAGGCGGCTGTGCGGATACTGCCGGATCAGGTCGCGCGTGTCTTTCAGCGCCTGCTCGTGGTTGAGGCTCTGGATTTCCTTGATCGTAGCGAGCAGGCTTTGTTCGTAACTGCCGCCTGGCGGATCGGCGGCACAGAGGCTGAAATGCAGCCCCAGTAACGTCAGTAATGTCAGAAATCGCTTCATAGAACAGATAATACCTGCTCTTCAGTAATTTTCCATTGCGCACCAATGCGGTCGAAGCCAAGGCGCTTGATCACGCGGTCTTTATAATTCGCGGATTCAAAGGCTTGCCTGAAGTCAATAATGGCCCGGCTCTGGCTGCGCCACTTGATCTGGATATTGCTGACTTCGACCTTGATCTTGCCCGGGCGCAGGATGCGAGCGCGCCGATACGCAACCCATTGTTCGTGGGTATCGAATTTGGCACGGTGCCGGGCCGAGTAAAACCCGGTGTAGGAATCGAAGTCCTTGCTGCTCCAGGCTTGCGCCCAGCCTTTTACCCGTTCGATCAACAGGGTCTCCTGGTTGGCGAAATTGATCGCCGTCGGTTCGCTGTCGCCCGCGTCCGCGACCAGACCTTGATCCACCGAGTCGAGCCGCGTGATTGCGCTGAGTTTTATATTGTGTGTGTACTTTGACGGCTCACCCGATTCGCTGACCGCGCGCCGATAGGCTTCGCTGGCGATGCCCTTGTAAACCTGGCTCAGATTGCCGTAGGCGGTGGCGTAGCTGGGATGGGTATTGATGGCTTCGACCAGCAGCTGGCTGGCGCGGTCATAGTCGCCCTGTTCGAGGTAAATCATCGCCAGGTTGTTACGCGGCTCGGGCAGCGATGGGTTTTCGTCGATCAATCCCTGGTATAGCGCGATGGCCTTGTCGGTTTGCGCATTCATCTGGTAAGCGTAGGCGGCCAGAAATCGAGTGCGCGTATGCGCCGCATTTTGCCGCAGCAATTGCTCGCCGCTCTTCGCCGCCGCGGCGAAATTTTGCTGCGCGATCAGTTGCTGCAATTCCTTTACCGACTCGGCCGTTAACGCCGACTCTGTCAGCAGCAGGCAGAAAAGGATGATGATGAAACGTGGCATCATTGAATAAAGCCCAAAAATTTGCGCGCGATTATAACAAACACCGGTGTAAAATCTTTAATCCATAGCTGCAATGTGTCAATTAGTCAATGCGTCTGTTTCTGGTCGATTCCAGTATTTTTGTTTTCCGCGCCTGGTATGGCCCGCAGTCGGAGCAGGTAAATCTGCAGCAGCAGCCCAACCAGGCGTTTGTCGGCTTTAGCGATTTCGTCTACCGCTTGCTCACCGAACAGGCGCCCAGCCGGATCGTGTTCGCCTTCGACGAGAGCCTCGCGCAATCGGCGCGCAAGAAGATTTATCCCGAATACAAGGCGAATCGCAGCCCGGCGCCCGCGGAACTGAAGCGCCAGTTCGCCTGGTGTCGACAATGGGTCGAGGCGCTGGGTATCAGCTGCGTCAGCAGCAACCGATGGGAGGCCGACGATTTGATCGGTTCGCTTGCGTTTTATCATCGCGACGCGCAGCTTCCGCTGGCGATTCTGACCGCGGACAAGGATCTGGCGCAACTGGTCGAAGAGCGCGACTGGTGGTGGTCATACCTGGACGATAAAAAGCTCGATTACCGCGCAATCTGTAAAAAGTTCGGCGTGCGCCCGCAGCAGATCGCGGATCAACTGGCGCTGGCGGGCGACAAGATCGATAACATTCCGGGGATCCCGGAGGTCGGTCTCAAGACCGCGGCGCGGCTATTGAAGAAGTACGATTCGCTCGACAACCTGCGCCGGCACCTGGACGAAGTCGGCGCGATGAAGTTTCGTTATGCGGCCCGGGTTCAGCAATCGCTGATGGCTAACGAAAATCTGCTCGATATCAGTATCGAACTGACGCGCATCAATTGTGAAATTGCCGAAATGC
>CAMYML010000027.1:0-21311 GCA_947259305.1 uncultured Gammaproteobacteria bacterium | reverse complement strand
GCGCGCGCCTCGCGCTGGCACGCCTGGCTCGAGACGCCCGCCGCAGGGACCGGATAGCGTGAGCACCAGCCTGCTATTCAACAAACCCTTCCGCGTGCTGAGCCAGTTTTCGCCCGAGGCGGATAAACAGACTCTTGCCGACTACATCGACCTGCCGGGGGTTTATGCCGCGGGTCGGCTCGACTTCGATAGTGAGGGACTGATGCTGCTGACCGACGATGGCGCGCTGCAGGCCCGGGTATCGAACCCGCGCTACAAGATGCCGAAGACTTACCTGGCGCAGGTCGAGGGTATTCCGGATCGGGCTGCGCTCGAGTCATTGGCGCTGGGCGTAGAGTTGAAAGACGGTCGGACCAGGCCGGCAAGGGTAACGCTAATTGACCAGCCGGGCTGGCTGTGGCCACGCAATCCGCCGATTCGCCAGCGCAAGAATATTCCTACCCGATGGCTGCAGCTGGAAATCCGCGAGGGGCGCAACCGCCAGGTGCGACGCATGACCGCTGCCGTCGGCCATCCGACCCTGCGCCTGATCCGGCTTGCGATTGGCGACTGGCGGCTGGACGATCTGCAACCGGGCGCGTACCGCAAGCTGTGATGGACTGGCAATCGATTGGCGACCGGCTGGCGCGGCAGCTGCAGATTCCATCAGGCGACTATCACGCGACGTCGCTGCGCGGGGGTGATATCAACCAGGCGTTTCGGCTCGAGGCCGGGGCGCAGCGGTTTTTCGTCAAGACCAACCGGGCCGAACTGTTACCGATGTTCGAAGCCGAACAGGCCGGCCTCGATGCGATTCGAAGCAGCCGCACGATTCGTGCGCCGCAGGTTTTTCTGACCGGCTGCGCCGGCGCGCAGGCTTTCATCGTCATGCAATATATCGAACTCTGCGGGCGCCCCGGCGCGGAATCCCTGGCAAGGGCACTCGCCGCGATGCATGCCATTTTCAACGATCGATTCGGATTCGAATGCGACAACACCATCGGCAGTACCCCGCAGCCCAATGCCTTCAACCCTGACTGGATCGAGTTCTGGCGCCAGCAAAGGCTGGGCTTTCAACTCGCGCTCGCCAGGCAGAATGGTTTCGAGGCGCGCATGATCGATGCCGGCTATCGGTTGGCTGAAGAACTGGGCAGTTTTTTTCGCAACTACCGGCCGCGCCCGTCGTTGCTGCACGGCGACCTGTGGAGCGGCAACCAGGCTGCCGATAGCGCGGGCAATCCGGTTATTTTCGATCCCGCCTGCTATTACGGCGATCATGAAGCCGATCTGGCGATGATGGAATTGTTCGGCCATCCGGGCGAACGTTTCTTCGCGGTGTACCGCGAGCATTTTCCGATAGACCCCGATTACCCGTTGCGCCGTGAGCTTTACAATCTTTATCACATCCTCAATCACGCCAACCTGTTTGGCGGCGGTTATGCCGGCCAGGCGCATAGCATGATTGACCGCTTGCTGGCGCAATCGCGCTGATTGATCGGCTTCGACTGGCTGAGTGCTGTGCTTCGCAAAAAAAGTGTTACCATGCGCGCATAAGTACATAATAATGTCGCCAAAAGGCGATAATCTCGGAGGGGCAGACCGAATGAGCGAACCATCAGGCGACCATGCCGCGCTGGAAGTCGTCGATCTACATAAAAGCTTCGGTGATGTCGAAGTAATCCGCGGCGTATCCATGAGGGCGCATAAAGGCGATGTGATATCGATCCTCGGCGCCTCGGGTTCCGGCAAGAGTACCTTCCTGCGCTGTATCAACCTGCTCGAAACCCCCACCTCCGGCGATGTCCTCGTTGCCGGTGAAAAAATCCGCATGATGACGAGCAGTCGCGGTATTTACAAACCCGAAGATATTCACCAGGTCGAGCGCCTGCGCGCGCGCCTGGGCATGGTTTTCCAGAGTTTCAACCTGTGGTCGCACATGACGGTCATCGAAAACGTGATCGAGGCGCCGGTGCACGTGCTCAAGATTCCCAAGGCCGAGGCCATCGAGCAGGCCGAAGCCCTGCTGCAGAAAGTCGGTATTTTCGAGCGCAAGGATTACTACCCGGCGCAACTCTCCGGCGGCCAGCAACAGCGCGTCGCTATCGCGCGCGGGCTGGCGATGAACCCCGAGGTGATGTTATTCGACGAACCTACCTCGGCGCTCGACCCGGAACTGGTGGGTGAGGTTTTGAAAGTCATGCGCGATCTCGCCGACGAAGGCCGCACCATGCTCGTGGTCACTCACGAAATGGGTTTCGCGCGCGACGTATCGTCGGATGTCGTGTTTTTACACGAAGGCAAAGTCGAAGAGCAAGGCGCGCCGCAGCAAATGTTCAGCAATCCGAATTCGGATCGTTTCCGGCAATTCCTGTCGAGGACGATGCAGTAACCACCCGCAGGGTGCAAGTGCCCGCAGGGCATTAATTAAAATAGTTTCATCGTGAAACACAACCAAAGTGAGGAAGTAAAATGAAGTTCAGAAAACTAATGACATCGCTAACCGCGGCAGTACTTGTGCTGGGAATGGCTGGCGTTAGCGCACAGGCCGCCGATCTTCGTGTCGGCGTCGAGGGTGCTTATCCCCCGTTTTCGTGGAAAGAATCTGACGGCACGCTGAAAGGTTTCGATATCGAAATCGCGGAAGCGGTCTGCGCCGAACTGAAACGCAAATGCGTGCTGATCGAGCAGGACTGGGACGGCATGATTCCGGCGCTGATGGCGAGAAAATTCGATACCATTATCGCCTCGATGTCGATTACCGAGGAGCGCAAGAAGCGCGTCGATTTCAGCGACAAGTACTACAATACCCCGGCAAAATTCGTCACCAGGAAGGGTTCAGGGTTGAAAATTACCAAGCAAGGGTTGAAGGGTAAAAGAATCGGCCTGCAGCGCGGCACTACTCACCAGTGTTTCATGGAAAAGATGTTTCCCGGTGTCGAACTGGTGCTTTATGGCACCCAGGACGAAGTCTTCCAGGATCTCGCAATTGGCCGAATCGATGCGCAATTCTCCGACTCGATCGCGGCTGACGACGGCTTTTTGAAAACCGATGCGGGCAAGGATTTCGAGTTTACCGGCGGGGATCAGCATGATGAAGCCTGTCATGGCCCGGGCGCCGGTATGGCGGTGCGCAAAGCGGATACCCAGTTGCGTGATGAACTTAACAAGGCGATCAAGGCGCTGCGCGCGAAAGGTGTTTACCAGAAGATCAACGCCAAGTATTTCGAATTCGATATTTTTGGTGGGTAGATTATAAGGCGTAAAACCCCGGGCTGTATTTAATCCAGCCCGGGGGTTTTAATCTAATCGGAAGGTACCAACGTGGACTTAATACTCGAATACCAGGGTCAATTGCTGTCGGGCACATGGGTGACCATCAAGCTCGCGCTGTTGTCGTTGCTGATCGCGGTATTATTCGGATTACTCGGCGCCTGGGCCAAGCTGTCCAAGAATTTTGTCGCACAGAAACTCGCGACGGCTTATACCGCCATCGTGCGGGGCGTCCCCGATCTCGTGCTGATACTGCTGGTATTCTACGGTGGCCAGGAACTGGCCAACTCGATCGGCACGCTGACCGGGCTCTGGGATTACGCCGAAATCAGCCAGTTCGCGGCCGGCGTCGGCACCATCGGCGTGGTCTTTGGCGGTTACATGACCGAAACCTTTCGTGGCGCGATCCTGGCAATTCCGAAAGGCCAGATCGAAGCCGGTGTCGCCTGCGGCATGTCGCGCACGACCATATTCCGCCGGGTTATCTGGCCGCAGATGGTGGTTTACGCGCTGCCCGGTTTTTCCAATAACTGGCTGGTGCAAATCAAATCGACCGCGCTGGTATCGGTTATCGGGCTGCAGGATGTCGTCTACAACGGGTTTGTCGCCGGTCGTTCCACGCGCCAGCTGTTTACCTTCATGTTCGCGGTGCTGATGATTTACCTGGTGCTGACCGCGATTTCCGACTCCGGACTGCGCTGGCTCGATAAAAAGTACAGCAAGGGCATCGTGAGAACCGACGATGGGTGATTCGATCGTCACGTTTCTCGAAACCTGGTCGCCGCTCGACGTGGTGTTGATCGCGCAAAACTTCGACCGCTTCCTGTGGGGCGCCCTGACGACCCTGGAGTTAACCATAATGTCGCTAATCATTGGCGGCATCCTGTCGATTCCGCTGGCGATCATTCGCGCCGGCAACAACAAGATTCTTAACGCACCCGTCTGGGCTTTTACCTATTTGTTTCGCGGCACCCCGCTGCTGGTGCAGACTTACCTGATTTATTACGGCCTGGGTCAGTTCGAGTGGATACGCGAGACCTTCCTGTGGGGACCGATTTTATCGCAGGCCTGGTATTGTGCGTTGATCGCCTTTTCGCTCAACACCGCGGCTTATACCGCCGAGTTGTTGCGTGGCTCGATCGTCAATACCAGCCAGGGCGAGGTCGAGGCGGCCAAGGCCTGCGGCTTCAGCCGGGCTATGCGCCTGCGCCGCATCGTGTTGCCGAGTGCATTCCGGCGCGCGCTGCCGGCCTATTCAAACGAGGTCATTTTCATGCTACACGGCTCGGTCGTCGCGAGCACGATCACGATCCAGGATCTGCTCGGTGTCGGGCGCTGGCTCAACGGCCGCTACTATCTTGCCTACGAGGGTTTCATCACCGCGGCGGTCCTGTACTTCATCATCGTGCTGCTGGTAGCGCGCGGATTTCGTTTGTGGGAAAAGCACTGGCTCGCGCACCTGTATCCAAGGGACGCGGTCAAGGTGAAACCGAAGAAAGGCCTCGCTTCCTTTCGCGTTTAGCCGCATCTGCCCGGCGTCGATTTCCCGCATGACAGCATCCGGCATTCTGGCGCAATATGCAGGCTAACCTGGCGAACTGCAGAACTAATGAGTGACAACTTCGACAGCATAATTGTTCGCTGTTGCAACCGATAACCCTCGGCCAGTTGGCCCCACGTCAGGATATTGCGGAGGACTAAGATGAGCGAGAACAAGTTTAACCAGCCACTCGGTGGCAACGAAATGCCCCGCTTCGGCGGAATCGCAACCATGATGCGCCTGCCGCATGTTGCCAGCGCCGCGGGGCTCGACGTCGGTTTCGTCGGCGTGCCCTTCGATATCGGCACCTCGAACCGGGCTGGTGCGCGTTTCGGTCCGCGCCAGATACGAACCGAGTCCTGCCTGATCCGGCCCTATAATATGGCGACCCGCGCGGCGCCGTTCGATTCGCTGCAGGTGGCCGACATCGGCGACATCGCGATCAATACCTTTAACCTGAAAAAATCGGTTGCCATTATCGAGGCGGCATACGACGAGATACTTGGACAGGACTGTAAGCCCCTGACGCTGGGCGGCGATCACAGCATATCGCTGCCCATTCTGCGCGCGCTGAAAAAGAAACATGGCCCGCTTGGCATCGTCCATGTCGATGCGCATGCCGATATCAACGATCACATGTTCGGTGAGCCCATTGCGCACGGTACCCCGTTTCGGCGCGCGATCGAAGAGGGCCTGATCGAGCCGACGCGCATGGTGCAGATCGGCCTGCGCGCCAGCGGTTACGAGGCCGATGACTTCGACTGGCCGCGCTCGCAGGGCGTGCGCGTGGTGCAGGCCGAGGAATGCTGGTACCAGTCGCTGGCGCCGTTGATGAGTGAAGTGCGAGAACAGCTGGGCGCAGGCCCGGTTTACCTGACCTTCGATATCGATGGCCTCGACCCGGCCTATGCGCCCGGCACCGGCACCCCGGAAATCGGTGGCCTGACGGTGCACCAGGGGCTTGAAATCATCCGCGGTTGCCGTCGGCTGGATCTGGTCGGTGGCGACCTGGTCGAAGTTGCGCCGGCCTACGATACCTCGGGCAATACCGCGCTAACCGCAGCCAATCTGCTGTTCGAAATGTTATGTGTATTCCCCGGTGTCGAATACCGTAGCTAAGGGGAAAGATTGATGAAAATTGCGGGTTATCAAGGGCCCGGAATCCCGCTTGATGTTGCGGCCACTATGGAAACCGGGCGCGCCAGGCCGAGCGCTACCAGATCGCCTGGCTCGCGGTACCTGTTTGTTCGATCCCGGTGATGACCAACTCGGGGTGATTTGCCTGTCCTATGCGTGGATGAGCGATTCGCTCAAAATACTGCCCTTGCCGATGGAATTGCCCGACGACTAACGCCGCCGCCGCCGCGAGCTGCCGCGCGTTTGCACCTCGTGTTGCCCACTGGCCTGGGCCAGGGCGCCGCGGGTTACCGCGCCGAGTTCGCGCTCGACATCTTCGATCGTCGGCGTCGGGCCGGGCGCGGTGCTGTCGAGCGCCTGGCGCATGGCGGCGACATGCTCGGGCGTGGTGCCGCAACAGCCACCGACGATGCGCGCCCCGGCGTCGCGCGCCATGACGGCATAACGTGCCATGATTTCGGGGGTGCCGTTGTAGTGAATCTCGCCGTCGATAAATTCCGGAATCCCGCAATTCGCCTTGGCCACCAGAACCGGTGCCTGTGCCGTCGCCGGTTTGCTGGACTGCATATTCAGGATCGCGGCGACGACTTCGGATGCGCCGATGCCGCAGTTGGTGCCGCAGGCATGCACGCCGAGGCGGTGATGCAAGCTCATCATATCGGCCGCGCCGACCCCCATCATGGTGCGTCCGTTGGTATCGAAACTCATCGTGAAAACGATCGGCAGGCTGGTTTGCTGTGCGCCCCTGACGGCGAGCTCGACTTCTTCTTGCGATGACATGGTTTCGATCCAGATGACGTCGGCGCCGCCCTGTTCCAGTGCCAGCGCCTGCTCGGCGAAGGCGGTGATTGCGTCTTCAGGTTCGAGCGTGCCGAGCGGCGCAAGGATTTCCCCGGTGGGGCCGATCGAACCCGCGACGATAACCTGTCGCCCGCAGTTCGCAACCGTGTCTCGCAGTATCGCCGCCGCCGCGATATTCAGCTCAGCGACCCGATCCTGCGCTTTGTGCAGTTTCAGGCGGTAACGAGTGCCGCCAAAACTGTTGCTCAGTATCAGGTCGGAACCGGCATCGATGAATGCCTGGTAGTGGCTGGCGACCCGCTCGGGAAAATCGGTATTCCATAATTCCGGCGCGTCGCCGCTTTGCAGACCCATGCCGAAAAAAGTGGTGCCGGTGGCGCCGTCGGCGAGCAAAAATTCTTTTTCATCCAGCAGCTGTTCAAACGGGTTGGTCATAGGGGTCTTAATTTCAAAACGAATACCTGCAAGGGCGGTTTTATGACACTAAAACAGGCATTTAGCAAGACTTCAAGCCACTTCGAGTTGATTTTGATCCTGCGGCAGGTAACCCAGATTGGGCGCCAGGTTGCGCTCCGCTGCGTCGATCGTCACAGCGTGTCGTCGGGCGTAGTCGATCAGCTGGTCGCGCGCGATTTTACCAACCGCGAAGTATTGCGATTTTGGATGCGAAAAATACCAGCCGCTGATCGAGGCGGCGGGTTGCATCGCCAGCGAATCGGTCAGACCGATGCCGGCGGCATCCTCCACCCCGAGTAAATCCCAGATTGCGATTTTCTGCTGGTGGTCCGGGTTTGCCGGATAACCTGGTGCCGGGCGAATGCCGCGGTACTGCTCCTTGATCAGGGCATCGTTATCGAGTGCCTCGTCGCCGGCATAGCCCCAGGCCCGGGTGCGCACATGTCGATGCAGATACTCGGCAAAGGCTTCCGCCAGCCGGTCGCACAAGGCCTTCGCCAGCATGACGCGATAAACATCGTGTTCCTGCTCGTATTGCTGCACCAGCTGCTCGAGCCCGATACCCGCGGTCACCGCAAACGCGCCGATGTGATCGATGCGGTCCGTTGCGCGCGGCGCGATAAAGTCAGCCAGCGCCAGGTTGGGGCGATCGCCCGCAAAAACTGTCTGTTGGCGCAGGCCGGTCACGCGCTTGAGGACTGCGCTGCGTTCCGCGTCGGCATAGATTTCGATATCGTCAAAATCGACGCTGTTTGCAGCGAAAAGCCCGTATACCGCGTTGGCTTTGATACTGCCCGTCGCGACCCATTGCGCCAGCATCGAGCGGGCGTCGGCGTAGAGTTCGCGCGCCTCGACGCCGTACTCCTCGTGCTCGAGCACGCGCGGAAATTTCGCCCGCAGTTGCCAGGTGCTGAAGAACGGTGTCCAGTCGATATACTCGATCAGTTCAGCCAACGGAAAATCGGTGAGGCGATTTATGCCCGGCTGCGCGGGCAGCGGTGGCTGGTAGTTTTTCCAGTCGATTTGCAGGCAATTCGATCGCGCCGCGGTCAGGCTCAGGAATTCGCGCTGTTCCAGCCTGGCCTGGAAGCGTTCGCGGTAGTGATCGTATTCCTGATTAATCCTGTCGAGAAAATCAGCGCGCCGATCCTTGCTCAATAAATTGCTGGCTACGCCCACGCAGCGCGACGCATCGGCAACATAAACCACGGGTTGCCGATAGTGCGGGTCGATCTTGACCGCGGTGTGCATTTTCGACGTAGTCGCACCGCCGATCAGCAACGGTATCTCGAAACCCTGGCGCTGCATTTCCTTCGCGACATGGGTCATTTCCTCGAGCGACGGGGTGATCAATCCCGAGATGCCGATCAGGTCGACGGCGTGCTTGCGTGCCGCCTCGAAGATGGTTTCGGCTGGCACCATGACGCCGAGATCGATCACTTCGTAGCCGTTGCACTGCAACACCACGCCGACGATGTTTTTACCGATATCATGAACATCGCCCTTGGCGGTCGCGAGCAGAATTTTACCGGCGGAGTTGCTGCGCGTCTGGTCGGCCTGCATTAATGGCTCGAGCCAGGCCACGGCCTTTTTCATCACGCGCGCGGACTTGACCACCTGCGGCAAAAACATTTTTCCGGCACCGAACAAATCACCGACCGTATTCATGCCGTCCATCAAGGGTCCTTCGATCAACTGCAGCGGTGACTCCACCAGCTGCAGGGCCGCAGCGGTATCCGCCACGATATGGTCAGCGATACCCTTGACCAGCGCGTGATGCAGGCGTTCATTGACCGGCCAGTCACGCCATTCGGCCTGTGCCGCCTGACTCTCCGTTCCCTGTGCGCGATAGCTATCGGCGATTGCGAGCAGGCGTTCGGTGGCGCCCGGATCACGATTCAACACCACGTCTTCGACCGCGTCGCGCAAGGCCGGCGGAATATCTTCGTAGATCGCGAGTTGACCGGCGTTGACGATTCCCATATCCATGCCCGCGCGGATTGCGTGGTAGAGAAACACCGCGTGGATTGCCTCGCGTACCGGGTCATTGCCGCGGAACGAAAACGAGACATTAGACAGGCCGCCCGAAACCAGAGCACCCGGGAGTTCTCGTTTGATCGCCTGCGTCGCCTCGATGAAAGCCAGACCGAAATGATTATGCTCGGGCATGCCGGTCGCGATCGCGAAAATATTAGGATCGAAAATGATGTCTTCGGCTTCGAATTCGAGTTGATCGACGAGAATGCGATAAGCCCGGCTGCAGATTTCGACCCGGCGTTCGACATTGTCGGCCTGGCCCTGTTCGTCGAAGGCCATGACCACGACCGCGGCGCCGTAACGCTTGCACAGGCTCGCCTGGCGCACGAACTCATCTTCACCGGCCTTGAGGCTGATCGAATTGACGACCGATTTTCCCTGCACGCATTGCAGCCCGGCCTCGATTACTTCCCAGCGCGAAGAATCGATCATGACCGGCACGCGCGAGATATCGGGCTCGCTCGCGATCAGGTTCAGGAAGTGACGCATCTCGTGGACAGATTCGAGCAAGCCCTCATCCATGTTGATATCGATGAGCTGGGCGCCGTTTTCGACCTGCTGACGCGCGATCCCGAGCGCGGTCTCGTAGTCCTGCTCGACGATCAGGCGTTTGAACAAGGCCGAGCCGGTGACATTGCAACGCTCGCCGACGTTGACGAAGAGCGAATCCGCGCCGATGCTGAAAGCTTCCAGGCCCGCCAGCCGGCAAGTGGGGCTGGTGGCCGGGAGCCTGCGCGCTGCGACACCATCAACCGCGGCGCGTAGCGCACGGATGTGTTCGGGTGTCGTACCGCAGCAACCGCCGACGATATTGACCAGCCCCGAGCGCGCCCATTCACCGATATGCGCTGCCATATCGTCGGCGCTCTCGTCGTAGCCGCCGAATTCGTTGGGCAGTCCGGCGTTAGGGTGTGCGCTGATATAGCAGTCTGCGACACCTGCCAGCCGATCGATGTACTGACGCAGTTCGGCCGGGCCAAGCGCGCAGTTCAGACCCACCGCAAGTGGCCGGGCGTGGCGGATAGAATGCCAGAAGGCTTCACAGGTTTGTCCCGAAAGCGTGCGGCCGGAAGCGTCGGTAATCGTACCCGAGACGATTAGAGGCAGGCGCCTGCCGAGCTTGTCGAACAGGGTCTCGACAGCAAATATGGCGGCCCGCGCGTTGAGCGTGTCAAACACGGTTTCGATCAGCAACAGGTCGACGCCGCCGTCTATCAGGGCGCTCGCCGATTCCAGGTAGGCGCTGACCAGTTGCTCGAAATCGACGTTGCGAAAGCCGGGGTCGCTCACATCAGGTGACAGGCTGGCGGTGCGATTGGTAGGCCCGAGCACGCCGGCAACCCAGCGCGGATGCTGCGGGTTGCTCTGCTTGAACCGGTCGACGGCGGCGCGCGCCAGCCGGGCCGAGGCCTGATTAAGCTCCGCGGCAAGCGATTCCATTTGATAATCCGCCAGCGCGATGCGGGTCGAGTTGAAGCTATTGGTTTCGATAATGTCGGCCCCGGCGTCTAGGTAGGCTTCGTGAATGGATTGAATGATGTCCGGCCGGGTCAGGGACAACAGGTCGTTGTTGCCGCGCAATTCTACCGACCAGTCCCTGAAGCGCTCGCCGCAATAGTCCTGTTCGTTTAGCCCATGCGCCTGGATCATCGTGCCCATGGCGCCATCGAGCAGGAGGATGCGTTGATGCAGTGCGTCAGCGATGCGAGTATTTTTCATTTGACTTATTCCAGCTTGTAATTAAGATATAAAGATATCTTTATATCATTATTCAAGTAAAATGCAAACACTGGAAGCTTTACTGGTTGGATTACGCGCCGCGGGTGAACATAGCCGCCTGCGTATACTGGCGCTGTGCGCGCGCGCCGAGCTCAGCGTATCGGAACTGGTGAAAATCCTGGGACAAAGTCAGCCCCGGGTGTCGCGGCATCTGAAAGTCATGGTCGAAGCGGGCCTGCTGGAGCGCTTGCCTGAAGGCGCGCAGGTATTCTTTCGTGTGCCTGACGGTGCCGCGGTTGCCGGGCTTGCACAGGCGCTGGTCGGGCTGATTCCGCAAGCCGATGCCGGACTTCATCGTGACTTTTCGCGTCTGCAGCAGGTGCGCGACGCACGCGCTAAACAGGCGCAGGATTATTTTCACACGGTAGCAAAGTCCTGGGATACGATCCGTTCGCTTTATGTACCGCAACGGCAGGTCGAAAAAAAGCTGCTCGAGATTCTGGGTGACGAGCCGGTGCAGGAACTGCTCGATATCGGCACCGGAACCGGTCGTATCCTGGAAATTCTGGCGCCGCAGGCGAGTCGCGGCGTCGGTATCGATCTCAGCAACGACATGCTCGCCGTGGCGCGCAGTAATATCGAGGGCAAGGGCCTGAAGAATATTCACGTGCGCAAGGGCGACATGTATCAATTGCCATTGGAAGACGCCAGTGTCGACCTGGCGGTGCTGCACATGGTGATGCATTACAGCGACGATCCGCTCGAGGTAATCCGCGAGGCGGCGCGGGTGTTGCGGCCGCGCGGCAGGTTGCTGGTGGTGGATTTTGCCGCCCATACCGAGGAAAAATTGCGCAGTCAGTTCCAGCATCACCGGCTGGGATTTACCGACGGCGAAATCCGTCAGTGTTTTAAAAAAGTTGGCTTGATAGCTCACCAGAAAACAGAGCAACTGGTGGGCGATCCACTTACGGTCAAATTCTGGCAGGCGTATCAACGCCAGAAACTGCATACCCTGAGCCTCGCCACCGAGGCCTGAAACTAATCCACGACACGACCATGAAAACAAAACAGAGCATCGACTTTTCCTACGAATTTTTCCCACCCCGCAGCGAGCAAATGCAGCGCCGTTTATGGCGCGCGGTCGGGCAGCTGGAGCGCCTGAGGCCAGCGTTTTTCTCGATGACCTACGGCGCCCTGGGGAGCGCCCAGGAGGTGAGCGTCGAAAGCGCAATCTCGATGCATCATGATTCACCGGTGGCGGTGGCGGCGCACCTGACCTGCAGCAATGCCAGCAGGCGGCAGGTGCATGCCGTAGCGCGACAATTTTACGCTGCCGGAATCCGGCGGTTTGTCGCTTTGCGCGGTGATTCGGTCGAGCAGGAAACGGCCGCGAGCGCTGGCTACCCGTCGGTCGCAGAGTTAATAGTGGATCTGCGCGCGCTCGGTGATGTCGATATCAGCGTTGCGGCCTATCCCGAGACCCATCCTCTGGCGCGCAATGCGATGACCGACTTACAGGCGCTGCGTGACAAGCTCGATGCCGGCGCGCAGCGCGCGATCACCCAGTACTTTTTTGACGCCGACTGCTTCTTGCGTTTTCGCGATCGCGCGCGCTGCAGCGGGATCGATAAACCGATCGTTCCGGGCATTTTGCCGATACACGATCTGGACAAGGTCAGGGGATTCAGTGAACGCTGCGGGGCAACGATACCCGGTCGCTATGCCGCCCTGTTCGCGAAAGCGGGGAATCAGCCCGAGGCGCGCTACCGGCTGGCGCTGGATCTGGCCGTCGACCTGTGTGAAAGGCTCAACCGTGAGGGCGTCGATAGTTTTCATCTCTATACGCTGAATCAAACCGATATGTGCCTCGACATCAGCCTGGCCCTGGGCGCTTCGCTGCAGGCACCGCAATTGACTTCAGCGGCCTAGTAGCTACGTTCAACCGCGTAGTCGGCGAGAAACAGCAGCGCCTGTTTATGTTCGCTATCACTTAATTTCGCGATGCTTTGCTTGGCCAGCCCGGCCTGCGCATGCGCCAGATCGACGGTGTACTGCAAGGCGCCGGTGTCGATTATCGCCCGGTTGATTTCATCGAAACGCTCGGCCTTGCCGGATTCGATCGCGTCCCGGATCAGGTTCCGCTGGCTGTCGTTGCCGGTTTCCATCGCGCGGATCAAGGGCAGCGTCGGCTTGCCCTCGGCGAGATCGTCGCCGACGTTTTTGCCGAGTTCATCGCTGTCCGCGGAATAATCCAGTGCGTCGTCGACCAGTTGAAACGCGACGCCGAGATGTTTGCCGTAGGCCTGCAGCGCGGCTTCGTGTTCGGCCCCGGCCTGGCCCAGCATCGCACCGATGCGCGCCGCGGCTTCGAACAGGCAGGCGGTCTTGGCATAGATGACTTCCTGGTAGCGGGCTTCGCTGGTATCGGGATCCCTGATATTTAGCAGCTGCAGCACTTCACCCTGGGCGATGGTGTTGGTGGTGTTCGCCAACAGGTCCATGATCGCCATGGACTGTGCGCGCACCATCATCTGGAAGGCGCGCGAGTAGAGGTAATCGCCGACCAGCACCGCGGCTTCGTTGCCCCAGATGGTGCTTGCGGTTTGCTGACCACGGCGCATCTCCGAATCATCGACGACATCGTCATGCAGTAGCGTTGCCGTATGAATAAACTCGACCACCGCGGCGAGCAGGGCATCATCCCCTGCCTGATAATGGCAGGCTTTGGCCGAGAGAATGACCATCATCGGGCGCAGGCGTTTGCCACCGCTCAGGATGATATGCCGGCTGAGCTGGTTGATCAGCACCACCTCGGATGCCAGGTTATCGGTAATCACCTGGTTTACCCGCAGCATATCACCGTCGGTCAGGTTCTTGAGGTCATCCAGCGTGAAGGGTTGACTCGATGTTACTGCTGCTTCAGACATAGTGCGGAGTATCGCAAAGACACTGCCCGCGATCTAGCTTTAGCGCGGATTTTTGTTATAGCGACTGGTAATAGTTAATCAGGATTTCAGCAACCTCGGGGCGCGAAAACTCCTTCGGTGGCGCGATTCCCTGGCTCAGCATTTCGCGCACCCGGGTGCCTGACAGCAGCACGAAATCGTCCTTGGTATGATTCGGCGCCTCGTTCATCATGACCACGCGATTCAGCTTGTTCGACCAGGCGGTGTGGTCGGCGCGAAAGATTTCGATTTCGAGCGCGTCCTCGGGAACCTCGGTATCGAAGATGGTTTGTGCGTCAAAAGCGCCGTAATAGTCGCCAACGCCGGCGTGATCGCGCCCGATGATGAAATGGCTCGCGCCCATGTTTTGCCGGAAATAGGCGTGCAGCACGGCTTCGCGCGGGCCGGCATAGAGCATATCGAAGCCATAACCGGTGACGATCGCGCTGTTTTCCGGGAAGTAGAGTTTGACCATGGTGCGAATCGCACCGTCGCGTACGTCGGCCGGAATGTCTCCCGGTTTGAGCTTGCCCAGCAGCATGTGAATCACGAGGCCGTCGCAATTCAGGCGATCCATGGCCATGTGGCACAGCTCTTCATGCGCGAGATGCATCGGGTTACGGGTCTGAAATGCAACCACTCGCTGCCATCCGCGGCGTTCGATTTCATCTCGAATTTGCACCGCGGTACGGAAGGTATCGGGAAATTCGGTTTCGAAATAACTGAAGTTCAGCACCTGGATCGGTCCGCCGATAGCGTAACGGCCGTGGCCGTTGAAGGCCGCCACGCCAGGGTGCTCCGGGTCGAGCGTGCGATACACCTTTTCGGTCATCAGCGCCATCTGTTCATCGCTGACGGTTTCGATGCTGTCGACCTGCTGAATCGCGATTACCGGGTTGCCGTCAACATTGGGGTCGCGCAGCGCGATTCGCTCGGCGCCCTCGATGTCGGCGATCGATTCAACCAGGTTCAGGATCGGTACCGGGAAAAAGCGGCCGTCGCTCATATGCATGTTGTCGGCGCAGCCCAGCGCGTCGGCCAGGTTCATGTAGCCCTGCAGCGGTGTGAAGTAACCGCCGCCCAGCATCACCGCGTTGGCGGCCGCGGCGGAACTGATTTCCACCGACGGCAGTTGCGCGGCTGCTTCGACCAGTCGCTTGCGTTCGCCGTCATCGTAAATGTATAGCGGCGTCAACTGGTCCGAACCAATGGGCTTGGTCATATCGATTTCCTAATCTTGATTGGCAGTCAATGTAGCCCTTGCCATCGATCTTGGCAATCGAATCTCGTTTTGCGTACATAGACAGGATTTATCCCCGAAAATGTGCTGGTTTTTAAACGGCCCAGGTAGATTGCCCGAATGCAGCAAAGCCACTTACCAGTAATTTTTACTCGGAGTAAAATCTACCCCTTAATGCCGGAGGCTGGCAGCGTTCGGGGGCGATTTCAAGCTGCCGTAGTAAATTATTACTCAGAGTAAAATCTGTCCCAATTATTCAGGAGGCAGACAGATTTCGAGCGCTATTTCGAGTTGCTCGAGGCGCCGCAAAATTGCGTTCAGCCGGGGATCGGTGTCGCTGATGGCGGCGATATTGATAATCTCGAGTTGGTACTTGGCGGCGAGACTCCTGGCAAGCGGCGCTGGCGAGGATTCAAGCGTCAACAGGCAGGCGGCCGGCTTTTGGCGCAGCCATTGTTCGACTCGATTGAGATTCTTGAGGCCGCCATGCGCAGCGTGATGATCCTGGATCGACGCGATCTCGAACCGATCGAGGTCGGACGCGAAATGCGCCAGGAAGCCATGATCCGTCAATAGCCTGTATCCCGCGGCCTGCCAGCGCTCGAGCATGCGTCCACGCCATGCCGCCACCGCCTGGGTCAGGGCCTGCGCGTTTTGCTGATAACCAGGCCGGTTTTCCGGGTCGAGTTCTGCCAGCGATTGCGCCAGAATTGCGATGCTTTTTTGCAGCAGTTTCGGCGAGTACCAGAAATGCCCGTCGTTATTACCCGTGCCCAGCGCCGGCAGTAGCGCGAGCCCACGAGCCGTCGGCGGCAGAATCTCCTCGATGCGATTGAATCCTGCCTCGAAATGTCGATCGATCCAGATGACCAGCTCGGCCTGTTGCAGGCGTCGCATGTGCGAGGGCTTGAAGGCAAAGTGATGCGGCGAATTTTGATTTTCGATAATCAGCTGCGGCTCGGCGATACCCGCCATCAGCGCGCTGACGATTTCATGCAGGGGCGTAATCGAGGTCACCACTCGCGGCGCTGCCGACAGTAGCGCGGGTTGCAGGCATAGCAGTAACAGGAGCAGTCGCATCGATAGGATTCGGGTCAGGGTGCAAGCAGATATTCGATACGTTATAATATAACACTATGCCTGGCAAACCCCGACCACCAGAAATCGCTTTTCGCAAGCATGATCATCGCCGCTGTCAGCGTCAGCTGCTGTCCGAAGCCACCCAGCTCTGTGCCGAACGCAAGCTGCGCCTGACTGCGCGCCGCCGCCAGGTACTCGAGGCTTTGCTGGCCAGCCATCAACCGATGGGCGCCTACGATATTCTGGCCGAATTGAACCAGTCCGCCGGCGAGGAGCATGTCGCGCCGCCGATTGTTTATCGCGCGCTCGAGTTCCTGATGAGCGAAGGCCTGATCCACCGGATCGAAAGCAGGAACGCGTTCATTTCCTGCGTCCAGCCCGGGCATCGTTGCGGCGCGCAGTTTCTGATTTGCCGCGACTGTGAGCAGGTTGCCGAGCTCGAGGGCAATGACGACGGCCTGCTGGCCGAAGCCGACAATCTCGGTTTCGCGGTCGATCACTCGGTCGTCGAAATAACCGGGGTTTGTGCGGAGTGCCAGAAACATGCCGGATGATTTGTTGCTGCGCGCGCGGGATGTCAGCTACGTGCTGGCTGGCCGCCAGATTCTCGACCGCGTCAGCTTCGAGCTCAAACCCGCGCAGATCACGACAATTATCGGCCCCAACGGCGCCGGCAAGTCGACCCTGACTAACATCGTTACCGGGTTGATCACCGGTTTCGAGGGTGAAATCGAGCGCCGGCCCGGACTGCGCATCGGCTATCTGCCGCAGAAAGTTTACGTCAACACGCTGATGCCGCTCACGGTGGAACGCCTGCTCCAGCTCACCCAAAGCGCCAGCGAGCGCGAAATCGATCACGCGCTGGCGCAAACCGATGTTGGCTATCTGAAACAACGCCAGGTGCGCGCGCTGTCCGAAGGCGAACTGAAGCGGGTACTGCTAGCGCGCACCACGCTCGGCGAGCCCGATCTGATCGTGCTCGACGAACCGACCTCGGGCGTCGACGTTACCGGTGAAGTCCGGATGTACCAGTTGATCGGCGAGTTTCGTTCACAACTGCAGTGCGCGGTGCTGCTGGTGTCCCACGATCTGCACCTGGTGATGTCGCAAACCGACCAGGTATTGTGCCTGAACCAGCACCTGTGCTGTTCGGGCCTTCCCGAGTCGGTGAGCCAGCATCCGGAGTACCTCGCACTGTTCGGTCAGCAGGCGGCGGACTCGATCGCGATTTACACCCATCATCACGACCATGTGCACGATGTCTCCGGCGATCATGCGGAGCACCAGCATGACTGAATGGCTCGACGATTATCTACTGCGCAGCGTTGTTGCGGGCTTGATCATGGTCATCATCGCCGCGCCCATGGGCTGCCTGATGGTGTGGCAGCGGCTGGCATTTCTGAGCGATACCCTCGGGCACGCGGCCGTGCTCGGTGTCGGCCTCGGTTTGATGCTGTCTGTGATGCCGATCTTCGGCGTGCTCGCAGTAGCGCTACTGATCGTATATTCATTGAGCCGGGTCAGCAGTTTCAATAGCGCGCTGTCGGAAACCACGCTGGCGATTATTTCGCACACCGGGCTCGCCGGCGGTATCATCCTGGTTGGCCTGCTGCCGGCGCAAAGCGTCAACCTCGAAGCCATTCTGTTTGGCGATCTGCTGGCGACCACAGGCACCGACCTGCTGAGCCTGCTGGTCACCACGCTGGTGTTGCTGATTTTGCTGGCCCATCACTGGCGTAGCTTTGTCGCCGTTTCGGTGAGCCGCGAAATCGCCCAGGCCGAGGGTATCGAGGTGCGCAAGGTTCAGTTTCTGATGTACACCATGATAGCGCTGCTGGTGGCGGTGATGATGAAAGTCATGGGCGTATTGCTGATCGCCGCGATGCTGGTGATCCCGACCACCAGTGCGCGCCTGTTCAGCCGCAGCCCGGAACAAATGGTCGCACTCAGCGCGCTCTACGGCCTCGGCGCACTCGCCGGCGGCATCACCGGCTCTTACCATTTCGACTGGCAAACCGGCCCCGCCATCGTCGTCAGCGCGACCGCACTGCTGTTGCTAACGCTCGCGATTACGCGATTTGCCAGATTCAACATCGACTGATACCGAGAGTGACAGCATGAAAATTAGCGAAATCGAGGTTTACATACTGGGTGGGCCCGAAGATGCGCGCCCGCATTGGGTCAGCCATTTCCCCGTTCCGGCGGCGAACGAATTACTGGTTGTGCTGCACAGCGACGCCGGCGTCTCGGGTTTCGGGCTTGGCAGCAGCAATGGCTCACTCGAAAAAACGGCGCAAATGTTTCGCGACGGCCTGCGAGAAATCATAATCGGCGCCGATGCCCTGGCACCGGAACGCCTGTACGAAGAGTTGATCGCATTGACCTGGCAGCCAGTCGCGGCGGAAAAAGGCTGGAGTAAGTCCGAAATCGTGCTCGCATCGGCCGCGGTGGATATCGCCATGTGGGACATCCTCGGGAAACAGAGCGGACTGCCGCTTTATCGTTTATTGGGTGGACACCGCGACGCCGTGCCTTGCTACGTAACCTGCGGTTATTACCGCGAAGGCAAGGACCTGGATGAGCTGCGCGAGGAAATGCAAATGCTCAAATCCCAGGGGCACCGGGCGTTCAAAGCCAAGATTGGGGCGCTCAGCCTGGAGCAGGATATGCAGCGCCTGCACGTCATCCGCGACGTTATTGGCGACGCGGCGGAATTGATGATCGACGTCAATTGCGGCTGGGATTTAACCACCGCGCTCGCCGCCGTGAAACGTTTGCCCGAGGTGAATCCGCGCTGGCTGGAGGAACCCCTGCACTGGTATGACGATCGGCGCTTGCTTAAATTACTCGCGCAAAAAACCGATATTCCATTGTCTGCCGGCGAGAGCGAGTCGAATGCGCACGGCTGCCGCGCGCTGCTAGAGGAGCAGGCGATCCAGATCCTCCAGTTTGACTGCACGCGCATGGGCGGCTTCACCATGGGCCGCAAGCTGGCGGCGCTGGCGGAATTGAACCATGTTGCCGTCGCGCCCCACCATGACTGTTTTATCCACGCGCATATTGTTGCCGCCAACCCCGCGGGATTGATCGTGGAGTCCTTTACCGATCCGGAGCGGGACCCCCTGCAGGCGGAACTTTTCCAGGATCCCCCGCTTATCGCGGATGGCATGCTGCAGCTTAAGAATGCCCCCGGCCTCGGACTGACGCTGCGTGACGACACCATCGAAAAATACGGCAAGCGGATACTTTAGCTGCTACTTTTACAAACCATGACCCCCGTTCTTGAACTATACTAGTGTGATAAATCACCTGTTTACCTGACGAGTTAGTAAATGAAACCAACGTTAAATATCCTTGCAGTTGCAGCCCTGGCGCTTTTGTTTTCCACTCCTGGCCGCGCCGATCTGATCGGTTTCAGTATTGGCGCCTCGTACTGGGACCCGGACCTGTCGGGCAGTTTCAATAGTACTGGCGGTACCAGCGTCAATATTTCTGACGACCTGGGAGTCGATGCTTCATCCGAATCGTCCCTGGTGATAAGCCTCGAACACCCGGTGCCGTTTTTGCCGAATTTCAGGTATCAGGCCGTCGGTCTGGATAGCAAGGGCCAAAAGGCGATATCCAGCGATATTACTTTCGAGGGGCAAACCTATAGCGCCGGCGAAACGGTGCGTAGCAGCATCGATTTATCGCATGACGATATCGTTTTGTATTACGAAGTCCTGGATAACTGGGTCAACCTCGATATCGGCCTCGACGTGAAACGTTTTGACGGCGAAGTGTCGCTGGTTGGCAGCGCCAATACGACCCCCAGCATTATCGGCGTAGACGAAACCATTCCACTGCTCTACCTGTCCGCCAGGTTCGATTTGCCGTTTAGCGGATTCTATGTGGGTGCCGACGTCAGCACCCTCAGCAGCGGCGATAACAGCGTCGAAGACACGACCCTGAAGCTGGGTTACGAGTCGAAAATCGGATTTGGTATCGAAGGCGGAGTACGGACATTTTCGCTCGAGCTCGACGATGCCGATAACCTCGATTCCGACCTCGAGTACGACGGCGCCTTCGTCAACGGTTTCTTTCACTTCTAGGTCCAGATATACGGGTAATCCTCGAGCGATATTGAATATCAGACCTGCAATCCTGATAGCCCCAAACTGCGGACAACCGCCGGGGATTCTTGCGGCATAAAGGCTGGGTTAAGCACATCCTCAATCCGCTTTTTGCCATTCAAAAATTCAGAATTTATCAGGGATTCGCAGATCACCCAGCCAGTCGCAAGGGGCTTCACCGGTTGCCTGCGTTCGGGATTTCCCAATCCAGCAACTTTAATCCGCGAATCAACCGGTTAAAGGCATTGACGGGCACCCCGCCAGCCGCTAGAATTCGCCCCCTTTTTCAGTATTGCTCGGAGTAACACATGTACGCTGTCATCGCCACCGGCGGAAAACAGTACAAGGTAACCAAGGGTGAAACCCTGCGCGTAGAAAAGCTCGCCGGCGACGAAGGTTCGACCGTCAAGCTCGATAACGTGTTGATGGTTGCCGACGGCGACAAGGTTTCAGTAGGAACCCCGACGCTCGATAAGGCCACCGTGACCGCAAAGATTACCGCGCACGGCCGTGGCGACAAGGTGGAAATCGTCAAATTCCGCCGGCGCAAACACTCGCGCCGCCAGATGGGTCATCGCCAGAGCTATACTGAAATCGAAGTAACCGAGATCAAGGCATAGGTTGTAGACAATGGCACATAAAAAAGCGGCGGGCAGTACCCGCAACGGTCGCGATTCAGAATCCAAGCGCCTGGGCGTCAAGAAATTCGGTGGTGAAGCGGTGATTCCGGGTAACATCCTGGTGCGTCAACGCGGCACCAAATTTCACCCTGGCGATAACGTCGGCTGCGGCAAGGACCACACGCTCTACGCCAAGGCGGAAGGCAAGGTCGAATTCAAGGTCAAGGGGCGCAACAACCGCACCTTTATCAACGTGGTGAACTAACGGCAAACCTCGTCAGACCCGACTTCGAAAGCCTCGCCCTCGCGAGGCTTTTTTATTTCCGGATGGTATGATCCCGCGATGAAATTTATCGATGAAGCCAATATTTTCGT
>CAMYML010000026.1:22741-33850 GCA_947259305.1 uncultured Gammaproteobacteria bacterium | reverse complement strand
AAGGAAAGCAACCGTTTCGCCGCAATCATCGGTACCTGATCCTCGCCGCATAATTTCTTCCGGGGCCGGTCCGGATTCACAAGTCCCTTCGACGGCGCGATCCTGTAATTAGTCGCTTCGTTATTATCGATTACGATAAGTGCCTTATTAAGTTAGCGCGATTTCGAGGCGTGGGTATTGGAGAGGGTTTTCGGGACGTTGCGCGCCAGGGACGGCGCGCACGAGCCTACATGGATGTATTCACGGCGTTCCCGAAAACCCTCTCCAATGGCCGCGCCGTCGAAGGGATACCGGTTATACCGAAGCGAGTGATTAACAGGAATTTCGATGATGAGGGGGGGGGCTATATGTACTGCACCCCGGTGATGACGTATTCCATGGTACCGCCCGGGGCGTCGACCACGGCTTCTTCGCCTTCTTCCTTGCCGATTAACGCGCGCGCGATGGGTGAACTGATCGCGATACGGTTTTCGTTGATGTCAGCCTCGATATCGCCCACGATCTGGTAGGAGGCTTCATTGTCGGTGGCCACGTCGAGTAATTCCACGGTGCAACCGAACACCACCCGCTCACTAGGCTTGAGCTGAGTCACGTCGATGATCTGTGCATTGGACAGCGCCGCTTCGAGTTCGGCAATTCGGCCTTCGGTAAAACTCTGTTCTTCGCGCGCGGCATGGTACTCGGCATTTTCCTTCAAATCGCCATGCTCGCGAGCGGTTGCGATCGCTTCGATCACGGCCGGGCGCTTGACCGATTTTAATTCCCTGAGCTCGAGCTTGAGCCTTTCTGCGCCCGTGGCGGTAAGCGGTATCTGATTCATTTTGAGTCGCCTAGTGTAAAGATTGTAAGCAATATACTTCTTTTATTTCGCGGTGGGACATCGCCTGGCAGGTAGCCTTACCGCCAGATAAGGTAGTGGTATAGCATACCGAATGCATAATTGCCTCGCGGCGGATGGCGTAGGACTCCGCGATGGCCGAGCGTCCCTCGGTAGTATTCACGATTAGCGCGATTTCACCGTTTTTGATCATGTCGACCACATGCGGGCGCCCTTCCTTGACCTTATTAACATGCTGACACTCAACCCCACCCTCACGAATCACTTTCGCAGTACCCCCGGTCGCAACCAGCTTGAAACCCCTGTCGTGTAACTCGCGTGCCAGTTCGACAATGCCTTTCTTATCGGTTTCGCGTACGCTTAAAAACGCGGTTCCGGGTTCCGGGATTCTCGCGCCCGACGCCAGCATGCCCTTGGCATAGGCTTCGGCAAAGCTCTGCCCGATGCCCATGACTTCCCCGGTAGACTTCATTTCCGGACCGAGAATCGGGTCGACCCCCTGGAATTTGGCAAACGGAAACACGGATTCCTTGACGGACACGAAATTCGGCACCACCTGTCGCGTATGGCCCTGTTGCAGCAGACTTTGCCCAACCATACAGCGCGCGGCTATCTTGGCCAGCGGCACGCCCGTCGCCTTGGAGACGAAGGGCACGGTGCGCGAAGCGCGGGGATTGACTTCGAGGATATAAACCTCGTCACCCTTGATGGCAAACTGGGTGTTCATCAAGCCCACGACCTTGAGCGCGCGCGCCATGGCGCCAACCTGGTCGCACAGGCGTTGCTGTATTTCCGCGGACAACGTATAGGGTGGCAACGAGCAGGCCGAATCGCCTGAATGCACGCCCGCCTGCTCGATATGCTCCATCAATCCCCCGATTAACACCTGCTCCCCATCGCAGATTGCATCGACATCCACCTCGACCGCTTCGTCGAGAAAACGATCCAGCAGTACCGGCGAATCGCGCGTTACCTTGACCGCTGCGCCCATGTAGCGCGCAAGGTCTTCCTGGTCATAGACGATCTCCATCGCCCGGCCGCCAAGCACATAGGAAGGCCGTACCACCAGCGGAAAACCCACCTGCTCGGCGAGTTCAGCCGAGGATTCGACGTTGAAAGCGATCTGATTGGGTGGCTGTAACAGGTTTAGTTCCTGGACCATTTTCTGGAAACGCTCGCGGTCCTCGGCGAGGTCGATCGAATCGGGCGTGGTGCCGATGATTGGCACCCCGGCGGCTTCCAGCGCGCGCGCCAGGTTAAGCGGCGTCTGGCCGCCAAATTGCACGATTACGCCCCTGGGTTTTTCCAGGTGGATGATTTCGAGTACGTCTTCATAAGTCAGCGGCTCGAAGTAAAGCCGGTCCGAGGTGTCGTAATCGGTCGACACGGTTTCCGGATTACAGTTGATCATGATCGTCTCGTATCCGTCTTCGCGCATCGCCAGTGCCGCATGCACGCAGCAATAGTCGAACTCGATACCCTGGCCGATGCGGTTTGGACCGCCACCGAGGACGACGATTTTATCGCGCTCGCTGGGGCGCGCCTCGCACTCTTCGTCGTAGCTCGAATACAGGTAGGCGGTGCTCGAAGCGAATTCTGCGGCGCAGGTGTCGACCCGTTTGTAAATCGGCCTGACGCCCAGTTCACGGCGGCGCGCACCAAACTTGAACTCGTCGCAGGCGAGCAGCTGCGCCAGTCGATGATCGGAAAATCCCTTGCGCTTCAAGGCGCGAATTTCCACCGCGTCCAGTGAGTCGAGGCCGCGCCCGCTCAGATTCCTTTCGATCTGCACCAGTTCCTGGATCTGCACCAGAAACCAGGGGTCGATCGCGGTCTGTTCGAAAATCCGCTCGAGGCTGTAACCCGAGCGAAACGCATCGGCGACATACCAGATTCGTTTGGCGCCGGGCAAACGTAACTCGGTGCGGTACAGATCCTCGAGTTCCTCGGGATCGTCGTCCTGATCGACAATCGGGTCGAGCCCGAATACACCGGTCTCGAGACCGCGCAGCGCCTTGTGGAAGGATTCCTGGAAATTACGCCCGATCGCCATGACTTCACCGACCGACTTCATTTGTGTCGACAGGCGGTCGTCCGCCTGCGGGAATTTTTCGAAGGTAAAACGCGGAATCTTGGTGACGACGTAATCGATGCTGGGTTCGAACGACGCCGGGGTGGCGCCGCCGGTAATATCGTTCTGTAATTCGTCCAGGGTGTAACCAACCGCAAGCTTGGCTGCGACCTTGGCGATCGGAAATCCGGTCGCCTTGGAGGCCAGCGCCGAGGAGCGCGATACCCGCGGATTCATCTCGATGATGATCATTTCACCGTCTTCGGGATTAATCGCAAACTGCACGTTGGAGCCGCCGGTTTCGACGCCGATCTTGCGTAAAACGGCGAGCGAGGCGTTGCGCATGATCTGGTATTCCTTGTCGGTCAGGGTCTGCGCCGGCGCCACGGTAATCGAATCGCCGGTATGCACGCCCATCGGATCGAGATTTTCGATCGAACAAATAATAATGCAGTTGTCGTTTTTATCGCGCACCACTTCCATCTCGAACTCTTTCCAGCCGAGCACCGAGGTTTCGATCAGGACCTCGCTGGTGGGCGACAGGTCAAGCCCGCGTCGGATGATGTCATCGAATTCTTCGCGGTTGTAAGCAATCCCGCCGCCGCTGCCACCCATCGTGAAGGAGGGACGGATGATGACCGGGAAGCCAATTTGCGACTGCCCCTGCCAGGCTTCCTCGAGGCTGTGCGCAATAAACGCCTTGGGCGTCTTCAAGCCAATTTCCGACATGGCGACGCGAAACTGTTCGCGGTCTTCGGCCATGTCGATCGCTTCGCGCGTGGCGCCGATCATTTGCACGCCATACTTTTCGAGCACGCCCTCACGCACCAGGTCGAGCGCGCAATTGAGTGCGGTTTGACCACCCATGGTAGGCAGCAGGGCGTCGGGCCGCTCGCAGGCGATGATTTGCTCGACCGCGGTCCAGTGGATCGGTTCGATGTAGACCGCATCCGCGGTATCCGGATCGGTCATGATCGTGGCCGGATTGGAATTGATCAGGATCACGCGAATGCCTTCTTCCTTGAGCGCCTTGCAGGCCTGTGCCCCCGAATAGTCAAACTCGCAGGCCTGGCCGATTACAATGGGCCCGGCACCAATGATCAACACCGATTTTAAATCCTGTCTGCGCGGCATCAGACTGCTCCCTGGCGACCCCTGTAGGTCGCAATCAAATCGATAAACCGGTCAAACAAGGGGGCGACGTCGTGCGGACCCGGGCTCGCTTCGGGGTGACCCTGGAAGCTGAAGGCCGCCTTATCGCTGCGTTCTACCGCCTGCAGGCTGCCGTCAAACAACGAGCGATGGGTCGCCTGCAGGCACTCCGGCAGGCTCGCCTCGTCAACCGCGAAACCATGGTTCTGACTGGTAATCATGACCACCCCGCTGCGCAGGTCCTGCACCGGGTGATTCGCGCCGTGATGGCCGAACTTCATCTTGACGGTACTGGCGCCACTCGCCAGTGCGAGCAGTTGATGCCCGAGACAAATGCCAAACACCGGTATTTCGGTCTCCAGAATTTCTGCTATTGCCGCGATCGCATAGTCGCAGGGCTCTGGGTCGCCCGGGCCGTTGGAAAGAAATATACCATCTGGATTCATTGCCAGCACTTCCTCGGCCGGGGTTTTAGCCGGTACCACCGTTACCCGGGCGCCGCGCTCGGCTAGCATGCAGAGAATGTTTTTCTTGATGCCGTAATCGTAGGCCACCACATGATATCGAGTTTCGCTGTTGTCCACATATCCGGCTTCGAGCGACCAGGTCGATTGCGTCCAGGAATAGGCTTCCGCGGTCGAAACCACCTGCGCGAGATCGCAGCCGGCGAGCCCGGCGAAACTCCGGGCCGCTTCGATGGCCGCTGATTCGGAAACCTCGTCACCCGCCATGATTGCGCCCGACTGTGCTCCGCCGTCGCGCAGCATGCGCGTCAGTTTGCGGGTATCGATATCGGCGATGCCGACAACGCCGCGTCGCTCGAGATAATCCTGCAGGCTGCCCTGGCTGCGCCAGTTGCTCGCGCGCAAGGGCAAATCACGAATAATCAGGCCGCTGGCATGAATCTCGGTGGCCTCTTCATCTTCGTCGTTAACACCGGTATTGCCGATGTGCGGATAAGTCAGGGTGATCAATTGCTGACAATAAGAAGGATCGGTGAGGATTTCCTGATATCCCGTCATCGCGGTATTGAATACCACCTCGCCGATAGACAGGCCGTCGGCGCCGATTGAACTGCCGTGGAAAACGGTTCCATCCTGCAGGGCTAGTATTGCTGTCTTGGGCACAAATACTCCGGTTTCAAAAAAATGCGCGCGCACAAAAATGGGAGGAACCGCAGGTTCTTCCCATCGAATATTTCATAATCGTAAACACCGCGGAGGCAGCATCTTCTTGAAGGCATATTCTATGACTATTGCTTTAACGAGTCTACGCTTGCCGTGAAAATTTGGTAAATTACCCGCAATCGTGCGCACTGCACTCACCCGTCGAGACCCCTGCATGCTGCCTGCCCCGAGACAATTTCTGCGCGCGGTCGTCTACGTCCTGTTCGCGATACTGCTGTTTGACCTGCAGGGCGTCATTATCAAGTACCTGGGCGACCGCTATCCGGTGCAGCAGCTGGCGAGTTTTCGCAACCTGTTCGGGCTGATTCCAAGCCTGCTGGTGCTGCTGCTATCGCGTGAATGGCACGCCCGCGGCCGAAAACTGCGCATCAGGCAATGGCGACTAGGACTGCTGCGCGGCCTCAGTATCGCCCTGGCGCAATTCTGTTTTTACCTGTCGATCACCAAAATGGAACTGGCAACCGCTTCCACCCTGGCTTATATCAGCCCGGTGTTGATAACGATGCTGTCGATACCGATACTCGGGCATCAGGTCGGTATCTGGCGCTGGCTCGCGGTACTGATCGGCTTTCTCGGCGTTTTACTGATCATGGCCCCGGGCAGCGCAGTTTTTACCGCTTACAGCCTGCTGCCGATCGGCGCCGCCTTCGGTTACTCGCTGTCCACCGTCTGCGTCAGGCTGTTCGACGATCACGTGCCCACCTCGCTGATTAACATGTATGCATCGGTCGGCGCCTTGATCGGGGTACTCGCCATCCTGTTTTCGACCAGCGGATACCAGCCCGTCGCCACAACCCGGGACTGGCTGCTACTGGTCGCGATGGGTTTGGTCGGAGGCTGTGCGGTGCTGGGGCTGATCAGCGCCTACCGGCTCGCCAAACCCGCCAGCCTGTCACCCTATGAATACTTCGGCATCCCCTTCGCCTTCATCCTGGGCTGGATCTTCTTCGACGAAGCGCCCTTCGACAAGTTAATACCGGGCGTATTCCTGATCGTCGCGGGCGGCATGCTGATCGCCTGGCGGGAGCGCAAAAAACGCGTTGATTCCGGCCCCGTGCTGACCGAATAGCTTATTAATTGCGCGACGATAACTATTGTCTTGGAGTCAACTGGCTTCACGATTGCCGTTGCATGCGCTCGCGCAGCTGGTTTTCACAGAATTCCACCGAAGTCAGCATTTGCTGTGCGTCGGCGAATCTCATATAGGGTTTTTTCTGCAGCGCCTTGATGATGACTTCGGTAATGCCGGCCGGCAGCGTCAGGTGGTTGAGGTCGGGCTCTTCGCCAACGATGTTTTTCTTCAATTCAGGCAGGCTGTTGCCGGCAAAGGGCTGGTGCCCGGTGAGCAAGTGGTACAGCGTCACCGCGAGCGAAAACAGGTCGGAACGTCCATCCAGTTTTTTGCCCTCGAGCTGTTCCGGCGACATGTAGGCCGGCGTGCCGACGATAACATTTTCGGCCTTGCGCTCGCGCAGCTCGGTATAGGCGGCGCCGAAATCGGTCAGGATATAAGTGTCGTTTACCGCGTCGTACATGATATTGGCGGGTTTGATATCGCCATGCACTATACCGTGACTGTGTGCCACGGCCAGCGCGCGCAGCATGTCTCTCGAAATCCGGATACATTCCCCGACGGTCAGGTACTCGCGTTTACGCAGGCGCAGGGACATCGAGTAACCGGAAATATAGTCCATCGCGATATAGGCGCTGTCATCGAGCATTTCCGCATCATGGATTTTGACGATATTGTCATGCTCCAGTTGCGCCACAATTTCCGCTTCATGCAGCCAGTGCTCGATTCGATCGCGATCGTCGTTTTCCTCCTGGCGCAGCGTCATCACCTTGAGCGCAACGCGGTTGTGGCTGCGCATATCAGTAGCTTCGTACATTACCGCCGTGGCACCCTTGGCAATTTTGCGTATCAGCTGATAGTTGCCGATGGTCGGTGACTCGGGCTCCGGTTTTGGCAAAGTCTTCCCTAGCTTGAGCAACAGCGCCCGGTTTTTACGAATTTCCTCGATGCGGGTAACAAAATCGCTCAGGCCGGGATCATAGTTCGACAACCAGTGATACAGGTTCAGCGCGCTGGCCCAATGCTTGCCGGATTCCAGCAACATGCCGAGTTCGTAACCGACTTCGAGCAGATCGTCGCTATAGGGGCATTGCTTGAGCATGGTCAGGGCGGTGCGCAAATCACCCTTTTTTATGCGCTTGCGCACATCCGCCAGGGAGATCGCTTCGTGCTGGGCCAGTAAGCTGGTGTCAAAGCCCTGGTAAAGGCCGAGCGCCCAGTAAATCGTAGAAACCAGCAGCATGATCAACGCCGGGAAAACGACCGGCAAAAACAGTTGAGCGAAGACCGCAAGAATGATTTCAAGCATTAGCAATCCGAATAAAATCAGGATCACCGTCAGAATTGAAACCGCGGTCGTCCGCGAGCGCGTGTACTTGCGCACGTAGATGGCAAGAATCAGGGCATAGACCAGCAACAGGCTCCATTGCGGCGCGACGCGAATCGATGAAATCGCGATGAGTTCGCGGTCGTCCGGTTGCAGACCCAGGATGTAGAGGAACAGGTCGTACTCGAAGGTAGAAATAGTTGATGTCAGGCTAGACAGATAGGTCACCACCAGCAGAATCGTGGTTAAACCTAGTTGCCAGGCCCTGGATTTAAAACTGAACACGGATAACTAACGGCGATTATTGAAGGCTGCGATCATGCGACAGAACCAGGGTCGACGCAAATATAGTCTATCTGCGACATCATGACGTAATTCAACTGGACATTGCGGTATATTTTTTTCATCATTGCGCTACGTTTTCAGGTGCGCGCCAACTGGCGCGAGAATCGGGAAACTCGTGAAAATCGAGTACTGCCCCCGCAACGGTAGAGAAGCCAGCTAACCGCTTCCAAGTCCGGAGACCGGCCTGAAAGTGACTTAACAAGACCAGAACTGCGGGCGGCGGTTCTCACAGCTTGTCGCGGTGTTCCATTCTCGCCAACTGTGTGTGTCTCTCTGATTATAGTGGAGAACCACATGAATACCTCTCGTGCTACCCTGGCCTGCCTGTGCCTGGCCGTTATGCCCTTGCAGGCTTACGCCGATCTTGGACCCATTGTCATCACCCCCACCCGCACCGAACAGGCGGAAAACAAATCCAGTGCCACGGTTTACGTCATGAGCGCACAGGACATCAAAACCAGTGGCGCGGTGACAACCAGCGAACTTTTACGTGGCATACCCGGGATTCAGATAGATGACCTGTTCGGCAATGGAACCGAAGTCAGCATCAGCGTGCGCGGGTTTTCGTCCACCGCCAATGCCAATACCCTGGTCCTGGTAAATGGCCGCCGTCTCAATTACAGCGACACCGCAGGACCAGACTTGCACCATATTTTTCCCAGGGATATCGAGCGAATCGAAGTTATGGTCGGTAGCGCAGGCGCACTGTATGGCGATCAGGCGGTTGGCGGCGTAGTTAATATAATTACCAAGGGCCCCGCAGAAAATTTCCATCAGGTCAGCACTCGCCTGGGCAGCTTCGACTATCGCGGCATCCAGTTCAACTCTTCGATGAAACTGAACGAATCGCTGGGATATCGGCTTTCCGCAGAAACTTTCAAAGCTGATCACTATCGCGATCATAACGCGGAAGAAAACTCCAATTTCAGCGGGATGCTCGAGTACCGGGAGGATGCCAACCGCCTCTACTTCGAAATACAGGAAATCGGCGACGAGCTGGAACTGCCAGGCGCGCTACTCGAAGCTGAGTTTGAGGACGACCCGAAGCAGATCAATCCAGGCTTCGCCGAAGATTTCATCGACGAGGACACCAGCGTTTACCGAGTTGGTTACGAGCGCAACCTTGGCGAACACAACTTCAGTATCGATGCCACGAGCCGCGAAACCGACGCCGACGTGCTGCAAAGCAGCCGCAATATACCAAGTCCGGAAGCGGGATTTACCAAGCGCGAAAACTCGAGCGTCAACCCGAAGTTGTACGGCAATTTCGATGCGGGCCTCGGTATTCCCTACGTGGTCGGTATCGATCTCGAGGAAGCCGATTACGAGCTGAGCCTGCCGAATGGTGGATTCCCTCCTATTTTTCCACCGGGTGTGACGACGTCGAGCAACGAGCAGAAAACCGAGAGCCTGTACTTCCAGATAAATCCAAAAGTTACCGAAATGCTGCAACTGACTTTCGGCATGCGCAGCAGCAGCGTCGAAAATGACATGACCGACGGCTTTTCATTTCCAGGCGGTATCGAGGTCGAAGACGATATCACGGTCAAGGAACTGGGACTGGCTTACTTCATCGACGGCCAGACCCGGATTTCAGTGCGCATGGATGAAAACTTCCGTTTCGCCAAGGTGAACGAGCTTGCCCTGGCGGCCGCCGGCGATATTCTCGATACCCAGACCGGTGATTCCTTCGAGATAGGGGTCGATCTGACTCGTGGCGACCATCAGTTGGTAGCGTCGATTTATCGACTCGACCTGGAAAAGGAGATCGAATTTGATCCAATTGACTTTGTCAATACAAACCTCGATGAAACCAGGCGCGATGGGCTTACGCTGTCTTTATTCAGTCAGCTCAGTAACGATTTTGGCCTTAAAACCGAAATCGGCATTGTTGACGCGGAGTTCAGGTCAGGCGCCTTCGACGGTAAGGATATTTCAGGCGTATCGGACACGATTGCCAAACTACGGGGTGATTACCGGATAAACGATTCCTTCACGACCTACCTGGAGTACAACTACAGTTCACCCAGATATGCACAGGGCGACAACGCAAACGAATTCGGTAAAATTGGTTCCACTACAGTTTACAATGCAGGTATCGCTTACCAATACAAGGCCTGGGAGGTAAACTTCAGGATCAACAACCTGGCCGACGAAAAATATGCCGATTTTGTCACCAATAACGGTCCTCCCGCCGGAGCGGTCTACCAGCCCAGCCCCGAACGTAATTTCACTTTAACCGCAGGCTATAGATTCGAATAATGGGAAATCGACTAACAAAAGTTTACACCCGCACCGGCGACCGGGGCAGCACCGGCATGGCGGACGGCAGTCGCCGCTCAAAGAACGATGCGCGCGTGCACTGCATGGGCGAAATCGATGAACTCAACACCTGTATCGGACTTGGCTTAAGCCTGTTGGAAGATGGACCGATACAGCAGCTGTTGTTCGCGGTACAGCACGACCTGTTCGACGTCGGCGCCGAACTCTGCCAACCCGGCAAACAGCTGATTACAGCCGACTATGTCGAGGGCCTCGAAAACAACGCCGATCAATTCAACGCCGGGCTCAGCGAATTGAAGGAATTCATCCTGCCGGGAGGCTCGCAGGCCGTAGCCAGCCTGCAGCTCGCGCGCGCGGTGTGTCGGCGCGTGGAGCGTGCGCTGGTGACCCTCGCCGAAAGCGAAGACGTCAATCCCGAGACAAGCCGTTATATAAATCGCTTGTCGGATCTGTTGTTCATCCTCGCGCGCGCGCAATCGAAAGACGAGGAAGGCGGCGAAGTTTACTGGAACTCAAGGTATTCGCGCCTGAGCCGGGGTGGCGACCAGGATTAGGATTCGCTCTTGAGCACGAAATAGCCGCGCTGCAGTGCGTGCTTTAGCGCTTTGAATCCGCGCATCGCTTCTTGGTAGGCGTTGCGCTTCTCCAGCAAGCGTTCGGATAGTTCGATTTTCGTTTTAGCGTCTTTCGAAGTCGCCATACGCAGCGCTTCCTTCAGATAATGCGCGCGGCAAACCGAAATCGCCTCGGCCAGCATTAAAAAATCCTGTTCTCCGATTTCGCCGGTGATTTCCCGAATATTGCGTTTGTTGATTTCGACAATCTTGTGCTCGA
>CAMYML010000026.1:0-22709 GCA_947259305.1 uncultured Gammaproteobacteria bacterium | reverse complement strand
GCTCGAATCGCTGCAACATCCGTCTCACTTGCATTTCCCGTTCCTGATTCATCATCACCTCGTAATATGGGTTTTTAACGCCGCAATTCGACCGTGACCCGCCGATTGGCGGCGAGAGACTTGTTGCTACTGCCTTTGCTGGACGGCTTGTATTCACCGGCATAATCCACTCGCAGCAGCCTGGAATCGAGGCCACGAGCAATCAGCAGATCGTATACATACCAGGCGCGGCGCTCGGACAACCCCTCGTTGTAACAGGCCAGACCGGTACTATCGGCATGCCCGGTAACCACGATCTCGGAAATCGCGCTATCGACCTGCAGGTAGTCCAGCATCCGCACGAAGGCCGTTTCCTCTTGCCTGATGCTGGCAAATTCGTTGTCAGGTTCGAAATGAATGCTGCTGATGCGCACGTCGTCAAAATTTCGATCGTATAAATCGCCAACGCAGCGGTTAAACTCTTTTTCAACCTCGCCAAACCTGACCGTAGAAAGTGACGCAATCACTGGATTGTCCTCGTAGAACAGGAATCCGGGCTGGAAGCCACGACTCAGTTCGTAAAAGGTTTGCTCGGCAACACTGGCCGGAATTCTGAACAGGGATTTGCGGCCACTGGTTTCAAATCGAGCCAGCACGGCACGGGTTTCCCGGGTGTTCCAGCTGGCTGTCTCGGTGCGTAACTCGACGTTAATACCCTGTTTGAACGGGTGTCGGGAAATCAGTTCGAGGCGCAGCCCACGACCGGCCTCCTGGGTAAAAACCGCCCTGCCAAAGCGCGGGATCGGATGCTCGGCGCGACAGAGGGTGGCACTGTCCCCGGTCAGCGTCCATTTTGAATCATCCATCGACGCCATATAACGCCGCTCTAGCGCCTGCGCGCTGGCGCAAAGGCTCATCATCAAAATAAACAGCAAGCTGATTTTTACTGGCATCGGTTAGCGCAAGATTTCTGTAAACTCACCGGTTTATCGGCGGTTTCGGGCAAATCTTGAGCGCTAGTCGGTTTGCAGAAACTCTAAAACCAGCTGCGCGAAGGACTCCGGTTTTTCGGCATGCAGCCAATGGCCCGCATCTTCGATAGTAGCGATGGACGCCTTTTTGAAATGTCGGTTAATGACATCGATTTCAGCATCGCCAACATAGTCAGAGCGGGAGCCGCGGATGAAGAGCGTCGGTAAAACTATGCGCCAGTCATCCGGCAGATCGCTGAACCCGGTCAGGAACTCCATGTCACGCTGAATCGCCCGCCAGTTTACCCGCCAACGCCAGCCATCGGGTTCACGCACCAGATTTTGCAGCAAAAACGCGCGTAACTGATCCTCGGGGATATTTTGACGCAGCAACTGACAACTGACTCGCTTCGGCTCGCGATTCGATAGCGTCCAGTGGCAGGGCGAGAATGGGGTCGATCAAGTCATCGTAGTGGTGAAAATATGCGACCGGCGCGATATCGGCGACGACCAGGCGTGCGACGGACCCGGGGTTGATTGCCGCGAGCGTCATTGCAACTTTGCCGCCCATGCTGTGACCGAGCAGGTTGTAATTACCCAGATTCAGGCGTTGCAATAACCCGGCGACATCATCGGCCATTGCCGGGTAATTCATTTCATCGCTATGAAAGGATTGGCCATGATTGCGCAGGTCGAGATTAAACACCTCGAAATGGCTGGCGAACTGCCGCGTGTGCGACTGCCAGTTCTTGCCGGATCCAAACAGACCATGCAATACGACCAGCGGCGGGCCGTCCCCGCTGCGGGTGTAACTTAAATCCGGCATGTCGCTGTTCTGCCTGGTGAGCGCTTGTTCGCCCGGCCGACTTACTTCTTTTTCGGTAGGTACAGATCGGTGATCGTGCCCTCGGCCATTTCCGCCGCGAAGTTAAAGGTTTCCGACAGGGTCGGATGGGGATGAATGGTCAGGCTGATATCCTCGGCGTCGGCGCCCATTTCCAGGGCCAGCACTGCTTCTGCGATCAGTTCACCGGCATTGGGTCCGACAATACCGGCGCCAAGAATGCGTTTGCTTTCCTTGTCGAACAGCACCTTGGTCATGCCTTCGTCACGATCGACACCCAGGGCGCGGCCGCTCGCAGCCCAGGGGAATGCGCCCTTTTCATACTCGACGCCCTGCTCCCTGGCCTCGGTTTCGCTCAAGCCCATCCACGCTATCTCGGGATCGGTGTAAGCCACCGACGGGATCGTCAGGGGTTCGAAGTAGGACTTCATGCCGGCAATGACCTCGGCGGCAACCTTGCCTTCGTGGGTCGCCTTGTGCGCCAGCATCGGGTTGCCGACGATATCACCGATCGCAAAAATATTGGCGACATTGGTCCGCATTTGATTGTCGACCTGGATGAATCCGGCTTCATCCACTTTAACACCTGCCTTTTCCGCGCCAATCTTGTGCCCGTTGGGGCGGCGGCCGACGGCAACAAGCACCTTGTTGAAGAGCGCGGGTTTGGGCGCCTTGTCGCCTTCAAAAGTAACCTTCAGGCCATTTTTCTGCGCCTTGATTTCGGACACTTTTGTCTTCAGATAAATCGCCTGGTAGCGTTTCGAAATAACCTTGTTCAGACCCCGCAGCAGGTCCTTGTCGCATCCAGGAATCAGGCTATCCAAGAATTCGACCACGGTAATCTCGGAACCGAGCGCATGGTAAACGGTTGCCATTTCAAGCCCGATAATGCCACCGCCGACGATCAGCAGTTTCTTCGGCACATCGTTTAGTTCGAGCGCATCGGTGGAATCCATCAGGCGCGGATCGTCATTCGGGAACGACGGGATCTCGGTCGCTTGCGAACCCGCGGCGATAATGCAGTTGTCGAAACTGATCCGCGTAATATTGCCGTTGTTTTCGACCTGAATATTATTTTGATCGATGAATTCGCCGACGCCATGCACGACGGTGACCTTGCGCTGTTTGGCCAGTCCAGCCAGGCCGCCGGTCAACTTGCCAACCACCTTGTCCTTGAAACCATTAATGCCTTTCAGATCAATTTTTGGCTTGCCGAAGGTGACGCCATTGGCCTTCATGTGCTCGGCTTCGTTAATGATTTGCGCGGTGTGCAAAAGCGCTTTCGATGGAATACAGCCGACATTCAGGCAAACGCCGCCGAGGGAATCGTAACGTTCGACCAGGACCACTTTTTTGCCCAGGTCAGCAGCACGGAAAGCGGCGGTATAGCCACCCGGCCCTGCGCCGAGCACCACGACTTCGGCGTTCAGATCGGCATCACCCGAAGCTTTGGTCGCGGCCGCCGTTTCGGCTTTGGGCGCAGCTGCGGGCTCGGCCCTGGGCGCGGTTGCAGGCTCCGCTTTGGGCACGGCTGCGGCGGCCTCGGCGCTTTCGATAGCGCCGAGCTTGCTGCCCTCGGAAACCCGATCACCGACCGCAACGCTCACTTTTTTGATGGTGCCGGCAAAGGGAGACGGAATATCCATCGTCGCCTTGTCCGACTCCAGCGTCAGGATAGGGTCTTCAAGCTTGACCTTGTCGCCCGCGGCGACATGAATTTCGATGATTTCGACGCTTTCAAACTCACCGATGTCCGGTAATATCAGATCTATTTCGCTCATGATTATAAAAGTACCCTTCTGATGTCAGAAATTACCTGGCTCAGGAAATTAGTGAAACGCGCCGCCTGTGCACCATCGATTACGCGATGGTCGTAAGACAGCCCCAGTGGCAGAATTAACCTCGGTTCGAACGCACCGTCTATGTATACCGGTTGCATTTTGGAACGCGAAACCCCGAGGATGGCGACCTCGGGTGCGTTGATAATCGGCGTGAAATAGGTGCCCCCGATCCCGCCAAGGCTGGATATGGTAAAACAGCCGCCCTGCATCTCGCCCGGAGAGAGTTTGCCGTCACGCGCGCGCAGCGAGATTTCGCCGAGCTCGGCGGCCAGCTCGAACAGGCCCTTTTGATCGACGTCACGCACTACCGGCACCACCAGCCCTTTCGGCGTATCCACGGCGATACCGATGTGGAAATATTTTTTCATGATCAGGTTTTCGCCAGCCGCGTCGAGCGAGGCGTTGAAACCGGGAAACTCCTGTAACGCGCTGACGACCGCCTTCATCAAAAACACCAATGGCGTCAGACGCACCGATTTTTTCTCGGCTTCCTTCGCCAAAGACTTGCGGAAAACTTCGAGTTCGGTGATATCGGCCTCGTCAAACTGGGTAACATGCGGAACCGTTACCCAGCTGCGGTGCAGATGCGCTCCGGAAATTTTCTGGATGCGACCCAGCGCAACCGTTTCAATCTCACCAAATTTGGAATGATCGATTTCGGGCGCGCTGCTGACCGCAATTCCGCCACCGCCGCCACCACCGGCGGCCATGCTGGATTTGACAAAGGCCTTGACGTCGGCCTTGGCGATGCGTCCCTTGGGGCCACTGCCGATTACCTGTTCGAGATTAACCCCGAGCTCTCGCGCATAGCGGCGAATCGAAGGGCTGGCGTGAATAGTCTTGCCGCTCGTGCTCGCGCCGCCGGTGCCGGCGCCGGGATGCGGCCTTAGCGTTTTGCCGGGAGTCGCATCGGATTTTTGCGCAGATTCAACCGCTGCGGCAGGTGCTGCAGCCGGTGTTTCCGCCGCGGTTGCGGGTGCCGCGGCAGCCGCCGGCGTGGGCGCTTCGGTAGCCGCAGGCTCGGCCGGCTCGGCCGGCTTTTCTGCGCCACCGCTGATGCTGGCGATCGCATCGCCTTCGTTGACGCGATCGCCGACGCTGACATTGATCGCCTCGATGGTGCCGCCGAAGGGACTGGGTATTTCCATCGTTGCCTTGTCTGATTCAAGCACGAGGATCGATTGTTCGGCTTCGACCTGGTCGCCCACCGCAATCAGAATTTCTATGATCTCGATATCCTTGAAATCACCGACGTCGGGTAGCGCAATTGTTTTTGATTCTGCCACTGGAATACTCCTGCTCGACGTCTAGACGGTTATCGGATTGGGTTTTTCAGGATCGATACCATACTTCTTGATTGCCTGCTGTACCACCTTGGTTTCGATTTCGCCATCATCGCTGAGCGCCTTCAGGGCCGCGACCACGACATAATATCGATTTACCTCGAAGAACAGGCGCAGGTTCTCGCGCGTGTCGCTACGGCCGAAACCGTCGGTACCGAGCGTGACATAACGGGACGGGATGTACTCACGCAGCTGCTCCGCGTAGGCGCGAATATAATCGGTTGCAATAACCACCGGTCCCTTGCGCCCATGCAGCTGGGTTTCGAGATAACTGCTACGCGCCTTCTTGGTCGGATTCAACTGATTCCAGCGCGCGCAGTTGCGTGCTTCGCGTGAGAGTTCGTTGACGCTGGTCACGCTCCAGACATCGGCGTTGATCTTGAAATCTTTTTTCAATAATTCAGCGGCGACAATCACTTCGCGCAGAATCGTGCCTGACCCCATTAACTGTACCTTGCGCCCTCTTTCGACGCCTTCCTCGAGACAGTAAATTCCCTTGATGATGCCCTCTTCCGACCCTTTCGGCAGCGCCGGATGAGCGTAGTTTTCATTCATTACCGAGATGTAGTAGAAAATATTCTCCTTCAACTGGTACATGCGCTTGAGGCCACTGTGAATAATCACCGCGAGTTCATAGGCAAAAGTCGGGTCGTAGGAAACACAGTTGGGAATAGTGCCCGCGACGACCAGGCTATGGCCATCCTGGTGCTGCAAACCTTCACCGGCCAGCGTGGTACGGCCCGCGGTACCGCCCATCAGAAAACCGCGCACCTGCATATCGCCCGCCGCCCAGGCCAGGTCGCCGATGCGCTGAAAACCGAACATCGAGTAGAAGATGTAAAACGGAATCATGCTGACGCCGTGCGCGCTATAGGCGGAGCCGGCAGCAATCCATGACGACATGGCGCCGGCTTCGTTGATGCCTTCCTCGAGTATCTGTCCGTCGACATCCTCGCGGTAATACATCACCTGATCCGAATCCATCGGTTTGTATAGTTGCCCCTTGAAGGAGTAGATACCGAGCTGACGGAACATACCTTCCATACCGAAGGTTCTGGCCTCGTCCGGTACGATCGGCACGATGTTGTTTCCGATATTCTTGTCCCTCGCCAGCGTCGACAGCATGCGCACGAACGCCATCGTGGTCGATATTTCACGGTCTCCGCTGTCCTTTAGCAAGGCATCGAAAATTTCCAGCCCGGGGACTATTAGCGGTTCGGCGGTGTCACTGCGCACCGGCATATAACCGCCCAACTTCTCACGACTCTGGCGCATGTACTCCATTTCCACGCTGTCTTCGGGAAACTTGTAAAACGGGGCTTCGGCGATATCGTCGTCGCTGATCGGAATATTGAAGCGATCGCGAAAAGCCTTCAGCGCATCCTCGCCCATCTTCTTTTGTGAGTGAGTGATATTCTGGCCCTCGCCGGCCTCGCCCATGCCATAACCCTTGACCGTCTTGGCCAGGATTACGGTGGGTCGCCCGCTAGATTCGACCGCCTCGGCGTAGGCCGCGTAGACCTTATGCGGATCATGCCCGCCCCGGTTTAGACGCCAGATATCCTCGTCGGACATATCGGCGACCATGTCATGGGTTTCGGGATACTTGCCAAAGAAATGCTCACGCGTATAGGCGCCGCCCTTGGCCTTGTAAGCCTGGTACTCGCCGTCGACGGTTTCTTCCATGAGCCGCTGCAACTGCCCGTTGTGGTCCTTGGCAAACAGTTGATCCCAGTAGGACCCCCAGACTACTTTCAAAACGTTCCAGCCAGCGCCGCGGAAAACGGCTTCCAGTTCCTGGATTATTTTTCCGTTACCACGCACCGGGCCATCGAGCCGCTGCAGGTTACAGTTAATGACGAAAATCAGGTTATCCAGGCTTTCGCGCGCGGCCAGCGATATCGCACCCAGCGATTCGGGCTCATCCATTTCGCCGTCGCCCATGAAGGCCCAGACCTTGCGATCATGCTGCGGCTGAATACCGCGATTTTCGAGGTACTTCATGAAACGCGCCTGGTAAATCGCCATGATCGGGCCGAGCCCCATCGAAACCGTGGGAAACTGCCAGAAGTTCGGCATCAACCAGGGATGCGGGTAAGACGACAGCCCGTTCGGATCCAGCGCCTCCTGGCGGAAAGCTCTTAACTGCTCCTCGCTGATACGCCCCTCGAGGAAGGCGCGGGCGTAGACACCGGGCGCCGAATGCCCCTGGAAAAAAACCAGATCGCCCTTGTTCTGTTCGTTGGGTGCACGAAAAAAATGCATGAAGCCGACATCATAAAGCGTTGCCGCCGAAGCGAAACTCGCGATATGCCCGCCGAGTTCGCTGGATTTACGGTTGGCATGGACCACCATTGCCGCGGCATTCCAGCGTATCACCGAACGGATGCTGTGTTCGATCGCCTGGTCGCCCGGGATCGAGCGCTGCTGGGTGAGCGGTATGGAATTGACGTAGGCGGTATTCGCGGAAAATGGCAGGTAGACGCCCGAGCGACGGGTTTTATCGATCAGACGTTCCAGTAAAAAATGTGCACGCTCGGGTCCTTCGCGTTCGAGCACTGAATCCAGCGACTCGATCCATTCCTGGGTTTCTTCAGGATCAATATCAGTTTCGTCTACCACGTGCGTTGCCTTTGTTGTAAATTGGCGGGATTATACAGCATATTAATTTGTGCTCAGGGGTAATCATTATATTTTATGCCAATATTAATATCCTATATTCATATACTGCAATAAATGAATAGTCTCTCCATCATCACTCCCGATGACTGGCACCTGCATTTGCGCGATAACCCTTACCTGGAAGCAGTGGTGAACGACACCGCGCGTCAGTTTCGGCGCGCGATCATCATGCCCAATCTCGATCCGCCGGTGCGCAGCTGCGCAGACGCACTGGCTTATCGCGAGCGGATCCTGGCGGCTCTGACTGCTGGTAGCGACTTCGAACCGCTGATGACGCTTTACCTGACGGATAACACCCGGGTCGAAGACATCGTAGCCGCGAGCGCTTCGCCCTATATCCACGGCGCCAAGCTCTATCCGGCAGGCGCCACCACCAACTCCGATGCGGGCGTAACCGATCTGGCAAGACTCGCACGGGTGTTCGAGGCAATGCAGAAACATGGCTTCATACTGCAGATCCATGGCGAGGCGACCGCACCCGAGGTCGATGTATTCGACCGGGAAAAAGTTTTTATCGATCAAAGCCTGGCGCGAATTCGTCACGATTTCCCCGAATTGCCGGTGGTGTTCGAACATATCACGACCCGCGACGCGGTCGAATATGTGAGCGCCGCGGACGGCAACCTGGCGGCGACCATTACGCCGCACCATTTGTTGATCAACCGTAACGCAATCTTTCAGGGCGGTATCAGGCCGCATCATTATTGCTTACCGATTGCCAAGCGCGAGGCGCACCGCCAGGCGCTGGTGACGGCCGCCACCAGCGGCGACCGGCGTTTCTTCGCCGGCACCGATAGCGCGCCTCATAGCAGACAGGCCAAGGAAACAGCCTGCGGCTGCGCCGGAATCTACTCGGCGCACAGCGCGCTTGAACTGTATGCGGAAACCTTCGAGCTAGCCGATGATTTCACCCATTTCGAAGCCTTCATGAGTCGTAATGGCGCCGATTTTTACGGGCTGCCATACAATCAGGGCCGAGTCAGGCTCGAGCGCGAAAGCTGGACGGTTCCTGCATCGCTGCCCTATCCGGATACGGGGCTGATTCCTTTCAAAGCAGGGGAAAGCCTGCGCTGGAAACAGATCCTCGATGCCTGAATCGACGATGATGTCGCAGCGCTTTCGCGGCTACCTGCCAGTAGTCGTCGACGTCGAAACCGGCGGCTTTAACTCAGCCACCGATGCACTGTTACAAATCGCAGCGGTGTTAATCGATTTCGACAAAGAGGGGCAACTCTATTGCACGGAGACGGTTTCCTGTCATGTCAATCCGTTCGAGGGGGCCAACCTCGATCCCAAATCGATGGAAGTGAACGGCATCGATGTCGATCATCCATTTCGCCTCGCGCTGGACGAAAAACAGGCGCTACCAAAGATTTTCAAACCGGTACGCAACGCAATCAAAAGTCAGGCTTGCAACAAGGCCATCCTGGTAGGACATAACGCGCACTTCGATCTCAAATTCATCAACGCGGCCGCTGCGCGTGCCGGCATCAAACGCAATCCGTTTCACCCATTCAGCACGTTTGACACGGTATCCCTGGCCGGGCTCGCATACGGCCAGACCGTGCTCGCACGCTCGATCAGATCAGCCGGCCTGGATTGGGATTCAAGCGAAGCGCATACGGCAGTTTACGACGCGGAAATGACGGCGACACTGTTCTGCAAGATCGTCAATGAATTCGGTTTTATACAGCCTTGATCCGAAATTTACTTTATACTCGTTGCAACCAACTCAGACCGCCCAAACTTGCGCAAAGAAGATCTCTCCATAATCGTCGTCGATGACCTTCAATTCAGCCGGGAGGTTGTCAAATCCGGGCTGGGCAAATCGGGATTCACCGACATCCGCACCGCTTCATCGGCCGATGAAGCCCTGTATTTACTGAATCAACGTCGCGCCCACGTGGTGCTTGCCGATTTCTGGATGCCGGGTATGAATGGCCTGGAGATGACCGATCTGATACGGCGCTGGGACGAAAACAATGACCGCTATACCGGCATCGTACTGCTAACCGCCGAGGATACGGCATCGAGCATCGTGGTCGCCTTTGATCGCGGGGTGGATGATTTTATTTCCAAATCGGCGAATCAGTTCGAACTCGCGGCCAGGGTGTTTGGCGCCGGGCGCAATGCCTACCAGCAGAATGAATTGCGCGAACGCATGCGCAGGGTGAGCAGCCAGTTCCTGCGTGTCAAACAATACAGCCTGCAGGACCCGGAAACCAACCTGCCGAATAGAGCCCAGCTCGAACTGCATATCGAAGCATTGATCGAACACTGCAACACGCGTGGGGGCGGTCTCGGCGTCGGCCTGATCGAAGTCAAGTCGTCCAACAATGAACTACGCCTTGGCACGCTGAAAACCATCGCCAATTCGATTCAGCTCTCACTACGGCCAATGGACATGGTTTCACGCTTTAATATCAATACCTTTGCCGTATCGGTGCAGTACCTGGATCCCACGGTGTTCAATCCCGACCTGTTTGACCGTCTGATTCAGAGCATCAAACGCCACACCATGCAAACCACCGATCAGGGCAAGCAGTTACATATCTCGATTGGCGTCTGGCATGGCCATGAATTCGATCCGGCACCGTCGGTGGCCGATATTATTAGCTCCGCATACCAGGCCTGCGCGCCGATTCAATAAAATACCATCACTCTCTTCGATCGGATTAGAGCACGGTTTTCGGTGCTTTACGAGACTGGCTTGATCGACCTGGCGAAAACGTGGTCTGGCCCCCTCGAAGAGACCTGGGATAACTATTAACTGGCTTTTTTCTCTACCGCCGATCTGGTGAGTTTTTCGAGCTCCCCTGATTCGTGCATTTCGAGCGTGATATCGCAACCACCAATCAATTCGCCATCGACATAAACCTGTGGGAAAGTCGGCCAGTCGGCAAATCGCGGCAGGTTCTGAAAAATATCGGGATCAGACAAAACATTAACATACGCAAATTCGATGCCCAGCGATTTCAGAGCTTCGGCGGTCCTGCTGGAAAAGCCACACTGCGGCAATTGCGGTGTGCCTTTCATATATATAAGTACCGGGTGGGTTTCGACTTGCTGTTTAATTCTTTCCAGGACGTCCATTCAATAACCTCAGGTAATAACCAAGCAAAATACTAAAGTATTATCATAACCGGTTTTTTCAAGCATGGAAATTAGATCCTGCCAATTTTTCACGGTTGATCGACATGCCGCTGCAACCAGTACTCCAGCAGTGCGCTGTGCCACAGCTTGCTACCGTTGAGGCGGGTAAAATGCTGCTCGGGCTCGGCCAGTAGCCGATCGATGTAATCGCGGTTAAACAATCCCCGCTCCAGGCTGCGTTGACTGTTGAGTGTATCCGCCATGAACTGGAAAAAATCTCCGCGGACGTATTTCAGCGCCGGCATCGGAAAGTAACCCTTGGGTCGGTCGATCACCGCATCGGGGATCCGTCCGCGCGCAATTTCCTTGAGCACACCCTTACCCTCGTGTTTGAGTTTGAGTTCAGGCGGACACGAGGCTGCCAGTTCCACCAGTTGGTGATCGAGAAACGGCACCCGCGCCTCCAGGCCCCAGGCCATCGTCATATTATCGACCCGCTTGACCGGATCATCGACAACCAGCGTGGTGATATCGAAGCGTAAAACGGCGTCGAGAAAACTATCGGCCTGATCGGTATTGAGATTCTCTTCGATCAGTTGCGAGGTATAGTCCTCACCCCGATAAGCCGCGGCAACGGTAGCGCAAAATTCGTCATGGTCGCGATCGACGTAATGGTTGGCGAAGCGTTCCAGCGGCGGCTCCTGCGAGGCCGCCATTTGTGCATACCAGAAATAACCGGCAAAGACCTCGTCGGCCCCCTGCCCGCTTTGTACCACTTTGACCGATTTTGAAACCTGCTCGGATAGCAGGTAGAAAGCGACCGCATCCTGGCCGAACATCGGTTCCGCCATCGCCGCAACCGCTTCCGGCAACCGGGTCAGCACTTCGTCATTTGGAATCAGAAATTTTTGATGGTCGGTGGCGTAGCGCTCGGCCACCGGATCGGAAAATTCGAATTCATTGCCGCGCTCTTCCGGCTGATCTTCGAAACCGATGCTGAAGGTGCGAATATCATGCTGCCCGGCTTCGGCCAGCAGCGCCACTAGCAGGCTTGAATCGAGCCCACCCGAAAGCAATACGCCCACCGGCACGTCGGCGATCGTGAGCCGTTTCTTGACGGCCTGCATCAGCGAATCGTGAATCGCGTCGTTCCAGGCTTCGGCCGACATGGGTTCGGCAGGCCGCTTCGCCAGCAATGTCCAGTAACGCCGTTCGGTTAACTTTCCATCCGTAGTGATCTTCATCGAGAAAGCCGGGCGGCATTTTTTAATCGACTTGATTAGCGTACGCGGCGCCGGAATGACCGCGTGCAGGCTTAATTGATGGTGTAATCCGACCGGATCAATAGCGCTGGCGAACAGGCCTGTGGCCAGTAGCGCCTGGGGATTCGAGGCGAAATAAAACCCGCTCGGCGCCAACGCGTAATACAGCGGCTTTATGCCCATACGGTCGCGCGCCAGGAACAGAGTTTGCTGCTGCTTGTCCCAGATGGCGAATGCGAACATCCCGTGCAGGCGCTCGACGCAATCCTCGCCCCAGCAGGCGTAAGCGTTGACGATCACCTCGGTATCGCTATGGGAATTGAACCGGTAACCCTTGCCGATCAGAATTTCGCGCAGTTCGGGGTAATTATAAATGGTGCCGTTGAATACGATGCTAAACCGATGGCTGCTGTCATGCATGGGCTGGTGCCCGGCAGGCGACAAATCGATGATCGACAGCCGCCGGTGGCCGAGCATTACCGGGCCATCAAAGTACTCCCCTTTATCATCGGGACCGCGACGCGCAACCCTCGCCGACATGCTCTCCGCATGCGCGGAACTGATCGCATTACTATCGAAACTAAGAGCACCAAACAAGCCGCACATATGACCTCACCGAGACGTTAAATGCTCGCAATTCGACGGTCTAGAGATTAATTGCACCCCATTCCGAAAGTCCTTATACTCCGCCGCGTGAGACGGGCATGGGCAAGCACGCACCAAGGCCTCGTATTCTAAACGTTTATAATCAGGAGTCATCAATGAATCCATTAAAATCAATCACTGGCACAATCGTCACTGGGGTGGTGATCTCTGCGATTGTGATGGTTATCTTCGCCGATGGCGTCAGTGCTGGAATCCAGTGGACGGTCTGGTTTCACGCTCTCTCCGGCGTGGCCTGGATTGGCCTGCTCTACTATTTCAACTTCGTCCAGGTACCTGGCGTCGCCAAGGCGCTGTCAGAAGCCGATAGTGGAGGGCCCGGTCCCGCCGCGATCAATAAATACCTCGCGCCTAACGCACTACTCTGGTTTCGCTGGGCTGCCGTCGTGACCTGGCTTTCAGGGGCAACACTACTGGCACACTACGGCATCCTGGGTGCTGCGTTTACCTTTCAGGAAGGCGCCGCCGTCATCGGTGTGGGTGCCTGGCTGGGAACCATCATGCTGTTCAACGTCTGGGTACTGATCTGGCCAAACCAGAAAAAGATTCTCGGCCTCGACGGCAAAACCCACGAAGCGGATGTCATCGCGAAAGCCAAGACCGTTGCCTTGATGGCGTCGCGAACCAATACTGCGCTTTCGATCCCGATGCTGCTTTCGATGACCGCTTACGGGCATGGCGGCTACCCGTTTTAACGTAACGCCTAAATGTTTTCCAAAGCCCCGCTCCGCGGGGCTTTTTTTGCACTAAAAAGCTTGAAATCGCTGGAAATCACTGTATGTTTGAACGCTTTTTCACGCCCACAGCCGATGTCAGACCACCTCGTCCATGCCTATCAATCCCTGCCGGTGAATTTCACTCACGGCGACGGATGTTATCTCTGGGATAGCGACGGTAAGCAATACCTGGATGCCCTCTGCGGCATCTCGGTTACTAGCCTCGGGCATAACCTGCCGGTGCTCACCGCCGCGATTCAGGAACAGGCGGCAAGCCTGCTGCATACTTCTAACCTCTACTCAATCACCTGGCAGCAAAAACTGGCGGGTTTGTTATGCGATAGCGCGCAAATGGAACGGGTGTTCTTTGCCAACTCCGGCGCCGAAGCCAACGAGGCCGCAATCAAGCTGGCGCGTCTGTACGGTCATCAGCAGGGAATCGACAATCCGCAAATCGTCGTGATGCAACACGCTTTCCACGGCCGCACGATGGCAACGCTGAGCGCAACCGGCAGTCGCAAGGTTCAGGCTGGATTCGAGCCACTGGTTTCGGGTTTCGTGCGCGCGCCCTATAACGACATCAATGCGGTCAGAGCTATCGCCGACAATAATCGCAAGGTTGTCGCAATCCTGGTCGAACCGGTTCAGGGCGAAGCCGGTATAGTAATTCCCGATCGCGGTTACCTGCAGGCGCTTCGACAGATCTGCGACCAGCAGAACTGGCTGCTGATGCTGGACGAGGTCCAGTCCGGCATGGCGCGCAGCGGTAAACTGTTTGCCTGCCAGCATGAAAGCGTCGTACCCGATGTCATGACCCTGGCCAAGGCACTCGGTAACGGCGTGCCCATTGGCGCCTGCCTGTGCGCGGGTATCGCGACCGAGGTAATCCAGCCCGGCAAACACGGTTCTACCTTCGGCGGCAATCCGCTGGCCTGTCGCGCGGCTTACACGGTGCTCGACTACATGTTAGAAAACAAGATTGCGGACCAGGCGGCACAACGCGGTAACCAATTGTACGAGACGCTGCAACGGGGGCTTGCCGATAACCGCCAGGTTGCGGAGATACGCCATCTCGGACTGCTGCTCGCGGTCGAGCTGAAACAGCCCTGCCAGGCACTGGTAAGCCTGGCGCTGGAACAGGGATTACTGATTAACGTCACCGCGGGAAATGTTGTGCGCCTGTTGCCACCGCTGAATATGAGCGAAGCGCAGACCGCGGATCTTGGCGCCAGATTGATCGACTGTATTAACCAATTTACCGGGTAGTGTCATGTCCACTCGCCATTTTCTGAGCCTGCTGGATTTCACCAGCAACGAACTGCGGGCATTGATCGCACACGCGATCGATGTCAAACAAAAACTAAAGCAGGGCATTTCGCATACGCCTCTCAGTGGCAAGCTGCTGGCAATGATTTTCGAAAAATCGTCGACCCGGACCCGTGTCTCCTTCGAGGCAGGCATGTATCAACTGGGGGGCCAGGCGATGTTTTTATCGCCGCGCGACAGCCACCTGGGCCGCGGCGAGCCGATCGAGGACAGCGCCCGGGTTATCTCGAGCATGGTCGACGGCATCCTGATCCGCACCTTCGGTCACGATCGCGTCGAAACCCTGGCGCAGAATTCGCGCGTACCCGTTATCAACGGCCTCAGTGACCAGTGGCATCCCTGCCAGTTACTCGCCGACATGCAAACCTGGTTCGAGCAGCGCGGCGACATTGCCGGCGCCAGCGTCGCCTGGATCGGCGATGGTAACAATATGTGCCACTCCTATATCAATGGCGCAATCAGATTCGACTTCAAACTACGAATCGCCTGTCCTGCCGGACACCAACCCGATCCGACACTGCTCGAATCAGGTGGAGATCGCATTTCCCTGCATCAAACCGCGGCGGATGCCGCCAGGGACGCGGACCTGGTGGTTACTGACGTCTGGGCAAGCATGGGGCAGGAAGAGGAACAGCAACAGCGTGTCGAAACCTTTGCCAGCTATCAGGTGAACCAGCAAGTCATGGCGCAGGCTAACGACGATGCACTTTTCATGCACTGCCTGCCCGCGCATCGCGGGGAAGAAGTCAGCAGTGAAGTACTGGACAGCGCGCAGTCGGTTATCTGGCAAGAAGCCGAAAACCGCCTGCACGCGCAAAAGGCGCTGCTGGAAATCCTGCTCAAGCCGCAGGCTTAGCCCTCCAGCACTTCGAGTCGGTTACGGCCGCGCTCCGAGGCAAGCTTCAACGCGGTATCCACCCTGCCCAGCAGTTCGCGCGACGACGAACCGAGCGCTACGACCTGGCTGCCGAGACCGACACTCAGGGTCAGATACGCCCCGCTGGGCGATTTGGCATGTTCGATTTTTTTCTGTGCCAGTTCCTGCATGATCGTCTGCGCAATCTGACGCGCATTTTCGCAGCTTACCCCGGGCAGCAACAGGGCGAACTCGGCGCCATGCAGGCGCGCCACCATCTGACTCTGGTGTGAAATCTGCTGACTTAGCATAGCGGCGATCTGGCGCAGGTAGCGATCAGCAGTCTCCTGCCCATAGTAGACATTGAACTCATGGTAGTAATCGACATTCAGCTTAATCAGCGAAACCTGCGTATTGTTGCCCTGGTATTGGCGCCAGATATCTTCCAGGTGAACGCGAAAGGCGCGATAGTTTGAAATCCCGGTCAGTTCATCGGTGGTCGAAATCTTTTCCAGGGCCTTGTTGCTTTGAGACACGGATTCCAGCAGGCGCTGCAGATCCTCGATCAGGGCCTCATTGTCATAGCGATAATAGAGGGCGTCGTGAACCAGTTCATTCATGCGTTTGACACTGATCCAGCCGGCCATCATGAAAAACAGGTACAAACAGCTGAGTACGTAACTGACTGAATTGTTCTGCAGAAATAACCAGATCGTCACCGGCAACATGATGGTTACCATGTAGGAAATATAAACGCGGAACGAAGTCGACAGGTAGGCGATCGCGCCGGCACACATCGTCAGCAGCATCGAATGCAAGATGATCTGTACATTGGTCGTGACATAGGGCATTAGCATGGCCGCACCGCCGCCAAGCATCAAACCCGTGGCGACGACTCCGATGAAAAACCGAGTGTGCCACTGCTGGTAGGGGAAAAAGGCCTTGTTTTGAATATTCAGAAATCGCTGCAAAACCCGCCATCGCAACAGCATGACCAGGCACAACAGTACAAACCAGCCGACGACCCAGCGTTCTCGTCCCTGTATCGCCAGTTCCACGTAGGCCAGGGCCGATGCCAGCAGGGATACCAGCAGGGTGATGAATATTCCGACGCGAAAGCGATGGTAAAGAAAAGCAACAAGTTCCTGTTGTTGCAGATGATCACTGCTGACTGGATGGGTTTCGTTGTTGATCTCGAATTCCCTTTGTGGTCTATGTTTGGAAAACTCTGCATAAGTCATCCTGACTTGGCAGAGCACGAAAAACGCAAAATGCGATTTCGCGTTTTTCTTCCTTTTTCAATCGCGTGAGCAATTGAAAAATGGCGGCCCATCCCTGTGCTGCTGGGATCGCTGCATTTTGCAGAGATTCCTTAGCTACAACGAATGTAATATAGTTTGTCCCGAGTTTAGCGGATATCGGCAGACATGAGCAATACGCAGGAATACGTGGAGTGGTTTCGCGGTGCGGCGCCCTACATCAAGGCGCATCGTAAAAAAACCATGGTCATCATGATTTCGGACGAAGTGATTTATTCAGACCGCTTTATCGGCCTGGTGCACGATATCGCGCTGCTGAACCATCTCGGCATCAAACTGGTCATCCTGCATGGCAGCCGCAACAGCATCGACAAGCATCTGGCCGCTAACCGGCTGCAACCCAGATTCCACAACAATATTCGAATTACCGATTCCGAAACCATGCCGTTTGTGGTGCAGGCAATCAAAGAAGTTAAAACCTATTTCGAATCGCAGCTGTCGATGGGCCTGCCGAATACACCCATGTCCGGCTCCGAGATTTCGCTGATCGGGGGTAATTTCGTTATTGGCATGCCACTTGGCGTGATCGACGGGGTCGACATGCAGCATTCGGGAAAGGTTCGCGCCATCAAGCACGAAGCGATCAAGGAATTGCTCGCGCTTAATCATGTCGTGTTGTTATCAAACCTCGGTTACTCGCGCACCGGTGAAGTATTCAATTTACCCACCGAAGAACTTGCCGGTGAAGTTGCGCGCGCGCTCAAGGCCGACAAACTGGTCTTCGTGCAGCGGGAGCGCGCCGATAAGGATAGTCTCGCGAGCACGCTGTCTACCAACCAGTGCGAGGAATTGCTGGCAAACGCAGCCACGCCCGAAGATTTAAAGAGTTTGCTGCAACAGGCCATCCTGGCGATCCAGGCACAGGTCAAACGGGTTCATATAATCGACCAACAGGTCGATGGCGGGCTGCTGCTGGAACTGTTCACCCGCGATGGTTACGGCATCATGGTGACCAATCTTTTCTATGAGGGCAGCCGGGCTGCTAACATCGATGACATCGGCGGCATCCTGGGCCTGATCGAACCGCTCGAAGCCAGCGGCGTGCTGGTCGTCAGGTCGCGCGAGCAGATGGAGCTTGAGATCCGTCATTTCCAGGTTATCGAAAAAGACGGCATGATCATCGCCTGTATCGCCTGCATACCGGATCAGGCCGAAAATCTCGCCGAGGTCGCCTGCCTCGCGGTACACGACGATTATCAGCGTTCGGGGCTTGGCAACCAGCTGCTGCAAGCTGTCGAATTGCAGGCCTTGAAAAACGGAATTGCGCAGTTATACACGCTTACCACGCGCAGCTCGCACTGGTTCATTGAACACGGCTTCAATGAGGCCGCCGATTTTACCCTGCCCGCGGCAAAACGGGAAAGCTACAATCCCGAACGCGGCTCCAAAATCCTGACGAAGTCGATCTGATGCCATACGATCTGAGCAACTACCTGGTCATCGGCGTATCTTCCCGCGCCCTGTTCGATCTGAGCCTGGAGAACGAGATTTACGAAAATGAAGGCCTCGAAGCCTATTGCCGATACCAGCTAGAACATGAAAATGATGTGCTCAAACCCGGCACCGGATTCGCCCTTATCGAGGCGATATTGCGCATTAACGATATCGAAGCAGGCGTGCGCCGTACCGAAGTTGTGATTATTTCGCGCAACTCTGCCGATACCAGTCTGCGCATTTCAAATTCGATCGACAACTATCACCTCGATATCACGCGTGCGGCCTTTACCGGTGGCGAACCGGTGGCCAAGTATCTCAACGCCTTCGAGGTCGACCTGTTCCTGTCGGCGACCGAAGAAGACGTCCAGGCAGCGGTTGAATCGGATGTTGCCGCCGGCCTGATATACGATGGCCCCAGCCATAACCGCGCGGACCCACTGCAACAAATCAGAATTGCCTTCGATGGCGATGCGGTGCTGTTTTCCAAGGAATCGGAGATGATCTACCAAAATCAGGGGCTCGAGGCCTTCATCGAACACGAGAAGGTAAATGCACAACAGCCACTGCCCGAAGGCCCATTTGCCAAGCTACTGAAAACCCTGTCGTTTCTGCAATTTGACCTGGATAACAACACCAGCCAGAGCCAGCCGCCGCTGCGCACGGCCCTGGTAACGGCGCGCAACAGTCCGGCGCACGAACGCGTCATTCGAACCCTGCGCACCTGGAATGTTCGTATCGATGAAACTTTCTTTCTGGGCGGCGTTCCCAAACACAAGATTCTGGAATCCTTTTCCCCACATATATTCTTCGACGATCAGCATCAGCATTGCGAGGGGGCTGCGCGGGTAGTTCCCACTGCGCGGGTGCCGCATCGGGATGATGATACAAAAACGGCCTGATCATCAGGCCGCTTTAAATATCGCTCAGACCAGGCCGTGATCAATCGTCACGTCGCTGCTTCTCCAGGCGTTCATGTTTTTCCTGGGCTTCTACCGTCAGCGTGGCAATCGGCCGTGCTTCCAGCCGGAACAGTCCAATCTCCTCACCGGTATCGTCACAGTAGCCATAGGAGCCATCGGCAACCCGCGAAAGCGCCGAATCGATCTTGTTGACCAGCTTGCGATAGCGGTCGCGCGTACGCAACTCCAGCGCGGCATCGGTTTCCAGCGAAGCTCGATCGTTGATGTCGGGCTCTTGCCAGTTCTCTTCTTTGAGATGCGAAATCGTGTTTTCGGATTCCTGCAACAGCTCCGCACGCCAGGCCAGCAATTTCTGGCGAAAATACTCCAGATGCTGCGGCGACATGTAATCTTCTTTCGGTGATGGCTTGTAGCCTTCGGGTAATTCTATTGTCATTGATTCGGCTCCAATTTAATGACCATTAACAATAAAAGGCGGGCAGTATAGGGACGTTTATTCGGTTCAGCAAGCGGCCAGTCGTTTTTTTTCAAGTGCCTGGTTTTCACGAGATCAGAACCCATTTTTCGGAGCATCTACACGCTGTTACACAATTCTGTTCGAAGCCAGGGGCAATAAAATTTTTCGTCCACAGCCTTCAACAATGCATACGGTTTGTTGTTTTATCGCTATAATCATAGACTTACCCTTCATGTAAAGATCAACATCCAGCTCAGACCCTATGTTCTTAATACGCCTGATTATTTTATTGGCTGTGGTCGCAGTATTACTGTGGCTACTTAAACGACTGTTTAGCGCTGACCCCGAACCGGAGCAGCTGGAATCGGGCAAGCCGGAAAATATGCGCCAATGCAAGTATTGCGGCGTACACGTACCCGAGTCATCGGTGTTATCAGTCAATAACGAACCTTATTGCTGCCAGGAACATGCAGACCTTGATCAGCACTAGTCCGTTCCAGCGCGGATATCGGCCAAGGTCCACCAACTGGACCTCGGTGCGCCTGCTCAATGTTTATCGCCTGGGGCTGGCGGCGATATTTTTTGCCCAGAGTTTTATCAGCCCGTCACCGCTGCTTAAGATCGTAAACCTTTCGCTCTATTCCTGGACCAGTTTCGCTTTCCTGCTGCTGGCCATGATCTGGATCGTCGCGGCATGGATCGAACGGCGAGGATTTCAGAGCCAGGTTACCCTGCAGATATACAGTGATACGGTTATTATCATCTTGCTGATGCACGCCTGCGGCGGCATAACCAGCGGGCTCGGCATGTTACTGATTATTTCGGTCGCGGTTTCCGGATTGCTAACCGAACAGGCCCTGGCAACCTTGTTTGCCTCGCTGGCGTCGCTCGGACTGCTGGCCGAGCACATTTATTCGATAATGTACCTGCCCGCTTACAGCGGGACCTCCACCCAGGTCGGAATTCTTGGCGCCAGCCTGATTGCAACCGCAATTATTACGCATAACTTGATGACGCGGGTGCGTAGCAGTGAGCAGTTGATCCAGCAACGCGAACGCGACGTTGCATTATTATCGGCGCTGAACCAGGAGATCATCGAAAATCTGCAGGCGGGGGTTATCGTGCTCAGCCGCAACGACCAGATCAGGCATATCAACCAGGCCGCTCTCGATATGCTACATCTGTCCAATATCAAGTCTATTTCGCTGCAAAAAGACTGTCCCAAAGTGCTGGCTGCGCTCGAAGCCTGGCGCGACAACTCCGGTAATTCGTCACCGCCTGACACCGGGGCCGACAATATTCAAATCAGTTTTCGCGAGCTGCAAAGCGAAGGCCAGCCCAATACGATGATCTTCCTCAACGACGTATCGTCGATTCGCGACAGTATGCAGCAGGCCAAGCTGGCCTCGCTCGGCCATCTGACCGCGAGCATCGCGCACGAGATCAGGAATCCGCTGGGCGCGATTTCGTACGCGGCCGAGTTGTTGAATGAAAACGACGAACTCGCCGAGGCGGATGGGCGCATGATCGAAATCATCAACCAACATACGCTGCGCATCAATAATATTATCGAAGACATCCTGAAAATCTCGCGCAGCAGCCCCACCGTCAAAGAGCAGGTCGACCTGGAAAGCTGGCTACCCGACTTCATCGATGATTTTTGTCAGTCCGGATTGGTCGAAGCCGAATCGTTCGAGCTCGAAATCGATGCGGAACATTCGATAATGCAGTTCGATACCGGCCACCTGGCGCAAATTCTGACGAACCTGTGTACCAACGCCGTGGTTCACGGTGACAGCGATGCTCCGATTAGCATTCGGGTTTTCACGACCGCAGCCTATCCGCTGTGCATCGAGGTTGCCGACCATGGACCCGGCGTGGAGGCCGACATTCTGGATCAGATTTTCGAACCCTTTTATACCACCAGTCACGAGGGTTCGGGCCTTGGCTTGTATATCTGCGGACAGCTGTGCGAACTCAACAATGCGTTTATCACGGCCAGGGCTAATCAGTACCATGGCACCAGTTTTATTTTACAGATGACCTCACTTGCGACTGAACCGGAAGCAAAGGCGGATAAATGAGCACGCAGCGCGTTTTAATCGTCGACGATGAACCCGATATCCGGGAATTACTCGAGATCACCCTGTTACGCATGGGGCTCGAGACTCGCAGCGCCGAAGACTACAGTGGCGCCACGCGTCTGCTGCAAGATGAATCTTTCGATTTGTGCCTGACCGATATGAAACTGCCCGATGGTGACGGCATTGCGCTGGTCGAGCATATTCAACAGCATTGCCCGAATACGCCAACCGCGGTAATCACCGCGCACGGCAGCATCGATCTCGCGATCAAGGCAATGAAGTGCGGCGCCTTCGATTTCGTCTCCAAGCCGGTCTCGCTGGAAACCCTGCGTAATCTTGTCGACAAGGCGCTGACTTTACCCAGTTCGCCGCAGCTTGCCGGTGACCCGGCAGATACCAGGTACCAGATCATCGGCGACTCGGCTGTCATGCAGGACCTGAAACGCTCGATCGCAAAATTTGCGCGCAGCCAGGCACCGGTGTTTGTCTGCGGTGCCTCCGGCACGGGTAAAGAATTGGTGGCGCGGCAAATACACCTGCAGGGATCCCGCGCCGGGGCAGCTTTTGTTGCGGTAAACTGCGGCGCGATTCCATCGGAGTTAATGGAAAGCGAGCTATTCGGACATTTGAAGGGCAGTTTCACCGGCGCCACCAGCGATAACGAGGGCTTGTTCAAGGCGGCCAACGGCGGCACGCTGTTCCTCGATGAAATCGCGGATTTACCCCTGGCAATGCAGGTAAAGTTGCTGCGCGTTATTCAGGAAAAATCGATTCGCCCTGTCGGTGCGCAAACAGAAGAATCGATCGATGTGCGAATTATCAGCGCCTCGCACAAGGACCTCGAATCCATGGTCGCAGCAGGCACTTTTCGCCAGGACCTTTACTACCGCATCAACGTTATCGGGGTAACGGTGCC
>CAMYML010000025.1 GCA_947259305.1 uncultured Gammaproteobacteria bacterium | reverse complement strand
TTCGACGCCCAGTTCCTCGGCCTGCTCGGCCAGCCAGCGACACAGGTTGCCGAGGCTGATGATGTAGTTACCCTCGTTGTGCATCTGCGGCGGGGTCGGCATCGGAATCGCGCCGTTTTTGGTCAGGAAGTTGAAGGCGTCGGATTTCACCAGCACCTTGAGCGGCGCACCCTTTTCCTTCCAGTCGGGAATCAGTTCGCTGAGCGTGCCTGGCTCTACCACCGCGCCGGATAAAATATGCGCACCGACTTCGGCACCCTTTTCGAGGATACAGATCGTCAGTTCACGCGCCTGTTCCTGCGCCAGCTGTGCGAGGCGGATACCCATGGTCAGTCCCGACGGCCCGGCGCCGACGATGACCACGTCAAAATTCATTGCTTCTCTTTCCACGATTAACCCCGGTTCACTGGTTGTCAATAACGAGCCGCCGAATTATATGGCCGCGACTCGAAAACACAAAAGGAAGCGAACCTTAACCCTGGACTTCGCCCGCTGCTTACAAATAAACGACATCCATTTGCGGACTGCGTTTACGGCGCCGGCCTCGGAGCACGTATCCAACTGATTTCAGATTATCTATTGCAAAAATTACCATAATTCCTAATATATCGTAATTATTGCAACAAAAGACATAATAAACACATGCAGGATTTTTCAGAAGCCTTCGGCTTAGCGGCTTCACTGATACTCGGCTTCGACGCCGATCTGGGTGAAATCATCGTGCTTTCGCTACGCGTCAGCTTATCCGCGGTATTGCTTGCGGCGTTGATCGGATTTCCGCTCGGCGCGTTGACCGCGGTATTGTCCTTTCCCGGCCGGCAGGCAATCGCGGTTTTAATGAATGCCCTGATGGGGCTGCCGCCGGTCGTCGTGGGCCTGCTGGTTTACATGGCGCTTTCGCGTGCCGGACCGCTGGGCTGGATGAACCTGCTGTATACCCCAATGGCAATGATTATTGCGCAAACCATTCTGGTTACTCCTATTATCGCCGCCCTGTCGCGCCAGGTCATGGAAGACATGCACCGGGAGTATGACGAGCAGTTCCGCTCGTTGTGCATTCCGACGCGGCGGGTGATGACGGCGCTCATCTGGGATTCACGCTACAGCCTGCTGACGGTTGCCCTGGCCGGGTTCGGTCGTGCGATCGCCGAGGTCGGCGCCGTGATCATCGTCGGCGGCAACATCGACCACCTTACCCGGGTAATGACGACCGCAATTGCACTCGAAACTTCCAAGGGAAACCTCGCGCTGGCGCTGGCGCTCGGTTTCGTGCTGCTGATCCTGGCGTTATCGGTCAATGCCGCGGTTTACAGCCTGCGCGCGAGCGCCAAACGCCTGTCCTATGCCTGACGCCTCGACGCCCATGCCATCCGCCAAAACCACATCCCTATTGCCGCTCGAGGTCAGTTCACTCAGTTATCGAGTGGACCAGGAAACGCTGCTCGATAACATCGATCTGAGCGTCGACAGTCCGGGCATTAGCGTGATCATGGGCGCTAACGGCGCGGGCAAAAGTCTTTTACTGCGCATCGTTCACGGGCTACTCGAAGCCCACAGCGGTGCAATTTACTGGCATGGAGTAGCCATGGCAGAGACGTTGCGCCGGCGCCAGGCGCTGGTGTTTCAAAAGCCCGTCCTGATGCGCCGTTCGGTAGCGGCGAACATCGATTTCGTCCTGCGACCGATGGGCGGTCAATACCGGCAACGACGCGACGAGTTACTGCATCAGGCGGGTTTGCAGCACAAGCGGAATCAGCCTGCCCGCCTGCTGTCGGGCGGCGAGCAGCAAAAACTGGCGCTGGCGCGAGCGCTCGCTACGGAGCCCGAGGTCCTGCTACTGGACGAACCCTGCGCCAGCATCGATTCGGCGTCCACGCTGCAAATCGAAAACCTGTTACACGATACTCGTCAGCGCGGCGTAAAAATTATCCTGGTGACGCACGATATCGGTCAGGCGCGTCGCCTGGCCGACGATGTCATATTCATGCACCGGGGTCGAATCCTCGAACACCGGCCGGCCGCCAGTTTTTTCGATTCTCCCTCGAGTCCGGAGGGCCAGGCCTACCTCGACGGGAGGATAGTTGTTTGAAGCTGGATTATTTTAAACACTACATGGAGACAGATTGTGAAAACCAGGCCTGAAACCATCCTGTTAATCGCCGCACTCGCGCTATCGGGTACGAACCCGGCCGGGTCAGCCGAGACTTCGATTATCGTCCAGTCGACTACATCGACGGCAAACTCCGGTCTCTATGACTACCTGTTGCCGACCTTCAAAATGGATACGGGTATCACCGTCAACGTGGTCGCAGTGGGAACCGGACAGGCGATAAAAAATGCAAAAAACTGCGACGGTGACGTGCTGCTGGTGCATGCAAAGTCAGCCGAGGAAAAATTCGTGGCCGAGGGCTTCGGCCTCAGCCGCCAGGACCTCATGTACAACGATTTGATCTTCGTTGGCCCGCCATCCGATGCGGCCGCCATCGGCGGCGGCAGGTCCGCCATCGAGGCGTTAAGCAAAATTGCCGCCAGTCAGGCGAAGTTTGCCTCACGCGGCGATAATTCGGGTACGCATAAGAAAGAAATGGCTTTGTGGCAGGAGGCCGGCCTGGATCCCGGGCAACAAAGCGGCCGCTGGTATCTCGAAACCGGCTCCGGTATGGGCGCCACGCTAAACGCAGCAGTCGGCAGCGGAGCCTACACCATGGCCGACCGGGCGACCTGGATCAGTTTCAGCAACAAGCAGGATTTCAAGATCCTGGTCGAGGGTGACGACATGCTGTTCAACCAGTATGGCATCATCGCGATCAACCCGAACAGGTGTGCTCAGGTCAAACGCGAGGCGGCGCAAAAATTTGTTGACTGGATGCTATCGGCGAAAGGCCAGGCCGCGATCGCCAGCTATCAACTAGAGGGACAACAGCTGTTTTTCCCAAACGCAAACTAGCCGTTACAGTTGTAGCGCACCTGGAACTGGTTTTCGATGTTGTAGCCGGACAGCTGCCGGGCGTGATCGCGGAATTCCGCAGTCCGGCAAAAACCGAGCAGCGCTTGCCAGGCCGGTTCGAACCAGGCGCGCCTTGCAACCAGTATGTCGTAGCATTCATCGACGATCGGCACGAAACCGAGCCGATACTGGCTGGCCAGCATGGCGAGACCGAAGGTTGCATCCGCGCGCCCTTCGACGACCTCGATGACCGCGTCGACCTCGCTGCGCGCGGGCGGGGCCCATTTCATCTCGCTCGGTTCGATACCCTGCCGCCGCAATAGCGACTCCAGCAGGATCTGGCTACCGGCGCCGGGCTGGCGTGGAACGATCGTTTTTCCGGCCAGGTCGGCGAGATCGTCGAACTCACCGGCCGCATCCGGCCGCAGGATGATACCGCGCGTGCGCCTTGCCCACTATCGTATATATGCATCCCGGCGGCAACGCCCTCCGCCGCGGCGAAGCGTTCGAGACCATCGAGACTGCTGTCAAAAAAGCTGGCAAGCCCGCACCGAGACGCGCGCAATGTCCATTCGAGCAGCGGATCGTGGCTGCCGACGAAAACCAGCGGTCGCGCTAGCGCAACGGCGCCGGGCGATTGGTTGCTCGCCAGCCATTCATCGACCGCCCCGCGCGGGAACAACAGTTTGCCGGTGGCGCGCGTGCAGGGCACCGCGCCAGACGCCACCAGAGCGTAAACCTTGCGCTCTTTGATACGCAGCAACGCGGCGAGTTCTTTTGTGGTCAGATATTCAGTCAAGAGTAATCGAAGGTTGATACTGATGGATCAATTTAGCACAGCGCCAGTAGTCGTAAAAGAGACCTGCGAAAAAGCCAGGCCGCAATCCTCAGCGGTTATCCGGCGTTTTGAAGGTGATGACGAGCACGTCACGAAAGGCTTCGGCCTCCGGGTCGAGCTGGTTGATCGGGGTTACGCCGTGATACACGCGGCGGTCGTTGACCAGCACCATGTCGAAGGCTTCGCGCAGCATGAATTCACCAACCAGGTTGTTATCGAGGTCAAATATCGTGGTCGCGCCACTGTCGATGTTGACTCGCTTGATCATTACCACGATGACAAAATCGACGCCATCGCGATGCATCCCTTCCGGCGTCGGCTGGCCGAGCTGGCCATCGCGCGCTTCGATGCGAAACTGGTGCAGTTCGATATGCCACGGGTGCTTGCCCGTGATCTGGCTGAACACCGAATTGCCGAATTCGAGCAGCGCCGCCAGCGTCGGGCTGTGATGCAGATCGTCGAGTATCGGTGCGAAGTAGCGCGCCACCCCGCCGTTCAGCGGATTGTAGTCGACGGTCTGGTAGTGCGGTTGATACGGCATCAGCTGCGCCTGCTCACCCGCGTTCTGGATCGCGTAGACCGCATGTCGACGCTTGCGATACTTGCCGCCATCGGCCATGTACTGATCCTGCTCGAGATGATTCCAGCTATCGAGGAATCCCTGATCGTCACCGATTGGCACCTGCGCCAGTGCCGACAACAGGTCGATGGCCTGCGCGGAATCGACGAACAGGAAACCATCGGCATTCAGGTTTTCGACGATATCGGAGATTAGCAAGGCGGCAATTCGCGGCAGTCAGTCTGGCAGGTATAAAATCGGCCATGGCCGCCGCGCCGCGGCAGTCATCGCAAAAATTGGGTGGTTATAAAGCGATCATAGTTGTCCAGCGCCTCGCCGAGCTGCCCCTGGGCCACGAAAAAATCGGCAAGACTCTTGCTGTAGGTCGGCACGAGGCTACCCATCCAGGATTCGGATTTCTGTTGCTCTGCGCTCGGGAAACTGAAATCTTCGAGCCTGCGGCTGGCGCCATCCTGGCCCATCTGCGCGGCGCGGGCAATCGCCGCTCGCATCGGATCGGGATTTATTCTCCACTGCTTGTTAGTGGCTTCGACAACGTCCATAAACGCCTGCACGATTTCGGAATGTTCATTCATGAAAGCGGTGGATACGGTGACGGTATCGAACAACCTGAGCCCGATTGCTTCCAGCTCGGCGCCGCTCAACAGCGGTTTTCCGAGGGTCGCTATGGCGCGCAAGGCCCCGCCGGAAGCGCAGGCCATAACCACCTCGCCCTGCTGCAGCGCGCTGGCGGTCGCGGTACCGTCGGCGGTTGCGACTATTTCGACCCGGGATGGATCGACCTCGAGATGCTCCAGCAGCCTGAGCAGGCGGTAGTGGCTGACGCTGCCGATCTCAACCGCGACCTTGTTGCCTTCGAGCAGGCTCGCGTTATCCCGGGTGATACCGGAATTGTCAGCCAGGATGCAGTTGTCGCTGTCGGGATAGCCGACGGCGATGCCGACCATGGTCAGATCGAGGCCCTGGCTAAGGCCGACCAGGAAAGGCACGTGACCCTGCGCGTAGGCGATCTGCAGCCGGTTCTCGGCCAGCGCCGCATTCATGTCCTTACCGCTCGCGAAGGGTACCCAGTTGACCTTGAGGCCGAGGGCGGAGTCGAAGGTCTTTGTGGCCTGGGCAAACTGCGCGGGCGTCGGCCATTGCAGAAAATAGCCAACGGAAATTTCCGTTGGCTTGTGTCCTGCAGCACCGCCGAGGGTCGTAAAAAGACCGGCGCCGAGTGCCAATAAGAAGATAATGCCGCGCTTCATTGGCTCGGCATTATCCCCGTTGGCGCCTACATTGCAAGATTGCCGAGCGCGATATCGATCGAAGTGATGATTTCATCGATATCGTCTTTGCTGCAGATCAGCGCCGGACTCAGGCAGAGCGTATTGTTGAACTGTGGCAGGCTGCGGTTGGTGCGCCCGATCATGACGCCCTGCCTGAGGCAGTCCGCGGCAACGCCGGCGACCAGGTTCTCGTCGAGCGGCTCGCGCGTAGCGCGATCCTTGACCAGCTCGGCGCCGAGGAACAGCCCCTTGCCGCGCACGTCGCCGATGACCTGATGCTTGTCCTTGAGCTCATGCAACCGATCCATGCAGTAGTCGCCCATCTTGACAACATTATCGAGCAGGTTTTCTTCCTCGATGATGCGCATATTTTCCAGCGCGGCCGCCGGGCCGGCGGCGCAACCGCCAAAGGTGCTGATGTCGCGAAAGTAGTGCATCTTGTCGCTCGGTTCGGCGAGGAATTCGTTGAACAGGTCTTCGGTCGTGGCCAGCACCGAGATCGCCGCGTAACCGCTGGCGACACCCTTGGCCATGGTGACCATGTCGGGTTTAACGTTGAAGTGCTGGTAGCCGAACCATTTACCGGTGCGGCCCATGCCGCAGACCACTTCGTCGATGTGGATCAGCACGCCGTACCTGGTGCAGATTTCCTGTACGGTTTCCCAGTAACCCTCGGGCGGCACGATGACGCCACCGCCGGCGGTTATCGGCTCGAGACAGACCGAGCCGATGGTATCCGGGTCTTCGGCGAGAATGACCTTTTCCAGATCCTTTGCCGCCTGGACGCCATAATCCGGATCCTCGCCGCGCGGATCGCGGTAGGCGAGGCAGTGCGGGATTTCGACAAACCCGGGGGTGAACGGACCGTACTGATCCTTGCGCTGCGCCTGGCCACCCGCACTCAGCGTGGTAATCGTGGTGCCGTGGTAATCGCGATCGCGGTAGATAATCTTGTGCTTCTTGCCGTCGTTTTTCATCGCGGCGAGCTGGCGCACCAGCTTGAAGCCTTTTTCATTGGCCTCGGAACCCGAGTTCGCGTAGTAAACGCGGGAGAGCCCCGGCATCTTGTCGACCAGGTTTTCGGCGAACTGCGCGCCGGGAATATTACCGGCCGAGTTGGCGAAGTAACACATCTTAAGCAGTTGATCGCGCACCGCGTTGGCGATGCTTTCGCGCCCGTAACCGACGTTGACGGTCCAGACACCGCCGGATACGGCGTCGAGGTACTCGCGCCCGTTGGCGTCCTTCACGCGCATGCCCTTGCCCTCGACGATGACCATCGGATCAGTCGACTGCCAGGGTTTGTGCTGCACCAGGTGATGCCACAGATGGTTTCTGTCGCTGCCTACAATTTCGTTAATGTTTTCAGGTTTCATCGCACTCTCCGCGCTCAAGACCGCCATCGCAATGGATTGGGGGGATTGAGAGGCTAAAATGAAAGGAACAGGATACAATAGAACCAGATTAGACCTATCAATGAGACCACGCGCACGAGATCAATGTTAAACCGCAGCGACAATATGATGTGGAACCAGCTATTCCGCATTTCCAGGGAGCGTAAAATCAGCTATCAGCGCCAGCTGCGTGAAATGATCGTCAGCGCGATCCTCGATGACAAGCTGCCGCTGGAAGTGCCGCTGCCGTCGTCGCGCGAACTCGCGCGTCATCTCGGGATCGCGCGCAATACCGTGGTGCTCGCCTACCAGCAGTTGATCGACGAGGGTTACCTGGTGGCGCGCGAACGCAGCGGTTACTACATCGACAAAACCATGCTCGACGGACGCGTACGCGTGGAACCGCTCAAACTCGATGGCGAGCACCGGCCGCCGGACTGGAACCGGCATATCAAGTTCCACCCGTCGCAGCAGCGCAATATCGTCAAGCCGCTGGACTGGAAGAAATATCCCTACCCCTTCCTGTTCGGGCAACTCGATCCGGATCTGTTTCCGGTGGCCGACTGGCGCGAATGTTGCCGCCAGGCGCTCAGCGTCAGCGACATCCGCGATGTCACGCCCGATCGCATCGATATCGACGACCCGTTGCTGATCGAGCAAATTCAGGCGCGTATCCTGCCGCGGCGCGGGGTCTGGGCCGCGCGCGATGAAATCCTGATCACGATGGGCGCGCAGCAGGCGCTTTACATCCTCGCCGACCTGTTGATCGAAAAAGGCACCCGCGTCGGCATGGAAAACCCGGGCTACCCCGACGCGCGCAATATCTTCGAGCTCAAATCACCGCAAATGGTGCCTCTCGCGGTCGACGACCGGGGCGTGGTACCCGGCAAGGACCTGAATTCCTGCGAGTTTATCTACACTACTCCGAGTCACCAGTCGCCGACCACGGTTACGATGCCGCTGGAGCGGCGCGAGCATTTGCTCAAGCAGGCCGAAAAAAACGACTTCCTGATTATCGAGGACGATTACGAAAGCGAAATCAACTTTGTCGGCGAACCGACGCCGGCGCTGAAAAGCCTCGACCCCACCGAAAGGGTTATCTATGTCGGCAGCCTGTCGAAAACCCTGGCGCCCGGGCTACGTCTCGGTTACATGGTCGCCTCGAAACCACTGATCCGGGAGGCGCGTGCGCTGCGCCGCCTGATGGTGCGCCATCCGCCGGCCAACAATCAGCGCATCGTCGCGCTGTTCCTGTCGATGGGCCACCACGATTCGCTGATCCACCGCCTCAGCCAGACTTACAAGGAACGCTGGCAGGTCATGGGCGAGGCGCTCAATCGCTACCTGCCGGAATCCTCCCGGATTCCATCGTTTGGCGGGACTTCCTACTGGGTCGAGGGACCGCCCAGGCTCGACACGCGCCAGCTCAAGGAAAAGGCGCGCGCCGCGGGCATCCTGATCGAATCCGGCGATATCTGTTTTCTGCAGGACAAACCGCCGCAGAATTTTATTCGTCTGGGTTACTCGTCAATCGCGGCCAGCCAGATCGATACCGGCATCAAGAAACTCGCCGCCCTGATCCATGAAATGATTTGAAGCCGAACCGGATTCTCGCGGGAAGGCGGGGATGCAGCCCCTCGGGGAGAACCGGAGTTAACTCTGCATCTTGTCATCTCGAACGAAGACTTGTCATCCCGCGGCTCGGCCAGACCCCTGTCATCCCGCGGCTCGACCGCGGGATCCAGTTTTATGGAATTGTGCCTGTTAACCTGGATACCGCGGTCGAGCCGCGGTATGACAAAAGATTGCGGCTCGGGGGCCGCAATGACGGCGCTACTGGTATCAAGAATAGGTCGCTACTGGTACTACCACGGATCAGCCATTGGCTTATTTTACGCAGCCCAGAAAAAAACGACTCCGGAACGAGGATAGCGCAATGAAAATGACCACCGAAGAGGCATTCATCAAGGTTTTGCAGATGCACGGCATCGAGCATGCCTTCGGTATAATCGGTTCGGCAATGATGCCGATTTCTGACCTTTTCCCGGTCGCTGGCATCAAGTTCTGGGATTGCGCGCACGAGTGCAACGCCGGCATGAGCGCCGACGGCTATACCCGCGTCACCGGCAAGATGTCGATGGCGATCGCGCAGAACGGCCCCGGCATCACCAACTTCGTGACCCCGGTCATGACCGCATTCTGGAACCACACCCCGATGCTGCTGGTCACCCCGCAGGCGGCCAACAAGACCATCGAGCAGGGCGGCTTCCAGGAAGTCAAGCAGATGGAAATCTTCGAAAACTGCGTTTGCTACCAGGAAGAAGTGCGCGACCCGACCCGTATGGCGGAAGTTTTGAATCGCGTTATCGAAAACGCCTGGCGTGGTTCTGCACCGGCCCAGATTAATATTCCACGTGATTACTGGACCCAGGTCATCGATATCGAGCTACCCCGCCCGATCGTGCTGGAGCGCTCACCGGGTGGTAAACAAGCGATTGCTGCTGCGGCCAAACTGCTGTCCGCGGCCGAGTTCCCGGTCATCCTGAACGGCGCCGGCGTCGTGCTCTCGAGCGGCATCGAAGCTTCCGTCAAGCTGGCCGAACGCCTCGACGCGCCGGTTTGCTGCAACTACCAGCACAACGACGCTTTCCCGGGCTCGCACCCGCTGTCCGCCGGACCGCTCGGTTACAACGGTTCCAAGGCCGGCATGGAATTGATCGCCAGGGCTGACGTGATACTCGCACTCGGCACGCGCCTGAACCCGTTCTCGACGCTGCCGGGCTACGGCATCGATTACTGGCCTAAAGGCGCAAAAATCATCCAGGTCGATATCAACGCCGGGCGCATCGGCCGCACCAAGAATGTCGATGTCGCCATCGTCGGCGATGCCAAACAGGTTGCCGAACAGCTGCTCGCGCAACTCGGCGACAGCGCGGGCGATGCCGGCCGCGAGGCGCGCAAGACCCTGATCGCCGAGACCAAGGCGAGCTGGGCAAGCGAGCTGGCGGAAATGATTTTCGAAGAAGACACCGACGAAGGCATCACCTGGAACGAGCGTGCGCGAAAACGCGATCCCGAGCGCATGTCACCGCGCCAGGCATGGCAGGCGATCATGAAGGCGATGCCCGCGAACGCGATGGTGTCGTCCGACATCGGCAACAACTGCGCTATCGGCAACGCCTACCCGAGTTTCGAGGAAGGCCGTAAGTACCTGGCGCCGGGACTGTTCGGACCCTGTGGTTACGGACTGCCGTCGATCCTCGGCGCCAAGATCGGTCGTCCCGACGTGCCGGCAATCGGCTTTGCGGGTGACGGCGCCTTCGGTATCTCGATGAACGAAATGACCGCCTGCGGCCGCAACGACTGGCCGGCGATCACGATGATCATCTTCCGCAACTACCAGTGGGGCGCGGAAAAGCGCAACACCACGCTGTGGTACGACGATAACTTCGTCGGCACCGAGCTCAACGTCGGCGTCGAGTACGCGCAGGTCGCCGAGGCCTGTGGCGTCAAGGGCGTCAAGGCCGAAACCATGGACGGCCTGACCGAGGCATTGAATACCGCGGTCAAGCAACAGATGGAAGACAATGTCACCACGTTCATCGAGGTTGTACTCAACCAGGAACTGGGCGAGCCTTTCCGCCGCGACGCGATGAAAACTCCGGTTGCAGTGGCCGGCATCGACCCCAAGGACATGCGGCCGCAGCAGGGCAGCTAACTCAGGACTTTGTCGCCCCGGCTTCCTTGCCGGGGTTATTAAAGACCGTCTCGATAGCAACCGGAAAGCCATGCGCTTTCCGGTTTGCTTTTGGGGCGACCCCAAGGATAGATTGCACGGTCTGACTAATCGGCTGAACCTGCCCTGTAGTATCGGGTTTTCCGTATTTTTTGCATACAGGGACTGTGAAATTTTACTCTCCAAACTTGTCATACCGCGGCCTGGCCCGATGCGTCGGACCGGCGGTATCCAGAAGCTCAATGGAATCAAGCTCTGGACCCCGCGGTCAAGCCGCGGGGTGACAATTAATACAATTAATGGATGCTTAACCGGAAGTAGTGAGATTAACCGCGGGGCCCAGTATTAAGAATCGATCGATACTGACCCGCTTTGATCTAGACCGCAGCGCACTGCATTTTCGGGAACAGCATGTTGACGACGCTGTTCAACTGCTCGGCGACCACGACATCGATGGCTTCGCAATGTCCGATATCGAGACCAGTAGCGTCCCAGGCTCGGTTATCGGCACGGACCAGTACTTCGTCGAGCGGCAGGTTCTCGGCAAAAGCATTACCGATCAATGCGGAGATATGAACAATCGACGCCTCGAGAAAATAGTCCGCCGCAGGATCGAGCTCGAGATGATTTTTGATTACCGCCACGTGGCTCTCCGACAATTTCCAGTTCTGCATCAGCATCGCCGCGACCCGCGCATGGTCGAATCCCATGACTTCCTGTTCGACGAGATACAGCGGCTTACCTGATTCATCGGCCTCGCGCTGAGCCCGCTGTGCCAGTATCGGCACCGACTGGTACATGATCAGGTGACCAATGCCTGAGAGCAGGCCGGCAACGAACATGCGTTCGCTATCGATCAGCTTGCACTCGCCGGCGAGGTCGCGCGCCGCGAGTGCGCGATAAACGCTGCGCAGCCAGAACTGCTTGACATCGAGGTGCTCGCATTCGTAGTCACCGAGCGCATCGGCGATCGACGTGGTCAGGATCAGATCCTGGATCTGCTGCACTCCGAGAATCGAGACCGCGTGGCTAACGGTATCGATTTTCGTGGCAAAACCGAAATAGGCGCTGTTAACGATGCGCAGCATGCGCGCGGTCAAACCGGGATCGTAGACAATCAGCTGCGAGATATCCTGCAACGAATAATCGTGGGTATCGAGTATTTCCTTGAGCCGCCAGTAAATATCCGGCAGCGAAATCAGGTTCGCCTCGATCGTGACCTTGCTCCAGTTTTTGCTCATAACGGATAGTCCTGTACAGGTATCTCGTCAATGGATCGGCCGATAAGGAAAATTCCTTAACTTTTAGGGAGATAGCACCCACCAGCCGAGCGGACCCAATCCCTTCGAGGGTGACAGTTCCAATCAGAGCGATTGCGCCGCGGCGCGCATGTTCTTGAGTTTGGCCATGGCGCGTTCGCGGCCGAGCAGGCCGAGGCCGCAGTCAGGGGCGTCGAGCAAAGCATGAAGCTTGTCATCCCGCGGATTATCCGCGGGATCCAGGAGCGAAGCGGAGATCCCGCCAAACTGGATACCGCGGTCAAGCCGCGGTATGACAGTCCGGGAGGTCGAGCCGAGGCATGACAGTCCGGGAGGTCGAGCCGAGGCATGACAGTCCGGGAGGTCGAGCCGCGGGGTGACGGTTTTTGAGGAGGGCAGTCCCTGGGATGGCTATAACGACCGCGCCGCGGCGCACATGTTTTTGAGCTTGGCCATGGCGCGTTCGCGGCCGAGCAGGCCGAGTCCGCAGTCGGGCGCGGCGAGCAGGCGTTCCGCGTCAATGTGATTTAGCGCCTGGTTCAGGCGTTCGCGAATGTCGTCGACCGGCTCGATTTCACTTTTTGCGATCGCGACCACGCCGAAAATTACCCCGGTCGTCGGCAGGCGTTCCAGCAGCGACAGGTCATTGTGGCGGTGGGCGTCTTCGAACGACACCGCGTCGATGCTCGAGTACTCGATGGCGTCGGCGATCTGCAGATAGGCGTCCGGATCCGCCTTGGGATAATCGTCGCGGTCGAGCTTGTCCGGATAACCGCAGCACATGTGCACGGTGCGCTGCACGTTTTTCGGGCAGCCGTGAAAGGCGCGCTCGAGATTCTCGAAGCCATAGTCGAGCGCCGCCGCGGGCTTACGCGCGAACAACGGTTCGTCGATCTGAATATGCACGCAGCCGGCATCGGCCAGCGCCCGCACTTCGAGGTTGAGCGCGTCGGCGATGTCGGCGCCGAGTTTTTTCGGATCGTTGTAATAATCGTCGTGATTAGTGTCGGAAATCGTCATCGGACCCGGCATCGTGATTTTGACCGCGCGTTTGCAGTTGGCCTGCGCGCGCTGCCAGTCGCCCACCAGGAACTGGTCGCGTACCGACACCGGGCCGTTGATGGTCGGCAGCGCGGCCTCGTAGGTGCCGCCGCGGACTTGCTTGCGCGTCAGGTGTACGAAATCGAATCCGAGCAAGTGCCGACAGTGGTAGTGGATGTAATTTTCGCGCGAGATTTCACCATCGGTCGGGATGTCGATGCCGCATTCGATCTGGTCGGCGATCGCCTGTGCCACGCCGCGGGCGATGATATCCGGCGCCTCCGGTCCGAGATCGGCCATCGCTTTTTCCCAGAGCGCGGTCGGATCCGCCGTATCCGGGCCATCCGGGTGATTGAACCAGTCCGGTAGTATTACGAAATCGGGCTTGGGATAAGCGCCGATGCAGGTCGTTTGAATCGCCATTGGATAGCTGCTCCTTACCATTTTGTCGGGTTGCACTGCCGCTCGGAGTTACCGGCTGCAACACCGGTTTCGTCACAGCCCGTATATTACCAATACGCGCAGCGGATGCATAAGACCTGCAACCCGGGCGGGACTGCCCATGCCATCCCGGCTCAGCTTTCGGCGCAATCTGCCGATAAATTTAGCATCCAGGCCAGGCGAGATTTCGCCCGCTCTGAACTTTCACGCGGATCATGCGCAACTAGCGGTGTTCCGATTAGCAGGCAGAGACCCGATCACCACCCATTGATCATCAGCTCATGAGTTGTTTCCAACTGAAAAAACCGGCGTTGTTGCAGGCACATGGCGCATTATAAATCAGCAGAATTACAGACCTGGTTGAAATTGCTATGCCAGATGCTGCCGGGCTTCGGCCAGGCGGTTTTGCTGACCGACTCCTGCGAGCAAGCCGATTCGATGATTCGCTGGCCGGCCGGATGCGAGCCCTATGACGATGTGATCTCGACCGCCCGCCTGGCCGCCGCGCAGAACAAAAGCGTGACCACGACGCTGTCGTCAGGCCAGCGCAATGACGCGGCCGCCGATATGATCATCGCCTTACCTTTGACCCGAACCGACAATTTCAACGGCACGCTCGCGGTGCTGGTTAATATAAAGCCGTCGCAGCAATCGATTGTGATGCAGATTCTGCACTGGGGCGAGGACTGGCTGGGACTGCTTGGCGGCAGCCAACGGCAGGCAAGCCAGGTGCCTGACGCACCCGCGCACGGCCAGACGGGAGGGCTATTGCACAGCAGCCGTTCACGCCTGATTGTCGTGGGCGTAGCGTTGCTGCTGGGCGTCATGATGTTCACCAACGGTACTTACCGAGTAACGGCTCCCGCCAATCTCGAGGGCAAAATCCAGCGCGCCATCGTGGCGCCTTTCGACGGCTATATCGCCACCGCCCATGCCCGCGCAGGCGAAACCGTCACCGCGGGCCAGGTTATTGCGGCCCTCGATACCGAGGAATTACTGCTGCAGCAACAGCGCCATGCCGCGGAAAAGAATGAATACACCCGTCAGTACCGCAAGGCACTGGCGACGCGCGATCAAACCCAGGCGCACATCTTTAAATCACAGGTGAGTCAGACCGAAGCCCAACTCAGCCTGGTCGAGAAAAAAATCGAGCGCGCTGCACTGGTGTCGACGCTTGACGGCGTCATTATTTCGGGCGACCTGAGTCGCTCGCTGGGCGCGCCGGTGGCTACCGGCGACGTCCTGTTCGAGGTCGCCCCGCTGGATGAATACCGCCTGATCATCCTGGTCGATGAGAAGCAGGTAGCAGACGTCGACGCAGGCCTGACCGGGGGATTGACGCTGAAGGCCTTGCCCGGCACTGAACTAGCGTTTGTCGTGCACAGAGTTTCTCCCGTGTTTCAGGAAGAGGCGGACGGAATCGCTTATCGCGTGGAAGCGCGGCTGGTCGAGCATCACGCGGCGTTGCGGCCAGGCATGGAGGGCGTTGCCAAAATCGATGTCGATCGGCGCAGCTTGCTGTGGATCTACCTGCACGAACTGTTCGACCTGATGCGCCTGTGGGCCTGGCGATGGCTGCCCTAGGTTCGGAATCCGAACTGGCGCAGGTCGAGGAAGCCTGGCAAAGCATTGCCGGCTTGAAGCTTCGTCCCTGCCCTGCGGTTAATTTTTACCAGCACCATTATCGCGGCCAGCCGTGGCTGATCATCGCCGATGAGCAAAATGAAAGTTATTTTCGCTGCAGCAACGATGCCGGGCATTTCCTCGCCTTACTCGACGGCGCGACCAGCGTGGAACAGGCGCTGGATGAAACCCGGCAAGCGCTGTCTTCGGGTTTGCAACAGCAGGATATCGTGATGCTGGTAGCCAACCTGAAATCCGCCGGGCTGCTGCAGGACGATGCCGCCGCCAATGACGATAAAGCCCAGGCAGCGTCGAAGCCGAAATCGAATCGCTGGCTGAGCCCCTTTGCCATCAAGTTCGCCCTGTTCGACCCCGACCGCCTGCTGCAGAAAACCGCGGCTTTATACCGGCCGTTTTTTAGTCCAGCCGCCCTCTTGATCTGGACGCTAATGCTGGTGCTGGGGCTGGCGACCGCCCTGCTGAACTGGCAGGCGCTGGCCGACCACAGTGCGGCGCGGTTTGCGGATCCGCAAAACCTGCTGTGGTACTGGCTGCTGTATCCGCTGGTAAAAGGCCTGCATGAATTCGGGCATGCCTGCGCAACCCGGCGCTGGGGCGGCCCGGTGCATGAGATGGGGATCATGCTGCTGGTTTTCTTTCCGGTGCCCTATGTCGACAGTTCCGCCGCGCATCGCTTCGGCTCGAAGCGCCAGCGCATCACCGTGTGCGCTGCCGGCATCATGGTCGAGGTGTTGCTGGCTTCGCTGGCGCTACTGGTCTGGGCGAACACGGAGCACGGGCTAGTGCACGACCTGGCTTTCGATATTGTCGTCATCGGCGGCGTATCGACGCTGCTGTTCAATGCAAACCCGCTGCTGCGCTTCGACGGCTATTACCTGCTGAGCGAATTGATCGAAATTCCGAACCTCGGAACCCGCTCCGATCAGTACCTGGCTTACCTGTTCAAACACCATGTTCTGGGGCTGCCCGGCATGCGCTCCCCGGTGACCGGCGCGGGCGAGGTAAAGTGGCTCGTAACCTACGGTATCCTTTCTCGCATCTACCGCGTCCTGATCACGCTGATTATCGCGTTGTGGGCGGCGGGCAAATTCCTGATTATCGGCGTTCTGCTGGGCATCTGGGCGGTGGCAGGCCAGATTGTTTACCCCCTGGCACGCAGTATTTCGCGCCTGATCCCGCAGGTTCTGGGCGCCAACCGGATGATTCGCCTGCTGGCCGTGATGGCGGTGGTCTCGGCCTTGATCCTGGCCGGCCTGACCATTCCAGTCGGGCACAGCACCTACTCCGAAGGCGTCGTCAGCCTGCCCGAAAACGCCCTGATCCGCGCCGGCGCCGACGGCATCGTAACCCGCGTGCTGGCGGCGGATGGCGCCCTCGTCGAGCGCGGCGGATCGATCCTGCAGCTGGAAAACCTGGAACTGGAAGCAAAACGCGACGGGCTGCTGGCGCGGCTCGAGGAAACGCGCGCCAGGCAACAGCAGGCATTTCTTCAGGATCGCTCCCAGGCCGACATCCTCAAGATTAAAGTTTCGGCGCTCGAGGCCGATATCAGGGATGTACAGGAACAGCTGGCAAGCCTCGAGGTCGTCAGTGCAACCGATGGATTGGTGTCATTGCCGACGGCGAATGATTTGCCGGGCAGATATGTAAGTCGGGGTGACGTCATCGGTTACGTTGCCGGCCAGGGCCAGGCGAGCGCGCTGGTCGTCATCCCGCAACTCGATATAGATACGGTCAGGCGAGATATGCAAGCGATAGAAGTGAGAATGAGCAGCCGGCCCGCAGAAACCTTGACCGCGGCGTTCCTGCGCGAGCTGCCGCAGGGTACCGATCGCTTGCCCAACCGAATGCTCGGTTCCACCGGCCAGGTAGTTCTGGATACGAGGGATGCCAGCGGTATGCAGTTGCTGTCGAACATATTCCTGGTGGAAATAGCCTTACCCCTCCGGATGTCGGGGAACTACCTGGGGCAACGGATTTACGTGCGCTTTGTGCATCAGAGCGAATCGTTGGGCAACAGGCTGCTGCGCAGACTCGACCAGGTCATGCTGCAGGCGCCTTTCGTGTAGCGATGTGAAGATGAAGATGGGATTTGGACGATTCTTTTGAGATTTGACCCGATTCGATCTTTTAACAGTTTTTTTGCGAGGTTTGCTTTAGCAAGACCAGTAAATGTTATGAATACCGTGATCACAAGGTCCTTATTCCTGATCGGCATTTATGCCTTGAGTCAGCCGCTGTCGGCGAATGAAACGACCACCGCTTACAGCGCGATGCCGGCGGTCGACTGCGTCATCAATCCCTACCGCGTGGTCGATATCGCCAGCCCCGTCGCCGGCGTCATCGAAAAACTCTACGTCGAGCGCAGTCAGCAGGTAGCCGCCGGCCAGGTGGTCGCGCAACTGGAGGCGAGCGTCGAACGCGCCAACGTCGAATTGGCCAGATACCGTGCCGGCATCCAGTCGGAAATCGAGCTCGGCAGGGTCAATATCAATTTCGACCAGCTGCGCAAGAAACGCGTCGACAGCCTGCTCGAAAAACAGAACATTTCGCTCGAGAATGCCGACCAGATCGAACGCGAAGTGCAGCTCTCCGAATGGAAACTCAGGCAGGCCAAAGAACTCGCCGATATCCGTAATCTCGAACTGCGTAAAGCCGAGGAACAACTGCGGCAGAAATCGATTCCGGCGCCTTTCGACGGTTTCGTGCTGGATACCTTCAAGTATCGCGGCGAGTATGTCGAGGACCAGGCGATTCTGCGCCTGGCGCAGCTCGACCCGCTGGTAATCGAGGCCATCGTGCCGATGGAAAACTTCGGTTCGATCGAGGCCGGCATGCAGGCCGAGATACTGCCCGAAGTCCTGTTCAAGGACAAGCTGCAGGCCGAGGTAATGGCCGTCGACCGCATCGGCGATACCGCGAGTAATACCTTCGGCGTCAAGCTGAGGATGCCCAATCCCGAGAACCGTATTCCAGCGGGCCTCAAATGCGTGGTGAAATTTATTGAAACGACACCCGAGAAGGTAGCCCAGGAACCCGCAGAAACCGCAACCGTAGAAGAAGTCGCAGAGGCTGCAACCGCGGAAGAAGTCACAGCAGCCAGCAACGAGTTAGACGTCGAAACGCCAAAAGGAGTCATCGCAAGACCCGCTCAGACAGCAGACCGGGAAACGACCGATCCATCGGTTGTAAGAACGAATTTTAACACCACCACTGATGCGGAATCATCCGGCCTGCGAGCAGCTATCATCAAGGCAAACGCGGCTCAAGCCGCAGAAGATGACCCGCTTGACCTGGTTGACCCGGTTGTCACCGCGCCCCAGCAGGTCGCGATGGCGATGGCAACGGATGAACTCGATATTCCGGCGGCGTCAGACATGGTACCCAGCAGTTACATGGTGCTGATCGAACAACCGAAGACGGGGACGCAGGATCTCGTCGAGCGCTTACGCCGCGCCGGTGTCGATGATTTCCTTGTTTTTAACAGCGGCGCCAACAAGGGACATATCTCGCTCGGCGTCTTCAGCACCCGGATCAACGCGACAAATCGACAACAGGGTCTCGAACAGCTTGGCTTCACGACCTTTACCGTCGAAAGATACGAGTAGGCCCGTGAATGTCATAGCTGCCGCACGCGTTAATCAGATAATTTCGACCTGCCCCGGCTGGGTCGTTTCGCGTTTGGTGATTTGCCATCCGCAATTGACTTTCGTCACACGCCGCCCGGCTTTCGAGGGAATAGCCTCGTCGAAAACAGAATTCGCGGACGGTTAAGAAAACGGTATGTGGAAACTAAAAACTAATTCTCGGCACAGCGCCCCATCGGACTCGAATACAGCATCCATTTTTTTCGAGCGTATGGAACCCAGGATCCTGTTCTCGGCGGACGCGCTTGCCGGGCTGGTTACAGCCGATCCCTTCGCCGACAACGACAGCACCAATGCCGGCATGAATGTCGGCGCAAGCGCCAGCTTCCTGGTGGAACTTTACACGCCGGACGACTCCAGCAGCGACAGCCCTGCGCCGACCGAGGCCGAGCGGGCCTTGCAGTTCGATGCGTTGCGCGCAGCCTTCGACGCCGAGGATTCGACCAGCGAGTCGGCAAACTCGCTCGACACCCTCGGCACGCTGCTTGACGGCGCCGAATCCGGGACGGAAACCCGCCGGGAAATTATCTTCGTCGATGCCGCCACGCCGGATTACCAGCAATTGCTCAGCGCGCTGGATACCAACGCTCCGGGGACCGAATACCAGATCTTTATCCTTCAATCCGACCGCGACGGCATTGCGCAGATCAGCGAAATACTGGGCGGATTCGAGGCTGTCGACGCGATACACCTGGTCAGTCATGGTAACGAGACCGGCGTGCAGCTTGGAAACGGCTGGCTGGGTCAAACCTCGCTCGATCAATACGCGGATGCCATCAGCGGCTGGTCGAGAGCGCTTACCGAAGACGCCGACCTGCTGATTTATGGTTGTAACCTGGCCGCGAATGCTTCCGGTCAACAGCTCATCGACAGCCTGGCCAATCTCACGATCGCCGACGTCGCGGCGAGCGATGACCTCACGGGTGCGGCCAGCCTCGGTGGTGACTGGAAGTTCGAATATACCGTCGGCGACATAGAAAGTGCTGTCGCCATCGACGCCTCGTCGCAGCAAACCTGGTCGAACGTGCTCGCGACCTTCACGGTTACGACGACCGACGACGTGCTCGACGATTTCGATGGCCTGACCTCGTTACGCGAGGCCATCATCGATGCCAATGCCCTCGTGGGCGCGGACGAAATCATTCTTGGATCGGGCACCTATACCCTGACAATCGGCGGTACAAATGAAAATTCTGCATTGCAGGGCGACCTCGACATCAATAGTGAGCTGACTATTACGGGAGCGGGAGCCGGCTTAACGATCATCGACGGTGGCGGGTTGGATCGGGTGTTCGATGTCTCCATCGGCGGCAACGCGACCATCACTGATCTTACGATTCAGAACGGTGGCAATGTGGCGCAGGGCGGTGGCCTTTACATGACTGGCGGCGGCGGCGGCGCTCAAGTCACCCTCGAGCGGGTCATCGTCAGCAACAACTCGGCAACGTCCGCGGGCGGAGCAATCTTCAACGATGCCGTCTTGACTCTGAACGACGTGGAAATCTCTGGCAACAATGCCCCCCAAGGCGGGGGTCTCTACAATGAACAGGATGCGGCTCTGACGGGAGTGACCATCAGCGGAAACAATGCGGACTTCGGCGCAGGAATAAACAACGCCAATGTAGGCAACACGCTTTCGCTGACCAATGTCACCATTAGCGGCAACACGGCGACCAATCAGGGTGGCGGCATCTTCACCGGCAACTCGGCCGAATTGACCAATTCCACGGTCGCCTTCAACACCGCCGCTGTAGGGGGAGGCATTTACGTGAGCGGCGGCCAGGGCGATGCGCTCCTCCAAAATACTATTCTGGCAAGCAACACCGGCAATAATGCCAACGCTGTTCTCTCTTCTTCCGGTCACAATATCGACAGTGACGGAACTGCGGGGCTGTCCGATCCGAACGACCAGAGCGGCACCATACCGAGTCCTCTGGATCCCTTACTCGGGGCGCTGGCAGACAACGGTGGCCCGACTCTAACCCACGCCCTGCTTGCGGGTAGCCCCGCGATCGACCCGATTGGTTTGACCGGAGCGCCGGCAACCGATCAGCGTGGCTTGGTGCGTGATGCCACGCCCGATATCGGCGCCTATGAATTCGGCGTTGACACTAACGCACCCACGGATCTCGAAACGGTGCTATCCGCTGATGGCGGCATCAGCATCAACGAGGATGGGGGCAACGACGCTTATCTGCTGGCGGACGATGGTGGCGCGATCTTCGGCGGGCTGACCAGCCTGACGATCGAAACACAGTTCGCGGTATCGACGCCGGCCGCCGACGAAACAACCTTGCTCAGCTACGCCTCGTCAGGTTCCGCGGAAGAAGTGAAAGTCATTATCCGCAGTACGGGACAACTCGAGCTGCATGTTGGCGGATTGAGCCAGGTTTCCGCGGGCACTTATGCTTCGCTGTTCGATGGCCAGCAACACCATGTCGCCGTGTCCTGGGATTCCGCGGCGGGCAGCGTGGAAATGTACGTGGATGGCGCGGCCGTCGAATCATTCTCCGGGTTCCGCAGCGGCTACTCCGTTGTCGGCAGCGGCACTCTTCTGTTTGGGCAGGAGCAGAATTCGCTTGGAGGCGGATTCGAAACGGCTGATCTGTTTCAGGGCAGGCTCTACGACGCGCGGATCTTCAACGATGTGAGAACTGCCGGCGAGATTCTGGCGAGCTATGACTCGACGCTGCCCTTCGATGAAAGCGGTCTGGTCGCGAACTGGACATTTAACGACATCTCCACCGGCGGGGTCGTGACAGACAGCGTTGCCGGCAACCATCTAACCGTGCAGCACGTCGGCACCGGCGGTGGGTTCACGACCAGCAATCCGGTGCTGACCCTGGTGGCGGACGAAAACTCGCCGAACGGCACGGTCGTCGGAACGGTCGCGGGGACGGATGCCGAGCGCGATGCGCTGATTGCCACGCTGCTGGGGGCCAACCCGGACTTGAGCTACAGCACGGAGACCGGCAAATTCTACGAGTTCGTCCTGTCGCCAATGGATTTTTCTGCGGCGCAGTCTAACGCACTCGGCTCGACGTTGAATGGCGTATCCGGCCAAATGGCCGTCGTTGAGTCCGCCACGGAAAATCAACTGCTCGCGGACATAGTCGCGGGCGCGGGTATTTTGGAGGCGTACCTTGGCGCATCCGATGGCTCCGTCGAGGGTGAATGGCGCTGGTTCTCGGGCATCACGGAAACGGCGCAATTCTGGGCGGGCGACTCGAGTGGCAACAATGTCGACGGGCTTTATGTCAACTGGGCGGCGGGCGAACCCAACAATGTCGCCGAGGAAGACCATGCTGCGATTCGGGACATTGGCAGCTGGAACGATGTCTCGGCAACCGCTATGTTAAGCTCGATTATCGAATACAACGCCGACGCGGTGCTCGGCAACGCCGGCCCGGCGGGCGAGCAACCGCTGACCTACTCGTTCCAGGCCCAGACGGTCGCCGGCGCGTTTGCGATTGATGCGAATAGCGGGCAGATCACGGTCGCGGATGGCTCGCTGCTGGACTACGAAACCAGTCCGACACATACCCTGACCGTACGAGTCACCGATGTCGACGGCAACACCTATGACGAAGCAATTGCGATCGACCTCAATGACGTCGCGCCGAAACTCGCAGCCCTGGGAGCAGACGTCATCAAGGTGGGCCAGGCCTATACACTGGACCTGACCGCAGCCGAACCCGGTGCGAGCGGCATCACGAGCTACACGGTCAACTGGGGTGACGGCAATATCACGACCGAGGCTTACACCGGCCCGACCACGCAGGCTTCGCATGTCTACACCGATGCCGGTTTTACCTACAACATAACTTTCGCCGCGAATGACGTCAGCGACACCTGGACCTCCAGTGATCTGATCGTCGGTAACCTGATTCCAGCCGGCGATGATGTCTTTGTCTTCGATGGCGTCAGCGGCAATCCGGATGGTGTACTGGATTCGACCGGTGTCCTGCAGAAACCGGATGCGCCGGTATTCGGACCTGACGGAAATCTCTACGTCGCTGGCTTTGACTCCGCCAATATTGTTCGCTTTGCGCCGGATGGCACTTACCTCGGCGTTTTTACCGCAGACCCGCAACTGATTAATCCTTCCGGGCTGGCCTGGGGCAGTGACGGTAACTTGTATGTCGCCAATTATGGCGGTGACAACATCCTGCGCTTTGCTGCGGATGGGACATTCCTCAATGTCTGGGGCGCTGGCGGAACGCTGGACGGGCCGGTTGGCCTCGCGTTCGGTCCGGACGGGGATCTCTACGTATCCAGCTGGGACAACAATTTACTGGTCAAATTTGATGGTGCGAGCGGCGGAGTCGCGACCACTGTCATCGCAGCCGGCCTCAACAAGCCGGAACAGATCGTGTTCGACGGCGCCGGCGACCTGTTTATCGCCAACGGCTTAAACAACGAGGTGGTCCGCTGGGATGGCGGCGCCCTGACGACCTATTTCACGCATGTCGATCTGACCTCTGTCAAGGGCATTGCCTTCGGGCCGGACGGGGACCTATACGTATCGAGTCATGACAACGATAAAATTTTACGCTATGACAGCGCTACGGGTGAAGTCTTTGCCGACGATGGTCCCGGCGGCATGGCTGAACCGTCCTTCCTGGCCTTTACCCCGGACCAGCAGGTCCTCGTCGTCGGTAACTACGCGCCCACGATCTCGGTGCCAACAGACGTTTTTATCAATGAACTGCATTATGACAACGTCGGCATCGATAGTGGTGAAGCCATTGAATTGATGGGACTCGCAGGTACCGATTTAACGGGCTGGAGCCTCGTATTATACAGCGGTGGCGCCGGAAGTACCGTCTATCACACCGAGGCCTTGAGTGGGACAATTACCGATCAGTCCAATGGCTATGGCACACTGGTATTTAATTTTCCTGCAAATGGAATTCAAAATGGTGCCAATGATGGCATTGCACTCGTCAATCCAAAGGGACAGGTAATTCAGTTTATCAGTTACGAGGGCACGCTGACCGCGGCCGATGGCCCGGCGGCTGGCCTGACCAGTACCGATATTGGCGTGGCAGAAGATGGCGCCACGTTGGTCGGAGATTCGCTGCAGTTAACCGGTACCGGCTCTGAGTTCACCTGGATGGCTGCCTCCGCCAATACCTTTGGTACGCTCAATACCGGGCAAAATGTATTTGCGCTCGATAGTGGTGTCGAAGATACCGACAATGTCTACACCCATGCTCAAATGCTGAACCTGCTAGGCGCCAGCGACCGCGATGATGTCGATGCGAACCTGAGCGTCAATATTACCAACGTGGTCAACGGAACTTTGGTGATGAGCGGCGGCAGCGGCGGTTTCGGCACCACCTTTACCTTTACCCCGGACCCCGAGTTCAGCGGTCAACTGAACTTCGATTACCAGGTTCTGGACGACGATTTAGCGGCTTCCGAGATCGGTAATGGCGTCATCAACATTGCTGCGACCAACGATGCGCCGACCGCGACCAATCTCTCCAGCACCTCGGTTTATGGCGAAGGCGCCGCCAGTGTCGGGATCACCGACATCGTGGTCAGCGACGTGGATACCGCCGAGGTCATCAGCGCGACCCTGACCCTGGCCGATACCTCCACTGGCAGCCTGAGCGCGAACGATGGTGCCACCTATGACGGCGTGACCGGGATCTGGACCATTACCGGCTCCGTCGCACAGGTGAATACCGCGCTGGCGAACCTGGTGTTCGCGCCGAACGCCGATAACGACGTGAGCACCACGATCAGCGTCGACATCGACGACGGTGATGAAGACCTGAGCGGTGCGCTGACCGGCACCATCGATCTGGACGTGACCCCGGTCAACGATGCCCCGACCGCGACCAATCTCTCCAGCACCTCGGCCTATAACGAGGGCGACGCCAGCGTCGCGATCACCGACATCGTGGTCAGCGACGTGGATACGGCCGAGGTCATCAGCGCCAACCTGACCCTGGCCGACACAGCCACCGGCAGCCTGAGCGCGAACGATGGCGCGACCTATGACGGCCTGACCGGCATCTGGACCATTACCGGTTCCGTCGCACAGGTGAATACCGCGCTCGCCAACCTGGTGTTCGCGCCGAACGCCAATAACGACGTGA
>CAMYML010000024.1 GCA_947259305.1 uncultured Gammaproteobacteria bacterium | reverse complement strand
GGCGCAAGGTTTTTGCGACGGCAATTGCCGGGATAGATTTGACCCAGCGGGCCAGTCGACACACCCTGCTCACGCAGGCTGCGGCGGCTGCATGCACAGGCGTAGCAGTCACCTTGCGCGAGTAGCTTCTCGAGGTAAAAGCGGTAGTGCTCGAATTGATCGCTTTGATACAGGACCGGGCCATCCCAGGCAAAACCGAAAGCCTCGAGGTCACGTAGAATCTGGTCACTCGCTCCGCGGACAACCCGCGGCGTGTCCACATCCTCGATGCGCAATAGCCAGCGCCCCTCCCGGGATTTCGCCTGGCAATAGCTTGCCAGTGCCGCCACCAGCGATCCGAAATGCAGCGGACCTGAAGGGGAGGGGGCAAAACGACCGGTAACCGACATCAGGTGAGCAGGTTTTTAAGAATACTCTGGTAAATGTCGGACAAGGTGTCGAGTTCGCCGATGTCGACATGCTCGTTGACCTTGTGGATGGAATCGTTAACCGGTCCCAGTTCGAGGACCTGCGCGCCGGTGGGCGCGATGAAACGACCGTCCGAGGTGCCGCCGGTAGTTTGCAGATTGGTGGTAAGCCCGGTGTGCTGCCTGATCGCCTGCTGCGCCGCCTTGACCAGTTCGCCTTCGGGCGTCAGGAACGGGTAGCCTGAGATCGACCAGTTGATGTCATAGTCGAGTTCATGTTTGTCGAGTATCACTTTTGTGGTCTCGATAATCTGTCTGGCGTCGATCTCGGTTGAATAGCGCAGGTTAAACAATACTTCGGCGTGTCCCGGGACGACATTGTGTGCGCCGGTGCCGGAGTTGATATTGGAAATTTGGAGGCTGGTCGGCGGAAAAAACTGGTTGCCCTGGTCCCACTCGTGGCGCGCCAGATCGTGCAGGGCAGGCATCGCGCGATGGATCGGGTTGTCGACCTTGTGCGGATAAGCTACGTGGCCCTGCACGCCATGAATCACCAGTTTGGCGCCAATCGAGCCGCGCCGGCCGTTCTTGGAGACGTCGCCGACATGTTCATGACTCGAGGGTTCGCCGATCAACGCCCAGTCGATTTTTTCGCCACGCGCCTGCAGCGCCTCGATCACCCTGACGGTGCCGTTGATCGCAATGCCTTCCTCGTCGCTGGTAATCAGCAGAGCGATCGAGCCGGAATGATCGGCATGCTGTTCGACAAATCTTTCGCATGCGGTGACCATCGCGGCGATGCTGGATTTCATGTCCGCGGCGCCGCGTCCGTAGAGGACGCCGTCACGAATCTCCGGAACGAATGGGTCGCTGTGCCATTTCTCCAGCGGGCCGGGCGGCACCACGTCGGTGTGACCGGCAAAGGCAAGCACCGGGCCAGCGTTGCCGCGACGTGCCCACAGGTTGGTGACATCGTCGAAAACCATGCTTTCGCAGGTAAAACCGATTGCGCTGAGCCGCTCGATCAACATTTCCTGACAACCCGCGTCATCAGGTGTTACCGAGGCCCGTGCGATCAGATCGGAGGCCAGTTTTATCGTTTCGCTGCTCATGGTTTAGCTGAATATTTCCTGGTATTGCTGCTCGTTGAAACCAACGAAAAAATGATTGCTGTTGGCGAGGATCGGACGTTTGATGATGGCCGGGTTTTCCAGCATCAACTTTAACGCCGAGTCACGATCGATACTGTTTTTGATCGTATCGGGCAGTGCTCGCCAGGTGGTGCCGCGCCGATTCAGCATGGCCTCCCAGCCGAGCGTTGCTTCGATCGAATTTAACAGCGTTATATCGAGACCCTGTTTGCGGTAGTCGTGAAAAGCGAACGCGATCTCTCTGCTATCCAGCCAGTTCCTGGCTTTTTTGATCGTATCGCAGTTGGCGATACCGTAAAGTCTTGGCTGGCTCGAGGTCATGGGTTTCAGATGTTGCGAATCAGTTCGTTAATGCCGACCTTGGCACGGGTTTTCTCGTCCACCCGCTTGACGATAACTGCGCAGTAAAGGCTGTGGCTGCCATCGGCTGCGGGCAGATTGCCCGAAACGACGACCGACCCCGCGGGTACGCGACCGTAGCTCACCTCGCCGGTTTCGCGGTTATAAATCTTGGTGCTTTGCCCGATGTATACGCCCATAGAGATCACCGAGTTTTTCTCGACGATGACGCCTTCGACGACTTCGGAACGCGCGCCGATAAAGCAATTGTCCTCGATGATCGTCGGCGAGGCCTGCAGTGGCTCCAGCACGCCGCCGATACCGACACCGCCGGAAAGATGCACGTTCTTGCCGATTTGCGCGCAGGAACCGACGGTGGCCCAGGTATCGACCATGGTGCCGCTATCGACATAGGCGCCAATATTGACATAGGAAGGCATCATCACCACGCCAGCAGCGACGTAAGCTCCTTTGCGTGCGACCGCGGGCGGCACCACGCGCACGCCGCTGGCCGCGTGCTGTTCGCTGCTCATGCCATCGAACTTGGAATCGACCTTGTCGTAGTACTGCGTAAATCCGCCCGGCATGATTTCGTTTTCACGAATGCGAAATGACAACAGCACGGCCTTTTTGAGCCATTCGTTGACTTGCCATCCGCCGTCGACCGGTTGCGCCACGCGCTGCTGGCCCGAGTCGAGCAATTGAATTGCCTCGAGCACCGCATTTTTGACTTCCGCGTCGACGTTAGCCGGGTTGATTTCAGCGCGATTTTCGAATGCCTGTTCGATAATTTGCTGAAGGTCTGCCATGAGTTATCTCCTAAAGAGCTGATATCAGTGAGTTAATACGCTGCGCCGCGTCCAGGCATTCGTCGAGTGGGGCCACCAGCGCCATGCGCACTCGGTTTTCGCCAGGATTGCTGCCGTTATGGTCGCGCGACAGGAAACGGCCTGGGAGTACCGTGACGTTTTGCTCGGCGTACAAACGCCGCGCGAATTCGGTATCGGGAACTGGCGTATTGGCCCACAGGTAGAATCCAGCCTGGGGTTTCTGCGGCGCGAGTGTATCAGAAAGCAGGGCTAAAACCCGCTCAAATTTTTGCCGGTAGCGGGCGCGGTTTTCGACGACGTGGCCTTCGTCGGACCAGGCCGCGGTGCTTGCGGTCTGGGTTGCCGAAGGCAGCGCGCAGCCATGATAAGTGCGGTAGAGCAGAAACTTTTCCAGAATGCGGGCATCCCCGGCAACAAATCCCGAGCGCAGTCCCGGCAGGTTGGAGCGTTTCGACAGGCTGTGGAAGGCGAGGCAGCGATCGAAGCCATCGTTACCCATTGCTGCGGCAACACCGAGCAGTCCCGGCGGCGGGGTGTTTTCATCGAAGTAAATTTCTGAGTAACACTCATCGCTGGCAATGACAAAATCGTATCGATGGGCGAGCTCGATCAGGCGCTGCAGGTATTCACACGGCATCACGGCGCCGGTTGGGTTGCCGGGCGAGCAGATATAGATCAGCTGGCAGAGCGACCATTCCTCGGCGGATATCTGATCGAGATTGGGCAGGAAATCGTTCTCCGGCAGGCAGTCGAGGTAACGCGGGGCCGCGCCGGCCAGCAGGGCCGCGCCCTCGTAGATCTGGTAAAACGGATTGGGCATGAATACCAGCGGGTGATTGCAGTTGCGATCAATGACCGCCTGTGCGATCGCGAACAGGGCTTCGCGCGTGCCGCTAACAGGCAACAGATTAACTTCCGGATCGACCAGCGCCTGATTGATGGCGAAGCGATTGCTGATCCAGGCCGCGATTGCCTCACGTAACTCCTGCTTGCCTTTGGTGCTGGGATAGTTCGACAACTGGTGCAGGTGTGCAATCAGGTTTTCTATGACGAACTGTGGCGCCGGATGCCGCGGTTCGCCGACCGATAAAGCGATATGATCGAGATTGCTCGGCGGCTGCAGCCCCTGTTTTAATTCGGCCAGTTTTTCGAACGGGTAGCGGTCTAGCAGGGATAAGTCTTTGTTCATGAATATTCGGTCCGGGCTGGAGGCGATAGTATAGCGCCAGCGCCGAAGTTTTGAATCCACGAGTCTATCGATTGGTCTGGCTGATTGCCGCAAGCCGTGATTAATTCACTTTTTACCGGCCAGAAATTGAGACCCGGGTCCCAGTTCTGTGCCGCTAGAAATATATAATTTACTGCTTAAGACCCTCCTGTTATACGTTTGTGTGTTGGCCCCATTTCACAATGGGGTTTTTTTTTGCCCCCTGGCCTGCTGCGCTTGCGATAGCGGCGTTGGAATTTTGCGCGAGACGCTCGCGTACGGTCTGTACTGCTCGCGCCATCGCGCAAAATCCCGCCTTGCTCTCGCGGCGCTCGCGACGGCCAGGGTACAAAAACCTTAAATTGCCGAGCTTGTGACGCCGGTGCCCCGCAGCTACCCGGGTCTAGGCTGCTGCGCTTGCGACGCTCAGAAGCTCCGTCTATTGGGCCAGGATCTCATATTTTATGTGTCATCCCTGCGCAAGCGGGTATCTTGCTGACGGCATGGTAGAAAATTCCTGTCAGGCATGCAGGAATTGTAAAATATTTGGATGTTTACCCCGCGAAGCATCGCGGGGTGAGGGGGTTCAGGCGATGGCGATATCGCGGCGGCCCGCAGGATCGATGGCCTGGCCCTTGTTACTGTAGGTTTTGCAGGCCCCCGATGTGCCGACGCCGGTGAGTATTCCAATCGAGCGTCTTACCCGGTCCTGGCCCTTGTTTACCAACAGGCTGTTGATCTGAATCGATTGCCTTAAATCCATCAGGCTCGCGATCAATTGCTGGTAAAGCCCCGACAGCAGTTGATCCTGGTCACACCAGTTGATGCACTTCTCCAGGCCATCGGGATCCTGATCGAAACCAAAGTCTGTCAGCAGCTGGTAACGCTGTCGCTCGAGATTTTCGATATCTTCTATTGGCAGGTCGGAGCTGGTCAACGATTGCTGCAGGGTTTCCAACTGATCGCCGGCGATTGCATTCTTGACCACCAGCAGGTACTCGTTAGCCTGCGTGATCCGCTCGGTTTGGGCTTGCAGCAGTTCGCTCATGCGCTGACGACACTGGTTCGCATTCATGGTAGTAACTTTTCAATTTCGCTGTACTTACGTGCGATCACTTCGGCGTCAGGCTGATACTCGCCTTTGGTCAATGCCTGCTTAACCGCATCTACCCGGGCTTCGTTCACTTCGGGTTGATTCTTGATCTGTTCCCCCAGTTCCCCGAGCAGCGCGGCACCGCTAAGCTGGACGGTACTCGCTTCGTCAGATTTAGCCGTGCTGGCCTTACCCTGCGCTGATGACTGGCTGGTTTTCGCCGCGGTACCGGCCCTTGTATCCGAAGACACTCCGGTATTGCGCAGGCGATTCTGTGTGTTAATCGGGTCAGGCATTGCTGATCTCCTTAGATATTACCCATGTACTTTATCGGCAGTCCGATAAAAATATTAACTTCAATTACTGGAAAAAAATTCATTATATGCTTATCCGCACCAGTCCTTCACCCGCAACCACGCCTTCGACAATCTTCATCGACTGGCTGTTGCGCACCTTGACGAGTTGGCCCAGGGTCGCCGACTGCAGTGCTTTACCGGTTGATTTGATCTGCAGGCCGTTGTAATTCAGTACCAGCGTTACCTGCTGCCCGGAGCGCACCATCAACAGCGGCGCCAGCCTGGACGGCGTCAGCACGGTTCCGCGTGCCAGGTTACGCCTGGCCTGCAGCTGTTCCAGCGCGCTGCTTTTCGAGTAGTAGCCATTTTTAAGGCGCGCAATATTGTGTTTTTGGAAAGTAATTGCCGATTCGTCAATTTTTTGACCTTTGAGCAATGGTTTAGCGGTGACGACAACGTCGTCGAATACGTCGATGCGCACCGGTAAATGAATTTTCCATCCCGCCGTGATCGGGCAGCGTACCAGTAAAGCGGTATTGCCGTGCACCATATCGCGGCGATTGAATTCGATCGAGAGCGCTTCGTGACAAGCTTTGAGACGCAGCCTCGAGTCCAGGTTGCCGAGCTGAAAGCGAGCTGGATAGGGGCTTTCGTACGGGTAACTCGAGATGAAAGACTCGGCCTGCAGCCGAATCGACGCCAGGCTCTGTATCTCCGTTGCGCGCGCCGAAAAACTTGATGACAGCAACAGGCAAAAGGTAACTGCCGCGAGTAACGCCGTTCTGGTAACGATTTCTGAAATCATTGCTTGTCTCATCGAAGTAGTAGCTGCAATTATCAGGCCAATATTTTTAGGGTGTCGCCGCTTGAAGTAGCCGGGTTGCGGTCGGCACTTTAGCTGTCGAACATCTATACATTATTATGTATACCTCGATGAGCAGGGTTTTCAAGCGGGACAAGATCGCTCAGGCTGGCGCGAATAAATTCATTGCCAGGTTCGACCCTGATATGCTCGCCGGGGCGGTAACATCGGTGCCCGAGGAACTGTCCTCAAACAGGCGGCAATATTGCCTCCCGCGGTTGCCGCCTTGCCGCTCTCAGTTCCATGCTCGCTAGTTAAGTTATTGATTTAAAATAACAACAGGTCGATGGCACCGTCTATGCATTGGTATCCGTATTGTTGATTTACGGTAAGAACCATGCCCATCAGTTTTGACAGAGCCCTTTCCATTCACGATGACGCGCTGCTGCTACGCGGCCAGCGTTCGTCGATTCTGGCATCCAATATCGCCAATGTCGATACGCCGAACTATAAGGCGCGCGATATCGATTTTGGCGCCATGCTGCGCAGCGCAAACCAGCAGCAGGCGGATAGCGTCGTGCTGGCCAGCACCCATCGTGCTCATATTGCGCTGGATTCCAGTCAGGCTCAGACGACGCTGATGTATCGCAATCCCTTGCACCCATCGCTCGACGGCAACAGCGTCGACGCGCATATCGAACAGGCCAAGTTCGCTGAAAATGCCTTGTTGTACCAGACCAGCTTTACCTTTCTCAACGGCAAGTTCAACGGCTTGATGAAAGCCCTTAAAGGAGAATAATCATGGGACTACTTGCCAACTTTAACATTTCAGGCAGCGCCATCAGCGCGCAGTCACTGCGCCTGAACACGGTCGCCAGTAATCTCGCCAATGTCGAAACTATCGCCAGCAGCGAAGCCGAGGCATATCGCTCCCGCCAACCGGTGTTCCAGGCGCTGTTCGATAACCAGGGCAGGCCCGGCGAAGTCGGTGTCAACATGCTTGGCATCGTCGAAAGCCAGCGCGGTGTTGAACGCCGCTACGATCCGGGTCATGCGCTTGCCAACGAAGAGGGCTACGTGTTTGGCAGCAACGTTAACCCGATTGAAGAGATGGCGAACATGATTTCGGCCTCGCGCGCCTACCAGAATAACGTAGAGGTGTTAAACACCTCGCGTGACCTGTTGATGCGCGCGCTGTCGCTGGGAAGCTAACGGAGACGGATCATGACTGATATCGATAGCAAGAATATCTATACCCAACTGGGTTTGAACAAGGCGTTGAACACCGATACCAAGGCAAACGACGAACTTGGCCAGGCCGAGTTCCTCGAATTGATGACCGCCCAGCTCAGGTTCCAGGATCCGCTGCAACCGATGGAGAATGGAGACTTCCTCGGGCAGATGGCGCAGTTTGGCACGGTTAGCGGAATCAACGAATTAAATACCACTTTCAACAGCATGAGTTCCTCGTTCCAGTCGAACCAGGCGCTGCAGGCGTCGACGCTGGTGGGCCGGCGGGTAATGGTGCCGTCGCAAAGCGCTTTTCTGAATGACGCTGAATCGATGCTGGGATCGGTCGAGCTCGAGCAGCCTGCCAGCAAGATGGTCATTACGGTCAAAAACGGAGCCGGGCAGCTGGTGCACCGCCAGGAGCTGGGCATCCAGCAGGCCGGACTGGTTGATTTTGAATGGAACGGCCAGGATGCGGACGGCAACAGTTTGCCGGGCGGACAATACCAGATCGGAGCCGAGGTTTATCGTGGAACCGAGGTCACAGCAGGAACAATGTATACGGTGGTTGATGTCGAGAGTGTAACCCTCGGCGCAGGCGGCCAGGATTTGACGCTTAGCGTTTCCGGCCTCGGCGATATCGATATGAGCCAGGTTCGCAAAATAATGTAGTTAGTCATGTAATTTGTCAGGAGAAAACAATGTCATTTAATACAGCACTCAGTGGTTTACAGGCCGCTACCGTCGACCTCAGCGTCACGAGTAACAACATCGCCAATGTCGCGACCACCGGATTCAAGGGTTCGCGCGCCGAGTTTGGCGATATTTTCGAAATCTCGCCGTTTGGCAGCACCCCGACTGCCGTCGGCAGTGGTGTCAAGGTGACCAGCGTCAGTCAGCAATTCGACCAGGGTAACCTCAAGTTCACCGATGCCGCCCTCGACATGGCGATCAGCGGACAGGGATTTTTTGTTACCAACAAGGCGCTCGCCGGTAGCGATATATCCTATACCCGTGCCGGCCAGTTTCGTGCCGACAACGCGGGCTATATCACCAACAGCACCGGTGAGTACCTGCAGGCTTTTCCGGTGGACGCGAATGGTAACGTGACCTCGACCAGCCTGAACACAACGGTGCCGATTCAGTTGCCGGCTTCAACCGGATCGCCGCAGGCGAGCACCGAGGTAGAGGTGGGCATCAACCTGAACGCCTCCAGCACAGCGATCGATCCGGCGCTGTTCGATCCGACCGCGAGCAATACCTATTCGCATTCGACCTCGACCACGGTTTACGATTCGCTGGGTGCTTCGCACGTATTGTCTTACTACTTCGTACACGATCTGCCGGGTTCGGCGACTAACGGCGCTAACGACCCGAATCAATGGGCCGTGTTCACCTATCTGGATGGCGCTGAGGTCGATGTTGCCGGCGGTACCGCGATTGGCCATTTTAACGGTGGTGTAGCGGTTGCGCAGGACGCGGCGTTGCTGAATTTCAACCCGGATGGTTCGCTTGGCATCCCCACCTCGCCGGCGCTGATACAGAATGCGGGCGTGGCATTGACCAACGGCGCCAGTCCGCTGACGGTGACGCATGACTTTGCCAATAACGCTACCACCCAGTATGCGACCGGATTTTCGGTTAGCACGTTGTCTTCGGATGGCTATGCCACGGGGCGTTTAACCGGCCTGGATATTTCGGAAACCGGATTAATGCGCGCAACCTTCAGTAACGGCATCGCCACGCCGCTGGGGCAGATCGCGATGGCGGATTTCCCCAATTCCCAGGGGTTGCGCTCGCTGGGCGACACTTCCTGGCGTGAAACCATCGATTCCGGTGCGGTGCTTACCGGTTCGGCTGGCAGCTGCCGCTTCGGGCTGATTCAGTCGGGCGCACTGGAAACCTCCAACGTCGATTTGACGCAGCAACTGGTTAATCTGATCACCGCGCAGCGAAACTTTCAGGCCAACGCCCGCTCGATCGAAACCTCGAACACGATTACCGACACTGTAATCCAGATTCGATAGGGTTAAACGGAGCTAGATCGAGATGGATAAGTATCTTTACCTCGCGATGAATGGAGCTGCGCAAGCGATGCTTGCGCAGCAGAACAATGCCAACAACCTGGCCAACATCAGCACGGTCGGATTCAAGGCGACGCTGGATCATTTCCAGTCAGACCCTGTTTCCGGTCCGGGCCATCTCGATCGGGTCTACGCCAGCAATCAGGCTGCCGGCGCCAATCTCAACCCCGGTGCGGTTACGACTACCGGGCGCCCGCTTGATCTGGCGATCAGTGGTGACGGCTGGTTTGCGGTTCAGGGCCCCGATGGCGGTACCGCCTACTCACGTCGCGGTGACTTCAGAATCGATCCGGCAGGGCTGCTGCTCAATGGCGCCAATCAGATCGTGCTCGGCGAAAGCGGGCCGATCACGATTCCCCAGTTCGAAAGTCTCGAAATCGGTCGCGACGGCAGTATCAGCATCCGTGCCGCGGGCCAGGCCGCCAACACCCTGGTGGGCGTGGATCGGATTCGCCTGGTGAACCCGTCTCAGGAAGAGCTTTATCGCGCTGACGACGGGCTATTCCGCAGCCGTAATGCTGCCGAATTGCCGGCCGATGCATCGGTTTCGGTCACCTCGGGTGCGCTCGAGGCCAGCAACGTCAACGCCGTCGACGCGATGGTGCGGATGATCGATTATGCGCGTTTCTTTGAGCAACAGGTTAAGCTGATGAAACTGGCCAGCGAGAATGATGCCGCCAGCGCGCGCTTGATGCGAATGTCAGGTTAGCGCAAAATAAGCCGGCATTAACAACCGGGACCCGCTTTGACCGAATCAGATGACGCGCGCGAGGATTACCTGGCGCTGCGAGAATCCGCCGCCAGTGTGCAACTGGCAACACTAACCCCGGATAACAATCCTGCAGCCAGCTACGCGCCCTGCGTCTGGTTCGACGGAGATTGCTATCTTTATCTCAGCGGGCTGTCGAGCCATAGCGCCAACCTTGAAGGTAATCCGCAGATCGGCCTGTTGCTGCTCGACGAGGCCGCGCAAGCGCCCAATGCTTTTGCGCGCAAACGCGCCAGCCTGCAGGGCAGGGCGCAGATCATGAAACGCGATGACGCGGTCTTTACCAGCGTGATGCGAATGTTTCATGAACGCTTCGGCAAGGTTATGCAGATCATCGAACCCTTGCCTGATTTTCGCCTGTTTCGCGTCGCTGCGACCTCGGGCAGCTTTATTCGGGGTTTCGGCCAGGCCTACGAGTTGAGCGGTGCAGGGCTGGACCAGCTGGTGCCTGTCGATCCGAGAAAATAGGTGTTTGCAGGGTGCTGCGCGGTATTAGCGTAAGCCGACAAGCGCTTCATCGGCTATCATTTTCTGCACTTCCTGCCTGAGGTCGTCCGCCTGGTACATGCCGCCCGGTGTTTCCGAGATTGCGTGGTACCAGGGTTTGACCATGTCCTTGAGCGCATCGATATTATCGACGCCGTTGATTTCATCGATAAGTTTGGCGACGCGCACGCGGTTGGCGAAGGTTAGCAGTGTATTACACATGAATTCGCGCGCGCTGACTTCGAATGCGGATTCAGTTTTGTCGACCTCGGGTTCGAAATCTGTCTGCGGGGCGGTCGCGCTATCCTGCGCGATAAAGCCGCCGTCGAGCAGAACCTCCAGGATTTCGACGATGTTTTCGCACAGCGACAGCTGTTGCAACGTAGCCGCGTTGTTTTCACCGTTGACCAGGATTAACACGCGCCGCTCTTTCATCGATAGCGCGTTGCTCCTGGTTTCTACTTCCGTCTGGCCTGTAGCCGTTTTATGAAAGATTTCGCTCGCTTTCATCGGTCGCCTGGTCCGCTGATTTGCATATGATACTTATCGGCAGGCTAATTAAAAGACCGAGCCGCAGAGTTCGTTAACCGCGGCGATCATTTCGCGGTCGTCGGTAAGCGCCTGCGAAACCGCGCTGGCACAGGCGTCTACCGGATCGATACCGCTGACCATCAGCTTGCCGGCGTGCACCAGCAGGCGTGTGCTGGCGCCTTCATCGAGGCCCGCACCCTTGAGATTACGCGTGAGCTGGGCAAAGCGAATCAACTGTCTGGATTTGTCGGCATCCAGGCCGGACTCGGTTTGCACGATTTTCTGCTCCAGATCGGCCCTGGGGTAATCAAACTCGAGCGCCACGAAACGCTGACGCGTACTCTGTTTGATGTCCTTGAGCACGCTCTGGTAACCGGGGTTGTATGAAATGACCATGCAAAAATTTTCATGAGCGACGATCAGTTCTCCCAGTTTTTCCACCGGCAACATGCGCCGATCATCGGCCAGCGGGTGTATCACTACCGTGGTGTCGGCGCGGGCCTCGACAATTTCATCGAGATAACAGATCGCCCCATTGCGCACCGCCGCGGTCAACGGGCCGTCAATCCAGACCGTCTGGTTATCGGTGATCAGGTAGCGCCCGATCAGATCTGAGGCGGTCAGGTCGTCATGGCATGAAACGGTAATCAGCGGCAATTGCAGACGCCATGCCATGTACTCCATGAAACGGGTTTTACCGCAACCGGTGGGTCCCCTTAGCGCAAGCGCCAGCTGGTTCCGATAGGCTGATTCAAAAACCTCGATTTCGTTGGCGACGGCCTCGTAGTAAGGCTCTTCGGTGATACGGTATTCTTCCGGCTTCAGGGTTTGGGCTGACATCTTATTCGTAACTGGTTTGCAGGGGCTCTAATATACAGGCCTACACCATACTGGTATTGGTCGATTATTTTTATAATAGTATAAATCGGCAGTTACGTTTTGACCCCGGCGCTAGCCATATCGATCTGCACAGTAGTTAATGCTGCCGAGATCTGCAGGCCAGGACCTGTGGAGGCGGTATTGGGACGACCGTCGGTAGCCGTAGCCGTATTACCCAACTCCGCAATAGGCCTGGCTGCCCTGCAGCATGGCCAGGCCGGCACGGCGGGTCGAGGTTCCGGCCTTTATCGCTGCGGGCGCCGCCTGCGATTACGGCGCCGACATGATTGTCACCACCGGGCTTTTGATTTCCGTTGCAGGCCTGCGCCGAATACTTGCAGGAAGGAATTAATACAAAATTTTGTAGCAACTTCGACATGCCTGTGGTTTACTACCGCCACTTTAATTCAGTGGCCGATGGCCTAAGCGACGAAGAATCGCTACTGAATGGCCAGATAGTCAAGGCCAAGAAACTGGAGGAGATAGCTGCCAAAATTAAAAAAATAATGGTAGTGAGGACGAGGAAGGCGCCCATGAGGCGCCTTTTTTTCGTTCTGGCCTGCTGCGCTTGCGCTAGCGGCGTTGGAATTATGCGCGAGACGCTCGCGTACGGTCTGTACTGCTCGCGCCTTCGCGCAAAATTCCGCCTTGCTCTCGCGGCGCTCGAGTACATGGACGTACGAGTGCCGGCCGCGCCGGGAGCGCGAGCCGGCCTCCGACGGCCAGAACCTTCCCTGGAAATGACAGCCATACCTGCTGCGCTTGCGCTAGCGGCGTTGGAATTCTGCGCGAGACGCTCGGGCACCGGCCTGCGCCTGGCTGGATCGTATTGCGATTTTTTTATTGGCGCATCTTCATATCGGTGCATCTGTTGCTATAATTTCACGTTGATGAAACAGTTTTCCTTGATTCTTATGCTCTCGATTTTACTGGTCGCGCCGCTGCGGGCGAGCCAGGACGGCATCGTCGTGCGTACCGCCGCGGTACACGCCCAGGCGAGCCACGGATCGACGCGCATTGGGCAGGTCACCGCTGGCACGACGGTCAGTGTTTTTTCACGTCAGGGTGGCTGGAAAGAAATATTCTCGGAAGATAATTCAATCGTTGGCTGGGTGCGCAGTTACCAGGTGCGTGAAACCACCGCGGCCGCGCCCGTAAGCGCCGAGGCCGAATCGGATTCACGCGGGTTTCTCGCGGGCCTCGCATCCTTTTCGCGCAAGGCCAGCAGCTTTTTCAAATCCGGTAAAGACAATAAAAGTTCGGGAACAGCAACCATCGGCGTCAGGGGATTGAGCGAACAAGAAATCAATAACGCGCAGGCCGATTTTGCAGAGTTTGAAAAAATGAAGCGGTTCGCCAGTAGTACGAAACGCGCCGGCAACTTCGCCAAACAAGGTGGCCTGAGCGCGACCAAGGTTCCAGATATCCCGGGTAAAAAATAGTAAATGAAAATCCTGACCCAGGCGATATTGCTGTTCAGCCTCATTTTTGGCCCGGCCGTTATGACGCCCTCATTTGCGTTGAGTTTCGATGATTTGAAAAAAAACCTGAAAGAGGCGAATGAAAAACTGAAGGAAAAGGCCAAACAGGGCAAGAAGACATTCGACAGGGCCCGCGGTAAGCTCACCGAGGAGGAAGAAATCGAGATCGGTGGCAACCTGATTTCGGGATTGCTGGGAGCGGCGCCGCTGGTCGACGATGCCGGCCTGCAACAGTATGTCAACGACGTTGGCTACTGGATTGCATCGCAGTCGGAACGCCGGCAGCTACCCTGGAACTTCGGGGTGATCGATTCCGAGGGGATTAACGCTTTCGCCGCGCCCGGCGGCTATATCGTTATCACCCTGGGACTCTACAACCTGCTCGAGAACGAAGCCCAGCTGGCCGGGGTACTGGCGCATGAAATTGCCCACGTGGTGCGCAAGCATCACCTCAAGGCGTTGCAGAAAACCATGAAACGGGAATTCTGGGCCGACCTCGGGGTCAAGGCGGTCGGCAATGAAGACAAACGTGAAAAATTCCGGAAATTAATCAACTCCGGGGTGCAACTCTATGCGTCCGGTCTGGATCGAAACTACGAGTATGACGCCGATTTGCGCGCTGTGGTGCTGGCGGCCCGTGCCGGCTATGATCCCTACGCCCTGCTTGACGTGTTAACCACCATCGACAGTATCAATCCCGCTTCCTCGGAATTGACGGTGCTAATGAAAACGCATCCACCCACGGCGAAACGCCTCGATCAGCTTGGCCGCAAGATGGACGGCAGGCTGGACGACTTTGCCTCGGGGCAGCTGAATGCCGGGCGCTTCCGGCAGATTGCGATCAATCCATAAAGTTTAACCGGCTCGGCAGTAACTCGGAGTAACAGGCCTTAATGCACCAAATGAGTAACAACGACCGCGCGATCATGCGCTGGTTACAGCTATGCCTGGTATTGATTTTCGTCATGGTCATTCTCGGCGGTGTCACCCGGCTAACCGACTCCGGGCTTTCCATGGTGACCTGGCATCCTACCGGTATGCTACCGCCGCTTGGCGATCAACAATGGCGCGCCGAATTCGAGCTTTACCAGCAGTATCCGGAGTATCAGAAACTGAACCGTGATATGTCGCTCGAAGGCTTCAAGTCGATATACTGGTTCGAGTACTCGCATCGCATGCTGGGGCGACTGATCGGCCTGGTGTTTCTGCTACCGCTGGTTTACTTCCTGCTGCGCAAAATGGTCAAACCCGGTCTGACGCCCCGGCTGGTCATCCTGTTTTTACTGGGAGGGTTGCAGGGCCTGCTCGGCTGGTACATGGTTAAGAGCGGCCTGGTCAGTAATCCGCACGTCAGCCAGTATCGGCTGACCGCGCATTTACTCAGCGCAATCCTGATCTACGGTTTCATCCTGTGGACGATATTCAACCTGGCTTTCCCGCTTAAATACCGACCCCTGGCCGAATCCGATGTGGCCGGCTGGCGCAAGGCCTCCTGGGGTCTGCTGACCCTGCTGCTGGTAGCTATCGCCAGCGGCGGATTCGTCGCCGGCCTCGATGCGGGCATGATTTTCAATACCTTTCCCCTGATGGGAGGCGCCCTGCTGCCCGAGGGCATCGGCGCGTTAACGCCCTGGTATCTGAATCCCTTTGAAAACCTGGTGACGGTGCAATTCAATCATCGTTGGCTGGCTATCACGACCGGCCTGTTGCTGATTGTCTGGTATATCAAGGGGCGTTCTCGTTTCGACGACGCCGCGCTGCAGCGCAGCTTTAAACTGGTCGGCATGATGGTGATCGTTCAGCTTGGACTCGGAATTGCGACCCTGCTGATGCAGGTTCCAGTGTTGCTGGGCGCGTTGCACCAGGCCGGCGCCCTGTTGCTATTCGGCGTTTTGCTGTTTAACGCGCATGCGCTCAGCCGCGTGTAGTTGCGCGGCTGGGCAGGTATAATTCAGCGCTTTGACCATAACGAGACGATTCGTCGATGACTAACCCCAGAATCGGACACGGTTACGATGTGCATGCCTTTACGCAGGGTAATGGCTTCGTGCTGGGTGGAGTCGAGATTCCCTGCGACAAGGCTATCGTCGCGCACTCGGATGGCGATGTGCTGATCCATGCGCTGTGCGACGCACTGCTCGGAGCATTGGGGCGCGGCGATATCGGCCGCCTGTTTCCCGATAGCGATGCGGTTAATCAAAACCGGGATAGCCGCGAATTCCTGCATGCGGTAAAGCGACTGGCCGATCAGGATGGCTTCCGCCTGGGTAACGCCGATATTACCGTGATTCTGCAGGCGCCTAAATTGGCGCCCCAACTGGAGGCGATGCAGCTAGTCCTGGCGCGGGCGCTGGATTGCCCGGCGGGACTAATCAATATCAAGGCGACAACCACCGAGAAACTTGGCTTCATCGGGCGTGAACAGGGGGTCGCCGTCGAGGCGGTAGTCTTGCTGGAGTCGGTCACTTGACGTTGGGGCCGGTCATGCTCGATATTGCCGGAACTGCGCTCGACGATGACGATCGTAAGCGGCTGCGTCATCCGCAGGTCGGTGGCGTGATTCTGTTCAGTCGCAATTACCAGAACCCGGCGCAACTGGCGCAGCTTTGTCGGGAAATCCATGCGCTCAGAGATCCGCGCCTGGTGGTTGCAGTCGACCATGAAGGCGGGCGCGTGCAGCGATTTCGCGAGGGCTTTCAGGCCGTGCCGGCGATGGGGCATCTTGGAGACCTGTATGATCATGATGCCCAGCAGGCCATACGCCTTGCCGAAACCTTTGCCTGGGTGATGTCCGCAGAACTGCTCAGCTATGGGGTCGATCTCAGCTTTGCGCCGGTGCTGGATATCGCCAATCCGATTAGCAGTGTCATCGGTGATCGTGCATTTCATCGCAATCCCGAGGTTGTATGTCATTTGGCCAATGCCTGGATTCGTGGTATGCGCAGTGCCGGCATGGAGGCGGTGGGCAAACATTTTCCGGGACACGGCTCGGTGGAGGGTGACTCGCATCACGTCATGCCTTTCGACCGCCGCAGTTTTAGCGAAATCGAGGCCCTGGACCTGATTCCGTTTCGGCGGGTTATCGCCACGCATCTGACCGGCATAATGATGGCGCATGTGATTTACGACCGGGTGGACCCGCATGCTGCTGGTTACTCGCGTTTCTGGATTGAAACGGTGCTGCGTGGGCAGCTAGAATTCGAAGGTGTCGTTTTCAGCGACGATTTGAGCATGAGCGGCGCCGAGTCGGTTGGTGGCTATCCCGAACGCGCGAGGCATGCCCTCGACGCGGGCTGCGATATACTGCTGGTTTGCAATAATCCGGATGGCGCCGACGAGGTGCTCGAGTCGCTGCAGGATTATACCAATCCGACATCGCAGCTACGCATGATACGCTTACATGGTCAGGCTGTGGCGCCCGGATTGCGCGAATCGGAGCAATGGCAAAGCGCCTGCGACGAGTTACTGACTTTCAATCACCGGCTTGGACTGGCGAGTAGTGGAGATTTATTCGAGTGATGACTGAACTTAATCAATGGATCCCGTGGATGGACGGGGAATTGGCCTGGGTAGCCCAGATATTTATCATCGTGTTGGTGACGGCCTTTGCCAGCTTTTTTATCAAGCGACTGTTGGCGAAGATGCTAACGCGGCTCAATCGCACCTCCACCCGCTGGGATAACATCATCCTGCAATCGATGAAGCAACCGATTACCTGGATCGTGTGGTTACAGGGCCTGGATATCGCCGTCGATATTATTTATGCGCAAACGCAGAACGTGATCTTTTCCTATTCCGGTCCAATACGCGATGTTGGTGTTTTGGTCTGCATTACCTGGTTTCTGCTGGGGATGGTGCGCGGAGCCGAACAGGAATTTACCAGTGAAGCCGATCAGATCGATCAGCATACCGCCGAGGCGATCGGCAAGCTGGTGCGGCTCGCGATTATTATTACCGCGGCGCTGGTGGTACTGCAGACGCTTGGGTTCAGTATTTCAGGTGTGCTGGCGATGGGCGGCATCGGTGGCATCGCGGTCGGTTTTGCGGCCAAGGATTTGCTGGCCAATTTCTTCGGCGCCCTGATTGTCTACTTCGATCGCCCATTCCTGGTGGGCGACTGGATCCGCTCGCCCGATCGTAACATCGAGGGCACGGTCGAAAAAATCGGCTGGCGGTTGACGGTAATCCGCGACTTCCAGTCACGTCCGATTTACGTTCCCAACTCTATTTTCACCAGCATCATCGTCGAAAACCCGTCGCGCATGGTGAACCGGCGTATCAACGAAACTATCGGCCTGAGGTATTCCGATCTGACGAGTATGGATAAGATTGTCAGCCAGGTGGAGGCGATGCTGAGAAGTCACGAAGCGATCGATCCCGAGAAAACGTTGATGGTTAATTTCAATGAGTTTGCGGATTCATCGGTCGACTTTTTCATCTACTGCTTTACGAAAACCACCAAGTGGGTAGAATTCCACCAGATCAAACAGGACGTGATGTTGCGCATCGCCGGAATAATCGAGGCGAATAATGCGGAGGTCGCATTCCCGACGTCCACCATTCACATTGCCGATCCGATTACGGTGGACAACAGCTAGTATGCAAGCAGACCGCGCCCAGCAAGTACACCAGACCGCAGACCTGCTGTTCGCGGCCGACTCGGTGGAACAGTCGATTGCCGAACTTGCGCGCCGGGTTGAGGCCGAATGCAAGGAGGATTTTCCGCTGGTGCTGTGTGTCATGAATGGCGGGCTTTATCTGACCGGGCAATTGCTGCGCCACTGGGAGTTTCCGCTGACGCTGGACTATGTGCATGCCACGCGTTACCGGCTGGCGACGCTGGGCAAGGACGTATTGTGGAAGGCTTACCCGCAAAACGAGATCAGGGACCGCAACGTGATTATCGTCGATGATATTTTCGACCAGGGTTTTACCCTGGAAGAAGTAAAATCATACTGTCTCAAGCACGGGGCGCGCAAATGCAGCAGCGTGTTCCTGATCCGTAAAACCCACGAGCGCAAGAAGGCTGATATCCAGCCCGATTTCGTCGGCCTGGAGTGCGGCGATTGCTATGTTTATGGTGTCGGCATGGATTTGAACGGGCATTTCCGTAATCTCTCCAGTATCTATGCGCTGCCTGAAAAGGTGGTTTAATGCTTGCGATTATCGGTGGTAGCGGCCTTTATTCGCTCGGCGATGATTTCGAGCTGCAGCAGCAGGCAGACCGCGACACGCCCTGTGGCGAGACTTCGGCCGATATTCTACAGGGCAAATGGCAAGATGTAGCGCTGGCTTTTCTGCCCCGCCACGGTCCCGATCACAAGATTCCTCCGCACCGCATCAACTACCGGGCTAATCTGTGGGCGCTTAAGAATATGGGCATCAAACATATTATTGCGGTCAACGCGGTCGGCGGGATTAGCACCGACATGCCGCCCCTGACACTGGCCGTGCCCGACCAGATAATCGACTATAGTTCAGGCCGGGAGAACACGTTTTTCGATGGCGATGATACGCTCGTTAAGCATATCGATTTCAGCTGGCCCTACAGTGCGCAGCTGCGCGGAATAATTACCGAGGTTGGCCTACAGCTGGGTCAGCCGCTGGTTGCATTCGGTACCTATGGCGCCACCAATGGTCCGCGCCTGGAAACCGCGGCCGAAGTAGAACGGTTACAGGCCGATGGCTGTACCATGGTGGGTATGACTGGAATGCCCGAGGCGGCTTTGGCAAGAGAGCTCGAGATCGAATATGCCTGCCTTGCGCTGGTTGTTAACTGGGCCGCCGGCATCGAGGACCGGACAATTAGTATGCAGGAAATCCTGGCCAACATGGAACGGGGCATGCATCAGATCAAACCACTATTGCTCGGCGCGGCCAGGCTGGTTCAAAAATGAACTACTGCAGCCAGTGCGGGCAGCCCGTCACCCTCAAGATTCCGCTAGACGACAATCGTGAGCGCTTTGTTTGCGATCATTGCGGCTATGTGCACTATCAAAATCCCAATAATGTCTGCGGTGCGATACTGACCCGTGGTGACGAGCTGCTGCTGTGCAAGCGCGCCATCGAGCCTCGCCAGGGGTTCTGGACCCTGCCTGCTGGATTCATGGAAAACAATGAAACCGTGGCCGAGGCCGCGGCCCGTGAAGCGATGGAAGAAGCCAATGCGAATTCGGGCCCGCTGACCCTGTTTGGCATTTTCAGCATGCCCTATATTTCACAGGTCTACCTGATGTTTCATGGCGAGCTTATCGGTGATATTTCCCCCGGGGCGGAAAGCCTCGAAGTCGGCATGTTCAAGCGCGCGCAAATTCCCTGGGACGAGCTCGCCTTCCCGGTGATCTCCCATAGCCTGAAACTGTTTTATGAGCACGGCACCGATCGCGTGCATCACGCCTGGTTTAGCCGGGGTCCGGAGCGCGAAGTCGAGCTGCATTTCATCGACTAGGCCGATCGCGGCATGCCGCAAAATGAAAGCGGCCGGTGCCGATCTCAGGGCTGGCTAGGTTGCGGTGCAGGCCGGCGAGTCGCAATCCGACGTGCGCCGAATCCGGCCTAGACCGAGTCTGGAATCGACAAATCGGTGAATTCGGAGACCACGGTCTGATTGCGGCCATTGTTCTTGGCTTCGTAGAGCGCGATGTCGGCGCGCTTGATCAGTTCGCCGATGGTTTCTCCCTTGACGATGGCCGCACAGCCGAGGCTCGCGGTTATCTGGCCCACGGTTTCAAAATCGGTGCCGCCAACCAGTTGCCTGATGGTTTCGGCAATCGGCAACAAATCGTCTTCCTCGATCGTGGTGCAGCAAATCAGGAATTCCTCGCCGCCCCAGCGCGCGATGAAGTCGCTGGTGCGAATCGCGTTTTCAAAGATTAACGCCAGTTTTTTCAGCACCAGATCGCCGGTATCGTGGCCGAAGTTGTCATTGACGCGCTTGAAGTGATCGATATCGAGCATGACGATGCCAAAGCGCTGGTTGTGCCGTTCGAAGCGCGAGTATTCCTTGTGCAGAATCTGGTTCATGTGGGTGCGGTTGGACAGTCCGGTCAGGCTGTCGGTCAGGGCCATGCGCGTCAATTCGTTATTATCTTCGAGCAATTCCTTTTGTGTATCGAGCAGCGACTCGGTGCGCTCGTAGATCTTCTGCTCCAGGTAGGTATTCATATCCTGTAACTGGCCGGAAAGCTTGCGCCCGTACCAGATCGCGACAATGGTCACGGTCAGGCTGACCAACACGGCGATCACCGAAAATATGGCAATCTGGGTGCGGCTCTTTTCGGCGTCGCTGCTGGAAAGCAACAGGGCCTTTTGCACATCCATGCGCTGCGCCTGGGTTAGCTCGGACAGGTGTGACAGCAGCGGGGCGGTCTTGGGCAACACTTCCTGCAGCAATATTTTACTGGCTTCATCACGGCTGCCGTTCAGGAACAGCACCGAGACCTGGCGGTTCAAATCGTTAATATCGCGGTCGAGGCGATCGATCGCCTGCATGATATCGCGTTCACGTGGCGCCAGCATCGGCGTCAGGCGGTCTCGGGTTTCCTTATAGGCGCCGCTCAAGCGGTTGAAACTGGGCCAGGATTCGTCTTCGATGAACTGTTCGTCATGCAACAGCATGGATTGCATGAAACGGGTGCGACTCTGGATGATGGTCGACAGTTCATTGATCAGGTCTATTTTTTCGAGTTGTCTCGCGACCTCGATATTGACGTCGCGATTGCCAACGCTGCTCGAATGAAAGGCGATAAAGGCCAGCGCTATCATCATCAGGATGACGATGGCGAAACCGTAGATCAAAAGACGAGTGGGATGATGCATTAGCTGGAATTTAGCCTTGAATCGGGAAGCTCCCTGTTGCTACAGCCTGACATTAAACTGATTATAGGATAGAAGCGCAAATTTTCTGCTGAACGTCATCAATATTGCGATAAACGACCCCGTGCTGGTCACTGTCGAGCAGGGTTACGCTCTTGTTTTCGGCCGTGATCAGTTTTTCCAGGGTTTTTACGCTCTCCGGATCGACCACCGGGTCTTTATCTCCCTGGAAAAGGTGGACATCTGCATTGATCGTGAGCATATTTCCGGTTAAATGGTCGATAAGTTGCTGTAATTGGTATAGCGCCCGGATCGGGATATGTTGATAGTTGACTTGCGGATTCTCGGGTTCGTTGGGGCGAAACGGAACCAGTCCTTCCGAAGTAACCCAGCTCACAAGCCGGTTGGCGTGATGCAGCAGCGGCACAAAAATCATGTTCTTGTTACGAAAATGAACCGGTGCCGAGACGCTGACTACCGATTTAATCCTGCGGTTGGGAAAATTTGCAGCATGGTTAAGCGCGAGCAGGCCACCGGTGGAGAAGCCAACGATATGCACCGACTGGCTGTATGCCTTGATGATGTCATAACCGCGCTCTACCGAGGCCGCCCAGTCTTGCCAGCTGCGGCTGCGTAAATCCCAGGGTGATG
>CAMYML010000023.1 GCA_947259305.1 uncultured Gammaproteobacteria bacterium | reverse complement strand
ACCGCCGCTGAGACGTGGATTCCAGGTTTTTTCCTCACCTATGGTCGACGACGTGCGGCCATTGTAGTCGTGTGCCGGATAAACGATGGTGTCGTCGCTGAGAACAAACAGCTTTTGCGTAATGCTGTCGTAAAGATGGCCTGGATCGCCGAACTGAAAATCGGTGCGGCCGCAGCCGCGGATTAACAGGGTATCCCCGCTGAACAGCATGCCGTTGCAAAAATAGCTGGTGCAGCCGTTGGTATGTCCGGGCGTCGAAATCGCCGTTACCTGGTAATGCCCGAGCTGAATACTTTCTCCATCCTTGAGCGGTAGGTCGATCGCCTCGATACCGGAACTTTCGCCATATACCAGCCTGGCGCCGGTAATTTCACGAATTTTACCGGCCGAGGTTATATGGTCGGCATGCGCGTGGGTCTCGATTGCATACAGTAATTCCACCCCGAGTTCATTGATTATCTGCATATCCCGATCAAAGGTTTCGAGCACCGCATCGATAATGGCACCCTCACTCGTGTCCGAATCGATCAACAGGTAGGTATAGGTGCAACTTTCGCGATCGAACAATTGTTTCACGGTCAAGCTTGGCGTTGTCATCGTGGTAAGCCCCTCTATCAACAAAAGCCAGTGTAATTTTTACAATTGACGAAGGCAATTGCCGATGGCATTTTGGCCCGGTTCGGATATTATTTTACGCCATGGACTTTGAAGAACTCTTACAGCGGTTGAATCTGGAAGCGAACGCCATCGCCATTTCGATAGCCGGGCTTGCAATCGTTTTCATTCTTTTCGTCAGCCGCAAGCGCTTGCTGATGCACCTGCGCGAATGGCGTATCCAGCGCTGCCTGAACCGGATCGGTAGCAAACAAATCCGCAATCTCGTCTGCGCGGATGGGCTCGACGGTTACTACCGGATCGATCGGCTCGCGCTGACGCGGGATGCCATCCTGCTGATCAGCTACAAACCCTATGGCGGCAATATTTACTGCGCCGAACGGATATCGGAGTGGACCCAGGTCATCGGTCAAAAAAGCTTCAAGTTCGAAAACCCGCTGTTCGAACTCGAGAACCAGCTGACTGCGCTGAGATTGTTGATCGACAATGCGCCGCTGCACGGATATCTGTTCTTCAATCTCAGCGCCCTGTTTCCGAAAGGGCATCCAGAATCGGTAATGAATCCAGAAACCGTTCCCGAGATGTTTCTGGCCAAGAATTGCGAACCCATCAATCCGAATATCCAGGCTGCCTGGAATTTGCTGAAAACCCACCAGATTGAATTTTCGGCAGCCGAGCATGTCAGCGTTAAAACTTGAAATGTTAGGGTAGAAAGCCCAGAATGACCCAGTTGTATGAAGGGGCACACATTCAAGACCCCTGATCACTATAAAAATAGTTCGAGCAATATCCATAACAACGGAGAGAATCAGTAATGAAACGTCGTGATGTACTCAAAGGTGGCGTTGCCGCCGCCCTCGCAACCGGAGCAACCGCGGTCTCAGCACCAGCAATCGCCGCCAATCGCATCGAAATAACCATGGTATCCACCTGGCCGCGTGACTTTCCCGGTCTCGGCACGGGCGCACAACGCTTTGCCGAGCGCCTGACCGCAATGACCGACGGTCGAATCAACGTCAATTACTTTGCCGCCGGCGAACGCGTCAAGGCATTCGACTCGTTTGACGAAGTCGCCTCGGGCAACGCGCAAATGTACCACGCAGCCGACTACTACTGGAAAGGCAAGCACCCTGGCTGGGCTTATTTTACCGGGGTTCCATTCGGCATGACCTTTACCGAAGTCAACGCCTGGACCCAGTTTGGTGGTGGCCAGGAATTATGGGATGAGCTTTCGGCCGGCTACGGTCTCAAATGCCTGCCCTGCGGTAACACCGGCGTGCAAATGGGCGGCTGGTTCCGCAAGGAAATGCGTTCCGCCGCCGATTTCAAGGGACTGAAGATGCGTATTCCGGGTCTCGGCGGCGACGTACTCGCCAAGCTGGGCGCTTCTCCGGTTTCGCTGCCGGGTGGCCAGATTTATGAAAACCTGGTTTCCGGCGCGATCGACGCGACCGAATGGGTTGGCCCCTGGAACGACAGTTTTATGAAGTTCTACGAAGCCGCCAAGTTCTACTACTACCCGGGAATGCACGAGCCAGGTTCGATGTTGTCACTCGGTATCAACAAGAAATTCTGGGATGGACTGAACAAGACGGACCAGTTGATCATTACCGCGGCGGCCGAAATGGAAAACTCGGTGATGATGTCTGAGTACAACGCCAAAAACGGTGAGTCGCTGGCAAAGCTGATATCTGACCAGGGCGTCAAGCTGCGCAGTTTCAACGATGACATCTATGACAGCTTCGGCGATGCCGCGGCCGAGGTGTTCGAAGGAGTGCAGCAGCACAGCCCACTGGCGAAGAAAATCCACCAGAGCTTCCTCAAGTCCCGTAACGAGGTGGGTGCCTGGGCCAAGATCTCCGATCAGGCCTACGTGGCGCAGCGTAACCGCGTGCTTGGACTGTAAGCGCAGATCCATTACGAAAGTTAAACGGAGTCTTCGGGCTCCGTTTTCTTGCGCTTACCCGTTAAACGCTCGATGATAAAGAAAAACCTGCCATTGATAACGCGTGGTTTCGCCTACGCGATGATCAGCGGCGTTTTTCTTTACCTGATTAACAACTACCTGGTGTACTGGCAGGAAATGCCGGGGCCATACGCGTTGGTCGTACACTACGGCTGGTTTGGGCTCGAAGTCGAAGCGCTCGACGAATCGAAGATCGGCCAGGGCTGGGGCCAGTTGATTTTCTACCTGCTGTTGCTGTTTGCCAGTTTGGCGTACGTGGTCAGGACGCGCGCGCGCACGCTCGAGCAGGACAGCATTCGCTTTGCCAGGCTCTCGGCCTATATCGTTCGTTTCGCCTTCTGGTCGGTAACGCTGGTCGGCTCGGTCGACATGCTGATTTCGTTCCTGCGCGTGGAAAATATCCTCGAACCGATCACCGGCGAATGGTTGAACCAGCAACTGGGGCGTCCTATCTTTCGCGGCACTTACGTACATTACCCCCTGATCGTTGGGTCGCTGTTTCTCGCGGCCTGGCTGAAACATATCAGCTTTGCCTGGCTGACGTTGATGTGCGTACTGGCCGAATTCCTGATCGTCATCACGCGCTTCGTATTTTCCTACGAACAGGCCTATATGGGCGACCTGGTGCGATTCTGGTATGCGGCCCTGTTCCTGTTTGCCGCTTCGCATACGCTGGTTGAAGAAGGACATGTGCGCGTCGATGTGCTCTATGCCGGATTCAGGCGCCGCAAGAAAGCAGTGTTCGATTCCATTGGCAGCCTTTTCCTCGGCATGCCGATTTGCTGGGTCATCCTGATGCATGGCATGGGTGGACGCGGCAACAGCATCAATAGCCCGCTGCTCAGTTTCGAGGTTTCGCAGAGCGGCTATGGCATGTACGTCAAGTACATCATGGCCGGCTTCCTGATCATATTCTCGGTGACGATGCTGATTCAGTTCGTCAGTTACCTGCTTTTCAACGTCAACCAGTTGCTCAGTCACGGCAGAGATGAAGAGCACCAGACATACTTCCAGTTAATCTCGGGCGACAAAAGCGCAGCTTCCGGGGGCGGGCACTAGTCATGGAACTCTATTTTCTGGTCCTGCTGGTCGCAATCATGGTGTTCGCCCTGACCTCAGGCTTCCCGGTAGCGTTCGCGTTACCCGGATCGGCAATCGTCACGATTGCGATAGCCGCCTTCTGTGGCTGGGTTTTCGAGGGTAACGTCGACGCCTATTTCGTGCTCGGCGGTCCCAACCAGTGGCTTAGCGCCGGGGTCACCAATTACCGAAGTTTGTACTGGGTGGTCGAACGCGACACGCTGATCGCCATTCCGTTGTTTATTTTCATGGGCATCATGCTGCAACGCTCGCGTATCGCCGAGGATCTGCTGGTAGCGATGGCGCAGTTGTTCGGGCCCATCCCCGGCGGACTCGGAATCTCGGTCGTATTCGTCGGCGCCCTGCTCGCCGCTACGACCGGTATCGTCGGCGCCACGGTTATCGCCATGGGCCTGATTTCGCTACCGGCGATGCTGCGCAATAACTATTCGAAATCGCTTGCCTGCGGCACCATCTGCGCGTCGGGCACCCTCGGACAGATCATTCCGCCGTCGATCGTACTGATTATCCTCGCCGACCAGTTGTCGAGTGCGGCGGACCAGGCCGCAACCATGCGCAAGACCGAGTACAAGGAAGCCACCGGTGAATTTTCGATGCCGGGAGACTTCGACGTCGTCACCGCAAGCGCGGGCGACATGTTCATGGGTGCCTTCATCCCGGGCATGATTCTGGTCGGGCTTTATATGCTCTACATCCTGCTAACGGCCTTGATCAATCCGAAAAAGGCCCCACCAGTGCCCTTCGATGGTAAATACGATCACAGATTTATAATCAGGGTTTTGCTGGCACTGGTGCCGCCGCTGACGCTGATTTTCATTGTACTGGGCTCGATAATTCTGGGTGTCGCCACGGTCAACCAGGCGGGCGCTATCGGAGCTATCGGCGCCATGCTGATGGGCAGTTACCGCCTTATGGAGGGCCACAAAAAGGCCTACTACCCGGCGGCTATGGCAATTGGCTCGATTATCGTGATTATAATCCTGCTGAATTTTTTCAATCTAAATATCAAGAATATCCAGAACAGCTACGATGCGCTGGGGATTACGCTCGCCGCCGTGGCGGCGCTGGTGCTGATCGTTTCGATCGGTTGGGCAACCTGGCGTGCTTTCAAGGTCGAAGACACGCTGCGCGGCGTCATGATGGACACCGCCAAGACGACCTCGATGGTGTTTATCATCCTGCTCGGCGCCGCGATGCTGACCTCTGCGTTTCGGGGATTCGGTGGCGAAGAGCTGGTCAAGGAGTACCTGACCTCCCTGCCCGGTGGCTTCTGGACCCAGTTTATCGTTGTCATGGCGGTCATATTCTTCCTCGGCTTTTTCCTGGACTTTCTCGAGATCGCGGTCGTCGTGGTACCGATCGTGGCGCCGATACTGCTGGCCGATCCTGGCGCCAACGTCACCGCGGTCTGGTTTGGTGTCATGGTGGGCCTCAACATCCAGACATCGTTCCTGACGCCACCGTTCGGATTTTCGTTGTTTTATCTGCGCGGAGTTGCGCCCAAGGATGTGCGTACGCTGCAGATTTACAAAGGGGCGGCGGCTTTTATCGTATTGCAGCTGGCGGGTTTGGCGATTGCCGGTGCATTTCCAGGCCTGGTTAACTACCTGCCGAACAAGACCCACCTGGTTTCCGAAACGGCGCCGCCACCGAGCAATCCCAGACTGCAGGAATGCCTCGAAGGCTATTTGTTCGCCGACTATGACAGTAACCGAAAGTTGATCGAGGCGAGTATCGAGCGGATTAAAACATCCAGCCTGGCCTTTCTGCCGGATGAATACCAGGAGCGTCTGAACGAGAGCTATAAGCAGGCCGGTTCGGCATTCGCGATGATCGAGGAGATCCGCGGCGCCGAAGCAGCGATAGAGGCGTTTTCGCCCGCTTATCGGCCACTTCATGTCGAGGTGCGCCAGATACAAAAAGACGTTCGCAAGCTGCAAAAGAAAGCCGAAGAATTCGAGCAGGAACGTCAGCGGGCTTCCTTCGAGCAACCGGTAGACGAAAAGCGTATCGAGCGACTAGTCGCGAGGATCAAGGGCCTGGAAGCTGAAAGCGAGGCCCTGTTAACAAGCATTCCAGACAACTGGGAACAGCGGCGCAGCGAGTTCAAAAAGCTGACCGCTGCCGAGGCCCGGGCGCGACGCCAGTATCGGCAGAACGTCGACGACAGCTATGGCATGATTGTTACGCTGCGCAAGATGATTGCCCAGACCGAGCAGCTCAAAGCCCTGCAGGATAATTTCGAACCATTACTGGAACTGGTGCGAAACCAGTCTCCCGAAGATGGCCTGGAGGCAATCAAGGTACTGGAAATTGAAGTAGACCGGCTGACCGAAACGCATCGCATCAATGCGAAACTCTCGCGCGCGAAACGCGCACTGCGCGGCTCGACACCGGATAAGGACAAGGCGCTGGAAGAGATAAGACTTGGCGCCGAAATCATGCAAAATGAAATCGAATGGCATCAGCGGGCCAGCGACGAACTCAGCGAGGATCTCGAAGCCTATGATCAGGCGATAGCCAGCACCATCGGCATGCGTATGCAGGAACGCCTGACCGCCGACCAGGCCGAATCGGTTGCCACCTGCCTCGCAATTCACAAGGACCTGACGCTCCACTTCTAGGGCCTGCATACTGCCTAAATGTCACACGCGGACCTAATTTATCGCATTCTTGCGATTATCTTTCCGGTTTTCAGCATCGTCGCGATTGGTTACCTCTATGCGCACCGTCGACAGGATACCGACATGTCTTCGGGCAACCGTCTCAACATGGATATATTCACCCCGGCGCTAATCTTTGACTATATGTCGGGCAGTAACTACGCGCTGGCCGATTATCTTTACCTGTCGCTCGGATGTGTCCTGGTCGTACTCGGTTCGGGCATTATCGCCTGGCCGCTGGCCAGGTTCCTCGGGTACCAGTGGAAAACCCTGGTGCCGCCGATGATGTTCAACAACTGCGGCAACATGGGGCTGCCGCTGGTGGTGCTTACCTTCGGCGAAGCCCTGCTGCCGGCGGCTATTCTGCTGCTGGCGATATCTAACTTTCTACACTTTCTGGTCGGACAACAATTGATTACCCAGCACTGGTCGCCGCGGGCGGTTGCGACCAATCCGATGATCCTGGCCACGGTTCTGGGGATCGCGTTCTCTGTTTCAGGCATCGTGATTCCCGAAACCCTGCGCCTGCCGATCCATATGCTGGGCCTGATATCTATCCCGCTGATGCTGTTTTCGCTCGGGGTACGCATGATCGCGATCGATTTTCGAGACTGGAAAATCAGCCTGGTCGGGGCTTTGCTGTGCCCGTTCAGCGGCCTGCTGATTGCATTGCCATTCGTCCAGCTGGCGCCGCTGCCTGCAACACAGGCGCCGTTGTTGATACTGTTTAGCATACTGCCGCCGGCGGTTTTGAATTTCATGGTTGCGGAGCGCTACGCTCAGGAACCGCATCGGGTCGCATCGATCGTGCTGGTCGGCAACCTGGCCAGCGTACTGGTGATCCCGGCAACGCTCTGGTTTATCCTATGAACCGTAACGTCATACTGCTGGCGTTGGCGCAGGCATTGATGTTATCGGTAAATTCGATGATGGTGACATCGGCCGCGATAATCGGCAACCATCTCGCCACCAACAAGGCGTTGGCGACATTGCCGCTCGCGTTGCAATTCGTTGCCGTCATGCTGACCACGATCCCGGCATCGATATTGATGGGTAAAATCGGGCGCAAACGGGGTTTTCTGCTGGCCACGCTGATCGGCCTCAGCGGCGCCAGTTGCGGCGTTGTCGGAATTTACCAGGAGTCGTTCCTGCTGTTTTGTATCGGCACCATCGGTACCGGCATTTACACTGGCTTTGGTAACTATTTTCGCTTCGCCGCCACCGAAGTGTCGCCGGTCGAAAAGAAGAATACCGCGATCGGTTACGTACTGGCCGGCGGAATACTGGCAGCAGTAATCGGCCCTAATCTGGCGAACCTGAGCAAGGACGTATTTGCCATTACCTATCTCGGTATCTTCGTTTCGGTAATTGTTCTGTATGGACTTAACGGGATTAACTTCTTATGCATGAAGTTGCCCAAACCCGCGCCCCGCAACTTCAGTCAAAACACCCGACCGATGATACAGATTGCCAGTCAACCCGCCTTCATTGCGGCGGTTGCGAGTGCCGCGATCGGCTACAGCGTCATGGTCCTGTTAATGACGGCCACCCCGCTTGAGATGACCCATCAAGACCACGCCTTCAGTGACGTCGCGTTTGTTATTCAATGGCATGTGCTCGGCATGTTCGTACCGTCATTTTTCACCGGGCATTTGATAAACCGCTTCGGCGCCCAGCGTATTATCCTTAGCGGGGCCAGCCTGATGATTCTATGTATACTGTTGAATTTCAGCGGCAGTACAGTATCGCATTTCTGGGCCGCGCTGCTGTTGCTCGGTGTTGGCTGGAACTTCATGTTTATCGGCGGCACCAGTCTGCTGACCGAAACCTATAGTCCCGAAGAGAGCGCAAAATCCCAGGCGTTAAATGATTTTGTCGTGTTTTCAGCGGCGGCCTGCGCGTCATTCGGTGCGGGTGCCCTGCTGCATACCTTCGGCTGGCAGCTGGTGAACTACGCGGTCCTGCCGCTTATCCTGGCCGCGCTGTTCGCGCATAGCTGGCTGTGGCTGACCAGGCGCCGTACTCCGGTTACAGGTCAGTAAGCCCGTTTATCCGGTCGCCCGGTTTCAGATCGTGTTCATGGTCACTCAACTCGAGGACGTAAAGCGATGGTTGTGAGACCGAGTACACCGGACAGGGATCCTGCAGACAAGGCTCCAGCCGCCGTGTGCCGACCACATTGAAGTCGTTATCGATCCAGTAGACGCGCAAGGCTATCAGCATATTCTTCATCCATATGCGGTGGTCGCCGACTTTCGGGTAAACCAGCAACATTCCGCTAAACCGATCGAGACTTTGACGCATCATCAAACCCTGACGACGCTCTGCTGGCGTTCGTGCGAGTTCAACCCGATAGGTGGCGGAATCGATTTCGATTTCGATGAATTGCGCCGCGACAACGCTACCGGGCAGTAAAGCCACAAGCAGCAATAATCCTGGAGCAAGCGCCCTATTTGCTAATTGTGCTATAAGTAAGCCAAAATGTGACATATTTACAGATATCCTCGATATCTCATCTAAACTATTAGATTATTCGCATAATAACTTGAATATACGGAATAAATTATATATATAAGACAATTAATTAGTTTGACGCAGTTCCAACAATAAGTTGAAATAAGCGACATAAGTCATTGATATTGCTACTATGTCCGGTCCTGTCTGAATCAATGTGGGGTGAAAAATTGATCTCGAGCACAGATAATAAAACCGATATTCCAAAGGATTCAAATATCGAACCTTACGAAAACGCTCGGCGTCTGAGCATACTCAGACGTCAGCGTAAGGTATTGATCGTCGACGATGAATCTACCGGACGCACGATACTCGGCAAGATTATCCAGCAAGCCGAGGAAGATGTCAGCGTCGATTCGTTCGACAACCCACTGGAAGCACTGCAGTGGCTGGATCACAACCATCCGGATTTAATCATCACCGATTATCGCATGCCGGACATCAACGGCGTCGAACTGATCAAGCAGATTCGCGCCAAACCCGCTTGCCAGGATATCCCGATAATGATGATTACCGTGGTCAGCGAAAAATCGGTTCGTTATGACGCGCTGGAAGCAGGCGCTACCGCCTTTCTGACCCGTCCTATCGACCAGATCGAATGCCGCACCAGCTGCCGCAACCTGCTGAAACTGCACGAACAGCAGTCGATCATCCAGGATCGGGCGGACTGGCTGGCGCGGCAGGTAGAGGTCGCGACCCAGCAGATCGTCTCGCGCGAGCATGAAACTCTGTTACGCCTGGCCAAGGCGGGCGAATACCGCGACGAAATTACCGGCAATCATGTGGTGCGCATGGCCAAGTATTCGCGCGAAATTGCCGAGGCCCTGGGTCTGTCAGAAAAAGAATGCGATGAAATCGAATACGCCGCCCCGATGCACGATATCGGCAAGATTGGGGTGCAGGACAAAATCCTGCTAAAACCCGGAAAATTCGAGCAACAGGAATGGTTGACGATGCAACAGCACACGATCATCGGTCATTCGATTTTGTCCAACAGCCAGTCGCGTTACATCCAGACCGGCTCGATCATCGCGCTCAATCACCACGAACGCTTTGACGGCAACGGATACCCCAACGGCCTTTCCGGTAAAGATATCCCGCTGGTGGCGCGCATCGTCGCGGTTGCCGACGTTTATGATGCGCTGGTGTCGACCAGGCCTTATAAACGCGCCTGGGAAGCCAAGGACGCCCAGGATTATCTGCACAAGCACGCCGGTACTCAGTTCGATCCGATTTGCGTGGAAGCCTTCTTTGAACGTCTCGAAAACATTTCCTCTATTTATCAAAACTTTAGCGACGGCTGACAGTCGTCGCTTCTTTAGCTAATAATGGCGCCCTCCGAAGCAAACACAGGCCTTATCGGCCGGCTTAACAAAAGACTCAAGGGAACTGGAGACTCTGAACCCGAACAGGCCAAGCTGCGGCTTGCAATAGGTTTCATTGTCCTGGCTTATATCTGTATTCCCTGGGGCAGCGACGAAACCTTTATAGAAGCCGTTACCTCGCTCGCCGGCCTAATTGTAATTATGTACTACTCCGGCGCAATGACGATTTTCATGGCCATTGTGATCAATCCCGTGCCATCGCAGGTCCGAAGAATCTGTGGCGCAGCGCTGGACATGGGATCCCTGTCGATTCTCATGTTTAACACTGGGTCAGAAGTCGTGCCCCTATTCCTGATATATCTCTGGGTTATTCTTGGAAACGGTTTTCGCTTTGGGCTGAGTAACCTGTACATCTCGCAGACGATAGCGATCATAGGATTTGCCGTGGTTGTGATGTGGGGCGAGTACTGGCAGCAACATCGTAGCTTTGGAATCAGCTTGCTACTGATGCTCTGCCTGTTACCTCTTTACGCCGGTTTCCTGATTAAAAAATTACATGCCGCGGTGTACATGGCGAAGCAGGCGAATGAGGCCAAGAGCCGTTTTCTTGCGAATATGTCACACGAATTGAGAACGCCGCTTAACGGAGTCATCGGAATGGGCGACCTGTTACGTGAGACCAAACTGAATTACGAGCAGCAGGAACTCGTCAACACCATGCACAGTTCGGCCAATACGCTGCTCGAATTGATCGAAAACGTACTCGATATCGCCAAGATCGAGGCGGGCAGAATTCTGATCGAATCGAAGGATTTCGACCTGCATGGCCTGGTCAACTCGGTAATATACATGCTTGCCCCGATGGGAGAAAAGAAAGAGCTAACGGTATCATGTAACTTCGATCCCGAGACTCCCTTCGCCCTGAAGGGCGATCAGCAGCATCTGCGTCAGATCCTGATTAATCTGGTAAACAATGCCATCAAGTTTACCGAGAAAGGTTCAGTCATCTTGTCAGTACGACTGGTAGGTGGCACCAAGTCAACTCCGCGCATTCGTTTCGAGATCACGGATACCGGTATCGGCATTGCAGAAGAAAATATTCATAAAATCTTCGACGACTTTACTCAGGCCGACGCCAGTACCAGTAGAGCCTTTGGCGGTACCGGGCTGGGTACGACTATTTCCTAGGAACTGGTCGAGCTTATGGACGGCGAGATCGGCCTTGTCAGCCAGTTCGAACAGGGTTCTACATTCTGGTTCGAAATTCCTTTCCTCGCCAGCACAAATCCCGAAACCAGCATTTCAGAAAACCACGTCCTGTTACTCGCCTCCGAGGATACTGCCAGTGTTATCAGGCCCTCGCTGAAATACTGGCAGGTAAATTTTGATTGGGTGCGAACCTCGACTCGCGCGCTGTCACAAATGATTCAGGCCGACGACGATTCCAATTCTTACGAGACGATAGTTGTCGATCAAGCCTGTCTTATCGACATCAATGCGGTCCAGTTTGCACAAATGGTTAAATCGGAGGGTTTGCTGGAAAATACGTCGATGGTATTGATCAATTCTTCCGATACCATGATCGATGCCAACAGATCAAATCATTACTATATTTCGACGATTGCAAATCCCGAGGAGAAGCGACCGCTGTTTAACGCGCTGCACGCGGCGCAGAGCGTTAACCTGAACGACAGCAAGATTGTTACCATGGCCGAGCACTACGCCAAACAAGCGGGTGCCGCGGCATTGAATATTCTCGTTGCCGAAGATAATCATGTGAATCAGCAAGTGATCGAGGGGATACTGCGCAATGCCGGGCATAACGTGCGGATCACGAGTAGCGGAGACAAGACTCTCGATATCTTGAGCGATGAGTTGGAAAAAATCGATATGTTGATCCTTGACATGAATATGCCTGAGGTTTCAGGGGTCGAGGTCGTCAAATCATTGCGCTTCATGGATACCAGCGGCCTGCTACCAGTTATCATGCTAACCGCAGACGCTACCCCGGAAGCAAAAGAAGCTTCGCTAAACGCAGGAGCGAATCGTTTTCTGACCAAGCCGATCGATGCTCGCGCATTGCTCGAATGTATTGCATCGTTGTCCAAAAACATCCGCAAATCGAAGGTAAGGAAAAGCACTCCAACGAGAGAGTCGAGACCGCAGCTGTCCAGCAACTTCGCCGAATCCGAGTGGTATGACCATGTTGTATTACACGAACTTGACCTACTCGGCGACGATCCGGACTTTGTGAATAGCTTGTTTAAGAATTTCGAGAAGGAAGGTTCCCAGCATATTCTGAATGCCAAAAAAGCAATGTATGACGATTACCTTGAGTATCGGGAAGATTTACATGCGCTGAAAGGATCAGCTACCGAGTTAGGCGCGAACAAGCTGGTAGAAATCTGCGCTGAAGGAGAGATGTTGAAGCCTTACGATATGGGAACTGAGAAAATTAGTCAGATGTGCTTGCAGATAGAGGAAGTTTTCCAAAAAACCGTAGCTGCATTTAACAATGCAGCTACGGTTCAAGAAGACATTTATCCGCAAAAATTTACCGATCAGTAACCTAGGCTTGATCTTCCACGCGAGTATTTTGCCGGCGAACCAGTCGCTCCATCATGCGCAGGTCCTTTTCGGTGAGCTTTAGTGCCGCATCGGCCCAAACGGTACCGATATCAATCAGTTCTTCATAGCTCACCTGATTACAGATATCTTTAACCTGTTGCATCGAACGGAAAGAATTCATCGACCTTTGGGTTGATTTGATATAGCGGTACACCGCAACTTCGCCCTCGCCTTTTTCTGCGAGAACGTCAACCACACCCATTTCGTACAACTGTTCGGCCGAGTACAGGCCACCGCTCATAATCATTTTTTCGGCCGCCGCAAATCCAATTTTTCTCGACAATAGTGAAAAAGCCCCCATGCCGGGGAATAGATTGAACAGAACTTCCGGCAGACCAGCCTTTGCACCTCTTTCAGCAACAACCACGTTGGCAGAAATTGCTGATTCGAAACCGCCACCCAGCGCGTCACCCTGAATCAGGGAAATGGTAGTTAAATTTTCGCCCAGGTGAGTCATATTCTCATGGACGAGGTCGATGCTGTGAGTTGCATATCTAATCAATCCTTCTCTATCCTGGTTGCGAATGTACTGGCTGAAAAGGTCCAGATCACCGCCGAGATTGAATACACCTTCGATATCCGAGCCCAATACCAGAAAGTCATATTTCTCACCGTTTGTGTCAGCCATTTCCCGTTTTACGGTTTTGAAATACTCGCTGATTTCGGATAACAGCTTGACTGTGAATGAGGGGCGTGGCGCGCCTTTCATTAAAAACCAGCCTATTTTATTTTTACTGTCGTAATAGGTTTTTAGCTGGGATTGATCGGCATAAGACCGCTGTTCGGACGTAACTTCATTGATATATGCAACGTTGCTCATATTGTCTCTCTCCGGATGTTGTTGTCTTCGTGCCTGAATCTTGCATTCAGGAATTAGCTTAGGTCGCGATCCCTGATTCGCTAAATCGTTTTATTTTCAGGGCTTTACCCGCCTTTTCTTTAGGGGGATATAAGGCTCAATTTACCGAAACGAAAAATGATTGCAAGCAAACTGTGATCAAGTTCACAGTTCTTGTCGTAGAATTTACTTTAAGTGAGAATCTTAAACTATTGCCAAATAAGTATTTACAGGGGGGGAAATGAATAATGCAAATAATTCACTTTTACAGATAAAAGCACTTAAACGACCTTAAAAAGGGTGTAAAAGTGTTTGATTTTGAACAACAAAAGTGTCGGAAATTCGACGATTGACAGTCAAGTATTTGACTAAATATTGAACAAGTCAGTCCGATTCATCGATCCAGGCCATCTGGATCGCTTCCAGGATTTTCTCATTGGAATGACTGGGATCATCGTCGAAATCGTCGAGGGCGCATACCCAGGCGTGCAGATCGGTAAAACGCACGTACTGTGGATCTACATCGGTATGTGATTCCGCCAGTTCGATTGCAATATCAAGCGTATCGGTCCATTTAAGGCTCATCGCTCTCTCCTAGTGATTTTCAGACACCATATTGATGGTGTATTTTGGAATTTCGATAGTGAGGTCTTCTTCGCCGACGATCGCCTGGCAGCTCAAGCGCGAATCCATATCCAGCCCCCAGGCTTTATCGAGGTAATCGTCTTCATCCTCGTTCGATTCTTCCAGCGTATCAAACCCCTCGCGCACATAGACATGGCAAGTGGTACAGGCGCAGGACTTTTCACAGGCATGCTCGATTTCGATGTGGTTACTCAGCATCGCGTCGCACAGACTGATACCCGGTTCAACGTCAAATTGCGTTCCTTCGGGACATATTTCATCATGCGGTAGCACCGTGATCCTGGCCATCAAACTTCAACCTCGTCAATTTTTTTACCCGCAAGCGCCTGTTTGACGCTCGCATTCATACGTCGAGCGACATAAGTCTCGCTCACATCCTCGACGGCCTTGATTAAATTCTTGAGTTCATCGGCCGAGGCGGTATCGACAGCCGATTCCAGTGCTTTACGTTTTGTCTGAATCTGCCTTAGCTCGGTTTCGTTGAGCAGCGTTGCGCCATCCTGGGCAAGCGCCGCATCGACGGCTTCGATTACCCGCCGGGCTTCGACCTGCTGCTCTTTAAGCATGCGCAGACCGATATCTTCGCGCGCATGTTCCATCGACGCACGCAGCATCGATTCGATTTCTGTATCGGTCAGACCATAGGATGGCTTGACGACTATATCCGCAGTTACGCCGCTGGTCGTTTCTTGCGCGGTAACCGACATCAGGCCATCGGCATCGACCTGGTAGGTTACGCGAATCCTGGCGGCACCCGCCACCATGGGTGGGAAACCGCGCAACTCGAATCGCGCCAGCGAACGACAATCCGATACCAGCTCTCGCTCTCCCTGCACCACGTGAATCGACATCGCCGTCTGCCCGTCCTTGAAAGTGGTAAATTCCTGCGCTCTTGCCACCGGGATTGCGCTATTGCGATCGATTATTTTCTCGCTCAATCCACCCATGGTTTCGATGCCGAGCGACAGCGGCAAAACGTCGAGCAGCAGCATGTCGTTATTGGGCTTGTTGCCGGCCAGGATATCCGCCTGAATTGCGGCACCGAGGGCTACCACCTGGTCGGGATCCAGTTCGCACATCGGTATACGCTCGAAAAATTTACCCACCATCGATTGCACCAGCGGTACCCTGGTGGAGCCGCCGACCATGACCACATCTTCGATTTCGGCTGCCTTCAATCCGGCATCGTGCAATGCCCGACGGCAGGCCTGCAACGTCTTTTTTACCAATTCTCTAATCAGGTCGTCGAACTGGTGGCGATCGATTTCGGTACGCCAGCTTTGTCCCTTGTAGTCGACCGAGAATTCGACAGCCTCGCTTAGTGTCAGAGCTTCCTTGGCGTTTCGTGCCGCGAGTAAAATTTGCCGGCTCATTCCGGCGTCGAGCTTCTCGATCCCGCAATGCTCGATAATCCACTCGCCAAGCGCGTGATCCATGTCGTCGCCGCCCAGCGCAGAGTCTCCGCCGGTGGCGAGCACCTCAAATACCCCGCGATTGAGGCGCAGGATCGAGATATCGAAGGTTCCACCCCCGAGATCGTACACCGCGATCAGGCCGTCCGCCTTCTGGTCCAGGCCATAGGCTACCGCTGCCGCGGTAGGTTCGTTCATCAACCGAAACAGGTTCAGCCCGGCAAGCCGAGCGGCATCGCGCGTGGCCTGGCGCTGCGCATCGTCGAAATAGGCCGGTACGGTGATCACCACGCCTTCGAGATCGCCTTTCAGACTGTCACGTGCGCGTTGCGCCAATACCTTCAGGATTTCACTGGATATTTCGACAGCGCTGAAATCGCCGCCGGCTGTACGTATTCGCGGTACCGGACTGTCTTGTGAACTGACGAATTCGTAAGGCATGACGTCACCCAGCCTGCTGACGTCTTTCAGGCCCCTCCCCATGAGCCGTTTGATCGAGGAAATACTATTTAGAGGATCGCTGCTCTGGTGCGCCCAGGCCGGATAGCCCACCTGACATTGGTCGGCGGCATAGCAGACCACCGACGGAAGCAGGTTACGACCCTCGGCATCGGGCAGACAAACGGCTTCCCCGCTGCGCACCGTCGCAACCAGCGAATTGGTGGTGCCAAGATCGATACCCGCGGCAAATCGATGCTCGTGTGGTGCGCTCGATTCCCCGGGTTCGGCTATCTGCAGCAATGCCATCAGATATCCTCCAGCTCGAACTGGATTTCCGCCAGCTGCTGCTGGATGCGCTGAACGAATTGCATCTTGCGACTGCTTTCGATGGCCGCGTCGAATCGGCCTGCGGCGAAATGTTCGACAAAGTCTCGCGCCAGCTCATCTGCGCGCTGTTTCAACCTGGCCTCGATAGCTTCACTGCGCTGCAGCCCGTTATCGCCATGCCGGCAGTCTTCGACTGCTTCGCGCAGCTCGATCTGCTCCATCAGGAATGTGGTATCGGAGGTGGTTGCCGAATCATCAGGCAGGCTGACGCCATGAATTTCGAGCAGGTAGCGCGAGCGTTTGACGGGATCGCGCAGGGTTTCATAAGCCTGGTTGACCCAGGACGCCATTTGCACCGACAGGCGCCTGTCCTGGTCGCTCGACCCCACGTGCCGGTCTGGATGATAGGTTGCCTGCAGGCGCTGTTGCTGCGCATGCAATTCGGCAGGATCGATTTCGAATACGAGATTCAAACCGAATAGCTCGAAATAGTTTTGGCTAAGCTCGGGGGACTGCATGACTATGGATTGGGGTTCAGACGGTGAAACTTTCACCACAGCCGCAAGCGTCCTTGGCGTTGGGATTTTTGAACTGGAAGCCTTCATTGAGGCCGGCCTTGGCAAAGTCGACCTCGGTGCCATCGAGAAATACCAGGCTTTTCTGATCGACGACAACCTTGACGCCCTTGGTTTCGAAAACCTCATCGCCATCCTGCAGCTCATCGACGAATTCGATGACATAGGCGAGCCCGGAACAGCCGGTCGTTTTCACGCCGAGTCGCAGGCCAATGCCCTTGCCCCGGTTTTCCAGAAAATGCTGCACTCGAGCAGCAGCCAGATCGCTAAGATGAATTGCCATTTGTGTCTCTCTACATTGCTGCCTGGCGAATTACCGCCGGCATCCTGTCTATCAGTTCCTGAAGTTTTGCGGCCAGTTGTTCAACGTCCTGCAGGCTATTTTGCATGCCGAAACTCACCCTGATTGCGTTCAAAGCCAGGTTGTCATCGACAGCCATTGCTCTGAGCACATGGCTGGGTTCGGTGACCGCGCTATGGCAGGCGGATCCGCTGGACAGCGCGAACCCTGCCCGGTCAAGCTCCATTAACAGGGTTTCGCCGTGGTAATAGGGTAACGCGAAAAAAACAGTGTTCGGTAAGCGCGGCGCCTGCTGCCCAAAAACGACGCTACCGGGAATGCTCGCCAGCCTGCTTTCAAAAACATCCCTCAGCTGACTAAGGTGGTGTTTTTTATGTTCCATTTCAAGGCGCGCCACCTGCGCGGCCTTACCCAATCCGACTATCCCGGCGACGTTTTCGGTGCCCCCGCGGCGTTTGTTTTCCTGGTCTCCGCCGCTAATCAGTCTGTGCCTGGGTTTGCGGTTGACCACAAGTGCGCCAATACCCTGAGGACCACGCATTTTATGCGCCGAAAAACTGACTGCGTCGATATCGAGTTGCGACAGGTCGATGGGAATCTTTCCAATGGCCTGGGTGGCGTCGCTATGCACCAGGCAGGAATCGCGATCGACCATCGCGGCCAGTGTTTCGAGCGGCTGAATGACCCCAGTTTCGTTATTCGCATAGATGATCGACAGCAACTGGGCGTCCGCGTCGACCACAACCGACCTGGCTGCGTCGAGGTCGACCTGCCCCAGTTCGTTCGAATTAAGCAATATGACCTGCACGCCCTCCGCCCGCAGCTGTTGCAGGGGCTCGAGGATGCTCGAGTGTTCAATTTCGCTACTGATAACAGGGCGTTTACTGGCGCGATCGATATAACCTTTCAACAGCAGATTATTGGCCTCGGTGCCGCCTGAGGTAAAAATAACCGTACTGCTTTCGCAGCCAAGCAACTGTGCCACCTCGGCTCGCGCCGACTCGACCGCCGAGCGCGCCATGCGTCCGTAACTATGCAGGCTCGATGGATTACCGACCGGATTCCGCAGGTATGGCATCATCGCGTCGATGACTTCGGGGTGCATCGGCGAGGTTGCGTTGTGATCCAGATAGATAGACATCGTCAATTACAGGAGGCTGCTCGACTGTTGTCGCAGGTCATGCGCCCGGGATAACTCCTGTACCTCTTCGTTTTTCATCATGTCGGCCAGCGAAATCGTGGTCAGGTAATTTTCGATTTCCGCGCTCAATTCTTCCCACAACTGCTCGGTCAAACAGGGCTCGTAACTGACCGAGCCGTTAACCACATCCTTATCTGCAACCTGCATTTCTTCATCTACCGCATTGATGACATCAGCGATGCAAACCTGTTCGGGTGAACCGCCCAGACTATAGCCGCCGCCGGGCCCGCGCGTACTGACAACCAGCTTGTTACGGCGCATTTTGGCGAACAGTTGCTCCAGGTAAGAAAGCGAGATTCCCTGGCGCAGCGAAATATCGGCCAGCGATACCGGTCCCTGTTCGGAATGCATGACGAGATCGAGCAGCGAGGTAACTGCGTAACGGCTTTTGGTGGATAGTCGCATTATGCAATGGATTGGCGGAAAACCGGCTCAGTATACAATCCTGACTAAATTGGTCAACTATTATCAAGAGGTAGTGTGAATATCACCCTGGTACCATGCCCTGGCCCGCTTTCGATCCTGATCTGGCCGCCATGCGCCTCGCTAATCAGCCTGCATAAATAGAGCCCAAGGCCGTAACCGCCCGTGTCTCGTCGGCGCGAGCTATCGGACCGGTAAAATGCCTCGGTCAGTCGCGGAATGTCTTCCGCGGCAATGCCGCTTCCCTGGTCCTTTACCTCAATCCTGAGCGAGTCCCGGTCGCACTTCAGGGTGATCTCGATTGGGTCTTTGCTAGCGCTCGAATAATGACAGGCGTTGTCGATCAGATTTTTTACCAGTAACTTGATGCGCATTCGATCGACTTCGAGTTCGAGCGGCGACAGGTCGGTCTCGATTCGATCTCTGCAGTCGTGGCTTAGCACCACTTCCTGTATTAGTTCGGCCAGATCGCAGCGCTCTAGATTCAGGGGCGCATGCCCGCTATTGAGTTTCTCCGATTCGAGAATCGTCGCCACCAGGGTTTCCATTTCGCGGATATCGTCGATCAGTTTTTGCTGAATTTCGCTCTCTTCCAGTAACTCGAGGTTGACCCGCATCCGGGTAATGGGCGAGCGCAACTCATGACTGATCGCCAACAGCAGGCCGGATTTGCTTTCCAGCATCGATTTGATTTGCGCCGACATGCGGTTAATGCCGGCCGCTAACTGCGCCAGCTCACCCTTCCCCGGGACCTCGATGCTTTGCTCGAGATCGCCTTCCCCGATTCTGTGGATTTGTCGCGACATGACTTCGATCGGTCGGAACATGCGCCGAATCGCAAGATAAAGCAGGAACAGTAGCAGCCCGAGAAAAAGGAACAGAAAGCCGTGTCGACGCTCCGCGCCACGACGAAAACTGTTATCGACCACAAACAGGTAACGATAGCCCGGCTTTTCGATCATCAGGTACTGGGCGCGCCGATGGTGACCTATATAAACGCCATCATAGGGCGGTGGTGCCGGTTCGTAATCATAGGCCTCGACCGCCTTCACATTCGGACTCGATGACCAGTTAACGCCCTGGCCTTCGATGCGAAGTTCAAATGGCAGTTCATCCGCCAGTCGCTGGGCCACGGCCAGATCGGGAGGCAAACCGATATCATCGATCAGGTACTCGATGTAACGCTCAACGTTGGGCAGAATATCGTTTTCTACATGCGGTTTCAGGCGTTTGCTGAAACTGATCCCGAGCACGATCGCGAGCGCCAGTATCGAAATCAGAAAGTAAAACAGCAGCCGGAATACCAGGCTTTGCCATTTTTTTTGCAGGTAGTTCCACATTATCGATTGACGAGCTGATAGCCCTGCCCGCGCACCGTGCGGATAAGTTCGGGTCGAAGCAGCTTTTGCCGTAAGCGGCTGACAAGCACGTCGATTGCGCGGCTGTAAATATCGGCATCGATGCCACGCAGGGACTGCATGATTTCATCCCGTGACAATACCCGCTCCTGGTTTTGCAGCAACAGGCGCAGCAATTCATACTCGGTTGCGGTAATTGCGATTTCGTCACCATTGCGGGTCAGCTGCTTTTTATCCAGGTCGAGGGATAAATCACCCAGTTGATAAACGGCGGACGCTTGCGTTGTCGTTTTACCACGCCTGAAGATATTCTGGATACGCGCCACCAGTTCGCGCGGTTCGAAAGGTTTTGGCAAATAATCGTCGGCTCCCAGTTCTAGGCCAACGACGCGATCCATGACTTCCCCGCGCGCGGTCAGCATCAGGATCGGGATATCGCTGAACTGGCGAATGCGGCGACAGGTTTCGAAGCCGTCGATTTCAGGCAGCATGACGTCCAGCACGATCAGATCAAACGCTTCGCGTTTGATGCGCTCGATGCCTTGCATAGGATGGGTTTCGTGTTGTAGCGACATTTCGAATTTCGCGAAATATTGCTGCAAGGGTTCGGCCAGCCGTTCATCGTCATCGATCAGTAATAATTGGCGCATGGGCCTGCCCATGTTGTTGTTTAGCGGACATTGTACAACGCGGCTCCCTTTTGAGAAGCCGCGTTGCGTTTCGACCTGCAGCTCAATGGCCTGTGCCGTGTCGGCGATGACGATGATGTTCGATGAATTCCTCGAGCTGCTGCTTTTGTTCGGCATTAAGTGAATCCAGGAAAACGGCCAGCGATGAAATCACCAATGGTGCCTTTGCATTGATCATCTGTGTTTTCTGCTGCACCATTTCCATTGCGCGCGCCTGATTGAAACTCGGATCCTGCAGCAGCGCGCCGATTTCATTTACCTGCTGCTGCCTGCTATCCCTGGCCTCGAGCATGATCTGGGCCACGGTTTCGGCGAGTGCGGTGAAGTTTTGCTGCTGCTGGCTATCGAGATTCAGTTTTTTAGTTACCCTGTCGGTAACAAACTCGACCTTTTCATCGGGCGTCATCTGCCAGTCGCTATGTTTACTGAAGGCGTATACCGCGCCCGAACTGCCGACGATGAGTATTATGGCACCGATAATTTTGCTAGATAGTTTCATGGATATGCTCCGTTGTTGATTAACGTAGCCAGATTCTAGAGATCTACCGGTTACAAAGCTTTTCGATCGCGTAACGATTTGTAACAGTTTGTAACAGTCAATCCCGTTGCTTGTTGATGGCGCTCAGCATGCCGCGCAGAATATTGATTTCGTTGCGTGTCAATTCACTGCGCAAATACAGCCGCCGCAGCCGCTGCATGATCAGGCCAGGCTGGCTCGGATCCAGAAACCCGGTGATCTCCAGAACCTGTTGCAAATGATCAAAGTATCCCTCGACCTCGGCACTGGTCGCGGGCAAATCCTGGGGTTCAGGCAATTTTACGGTCGGCGGGTCGGCCTGATGCCGATAAATTTCGTAACACAGAACCTGAACTGCCGAGGCCAGGTTAAGCGAACTGAAATCGGCATTGCTGGGAATGCTGACCGTGTAGTTGCACAGCCGTATTTCCTCATTGGTTAAACCGGAATGCTCACGCCCGAAAACCAGCGCTACCCGTTCATTCTCATTCATCGTCAGAAGTTTTGCGCCCAGGTCTGCCGGATCCAGCTCAGGCCAGGCGAGCGAGCGTCGCCGCGCGCTGGTGGCGATGACGCAGCTGCAATCGGCAATCGCCTGGCCGAGATGATCGCAGGTTTCGCGATTATCCAGCACCGCGTTCGCACCGGAAGCCCGGACATAGGCAATTTCCCCCAGCGGGCATTGCGGGTCGACCAGTGTCAGGTTATCGATACACATGTTATGCATCGCCCGTGCGGCGGCCCCGATGTTGCCGGGGTGCGTGGTTCCGACCAGGACGATTTTGATATTTTCCAGC
>CAMYML010000022.1:4219-28234 GCA_947259305.1 uncultured Gammaproteobacteria bacterium | reverse complement strand
ACCATGCCGAAACAATGGTAGAAGGGTACCGCGACTGCAAGCCTGTCATTTTCATTGAAATGCATCAACTGCGCGGCAAACCAGGCGTTGTTGAGGATGTTGTGGTGGCTCAGCATTACCGCCTTGGGAAAACCCGTGGTGCCAGAGGTGTACTGGATATTGATTACGTCGTCGCGATCCAGTTGCCGGCATAGATTCTGCAACTCATCCCGGGAAACTTTCTCGCCCGCGGCCGTTAAATCCTGCCAGCGAGTGAAACCGGGCGCTGGTGATTCCGTGGCTGCGCAATCGACCGGATCGTAAACGATCACACGTTTTAGATCCGGAAAAGCCTTCGCATTGATTTCGGGCCCTTTGTCTCGCATTTCGGGAATCAGATCCAGCAGCATGCCGATATAGTCGCTACTGCGAAATCGCGGGATGATAAAAAGTCCCTGTAGCCTCGATTGCCGCAGCGCAAATTCGAATTCACGCGAACGATAGGCGGGATTGATGTTGACCAGGATTATGCCGATACGTGCCGTGGCCATTTGTATCAGCAGCCATTCGATATTATTAGTCGACCAGATGCCGATGCGATCGCCCCGTTTGAAGCCGAGGCTCACCAGACCGCCTGCCAGTCGGTCGATGCTGTCGCCGAGCGCTGCGTAAGTCTGGCGGCGCTGTTGCGGTAGCGAAACCACCGCCTCGTGATCTGGAAAACGCTCGACGACAGACAGAAAATGTTCGGCTATGGTCGATCCGAGCAGCGGGATCTCACCGCCTCGGTGGCAATAGCTCTGCGCGAGCGTGGTCATTTCGTCGCTGCGAGCGCCCAGTAATCATCGACGCGAGCCTGGATTTCCGCGATACCGGTGGCGTCGCGTCGCGGCGCAAACAGGTGACGAAAACGTCCCTGCAATTGCAGATAGTCTTCTACCGGTTTGCGCTGCTTTGGAACCTTGGTATGGCGCACCTCGCCGTCGATAAATTCCTTCAAAGGCCAGACGCCGGTTTGCACCGCGAGTCGCCCGATTTCGACACTGAGTTGCGCATCGTAATCCCAGCCTGGCGGACAGGGAGCAAGCGATATCAGCATGCGCGGCCCGGTCATTGATTGCAGTTTTTCGACTTTCTTTGCCAGGTCGAGCGGTTCGGCGGCGATGACCGTCGCCACGTAGGCGGGACTGTGGGCGGCCCATATCGAAAACAGGTCTTTCTTGTATCCCGGGTAGCCATGAGATCCCTTGCTGGTCGAGGTAATGGCCGCATGCGGGGTGGCGGCCGAGTACTGCTGACCGGTATTGCCATAGCCTTCGTTGTCGTAACACAGGTAAATGAAATCCAGATTACGATCCATCGCGCCCGAGGTGGCCGACATGCCCATGCCGTAAGCCGCGCCATCGCCGGTGATGACGACAACCTCGACATTTTCATCGGCGGACAATTTTTTCTTTTGTAACAGAATATCCACGGCGTCACGCACGCCCTGCGCACCTGCCGGAGCCGACGCCATCGCGGTGTACAGCCAGCCGCCGCGAAATGGGGTAAACGGATAAACCGACAACAAGGTCATGCATCCTGCGGCGTTAACGAAAACCGTTTTGTCGCCGAGGATATCGTACAGGGTATGCAGGGTTTCGAGGCCACCACAACCCGCACACATCGGGGTACCGGTGCCGAGCAGATGGGTGGAAGGCATATCCTTCATGCGGTGGAAATGCACGGTTGATTGCTTGCTCATGTCGAATGCCTCAATGCTGGTGAATTTCCGCGTGTTCCGCCTGTGCGATCGCCTGCAGTTTACGCATTTCGGTTAGTTCTTCCTCGGTGTAAAGCAGGCGCGGCGGTGGTGCTACTTCACGCTCGCTAGCCTGTTGCAACTCGTCGGCAATGGCAAAAAATTCCTGCTGGCTGATATTGCGACCACCCAGTCCGCCGATATAGCTTGCCAGCAAGGGTGCGTCGCTGGCACCGTAAAGCGCGGTTGCAAACTCGCTATGCAGCACACCACCCATGCCCATCGAAATATTTTGATCGACCACCGCGACGGCTCGACGGCCCTGTAACAGCTGCCTGACCTGTGCCTGCGGGAACGGGCGGAACAGGCGCGGCCGTAACAGGCCGATCTTCCGCCCTGCGGCGCGCAGGCTGTCGATCGCATCGCGCGCCTTGGTCGAGAAAGACCCCACCATCACGAATACATATTCAGCGTCTTCCATCTGGTAGCAATCGATCATATCGTAGCGACGCCCGAAGATTTCGGCGAACTCGTCGACGACTTCATCGTAAACCGACAGTGCATGCTGCAGCGCCAGATGCATTTCGTAGCGGAAATAAGAATAGGGACCGCCACCGAGCACCGCCATCGCCTGGCTCAACGGGGAGTTGCCCCTGAACTGAAGGTTCTCGGGATCGTATTCACCGACAAATGCCCGCGCTTTCGAGGCATCGGCCAAATCGACCGGCTCGCGCGTAAACGAGAGATAAAAGCCGTCGAGGTTGACGATTGCAGGCATCCGGACCTGCGTATGTTCAGCCAGTCGATAAGCAATCAGAATGCTGTCGGCAATTTCCTGGCATGTGGCACAATGAATCTGCAGAAACCCGCTGTCGCGCGCAGCCATGATGTCATTGTGATCCGATTCCAGCGTAATCGGCGAAGCCAGCCCGCGGGAAACATTTACCATGACAAAGGGTGTGCGCCAGCCCGCGACGGTGTAAATCATTTCCATACCATAAAGCAGTCCCTGGCTGGAGGTGGCGGTAAACGCGCGTACCCCGGACGAGGCGGCGCTGCCGGCCGCGGTTATCATCGAATGTTCGGACTCAAGCGTTACCAGTCGGGCGGGCATTTCACCGCGGTCTATCCAGGCGGCGAGGTTTTCAATAATCTCGGTCTGGGGCGTGATTGGAAATGCCGGGATATAGTCGACCTGGGCAAGCCTGGCGCCCCAGGCGGCAGCGCTGTTGCCGGTAAGCAGTTTGCGTGTCATGGAGTCGCTCCGTTTTCCTGCCCGCGCGCAACCTGTTCGGCTATCGATTCAATCGCATGGGGTGGACATTGCGCCACACAAATAAGGCAACCCTTGCAATGTTCGTAGTCGATTTCCGGGTAACCGTCGTCACGCACGTTGATCGCGCCATCGGGGCAATAGGTGCTGCATATCCAGGAACATCCGCTGCATTTATCGTAATTGATAACCGGCCGCATGGTGCGCCACAAACCGGTGCGAACCTTGACGCTGGTGGCAGCGGCGTGGATTGCGATATTGGAGATCTCCGCTCTCTCGAAAGGCAGATCGATCCATTTCGGCCTGACGTAATCACTTGCCGATGCCTGAACGCCTTCATTTACCAAATCCGCCTGCGTGGCCATCTCATCGAACACCACGAGTGCGATGTCGCGGTTTCCTTTTATAACCTCGTCATTCAGATGCGCTAGCTCCTCGTTCAGCGCCGCAATCAGAAATTCGCGCGAAATAACCCTGGTTAATGCCGCGGCAGCGGCAGCGCAACGACTGCCGATATACGGCAATTCGGCGCGGTCCTCGACCTCCTCCTGCGCTGCCAGTATCAAAATTCTGGCCCTGGTATTCAAACGCTGGCCCCAGGTTTGCGCGCTCTCATGGCTATTGATCAACAGCAGGGTATTTTCATCCATGCCCTGGGTCACCCCGGCGGCGGGCATACCGACCAGGGTATCGTCGGCGACCACAACCAGATCCGGATGGTTGATGATGCCACGCTCGTTAATCGTGGATCTGGCCGCACGCACGTAGGCGAAGATGGGCGCGCCACGACGTTCCGCGCCGTAACGCGGAGCATCCTGCACTTCGTAACCGGCCATGAAAAACGCACTGCCGAGGATGCGACTGGCGGTTTTCATCCCCTGACCGCCGCGACCATGAAAACGGATACGAAACATCGGACCGGGTCCTAAAAGATATGCCAGCGGCGATAACTCATGGCCTGTTCGACGCGTTTTCGAGCCATCGCCAGAGCGGCATCTCGCGGCAGGATTTGTTCTCGCTGTGCGGTCTCGAGTACTTCGCGAGTATTGCGGCGCAGTTTTTCCTCGATTGCGGCAAGCGCAGCAGCCTCGCCGGCCCCCTGGTATTCGATCGCGGCGCAGATAACGCCGCCGGCGTTGGCAATGAAGTCGGGAATATTGAGAATACCGCGTTGTTGCAGCGTCTTTTCCGCCGCATAGGTAACGGGTATGTTGGCACCTTGCACGACCAGTTTGGTGTTGAGGCGATGCACGTTGTTTTCGTGTATCACGTCGGGTCGGGCTGCCGGGATCCAGATGTCACATTCGATGTCGATAATTGCATCGCCATTGCGTTGTTCGCCAGCGCCGTATTCGACTACGCTTTTACCGGCCGCTTTAAGTTCAATCAGGCTATCGACATCGAGTCCGTCAGGATTGTAAATAGTGCCGCTGCTATCCGATACGGCGACCGCAATTGCCCCCGCTGCACACAGAAATCGGCTTACGTGCTTGCCGACCGCGCCAAAACCCTGAACCGCGAAACGCGCGCCGCTGGTGTCGAAGTCACAGAACTCTTGCGCGACATCGATCGCCTGGCTCAAACCAAATCCGGTGGCACCGATTTCATCGAGCGGAATCCCACCGACCTCGCGCGGTAATCCGACGGAACGGCCGATTTCATCCTTGACCCAGGCCATGCATTCCTCGTCGGTGCCCATGTCGGGGCCAAATATATATTGCTCGACTTCTTCCAGCGCCCGGCAGAACCCGCGGATCAGGACCTGCTTTTGAGCTCTGGGCATTTTCGGATCGCCGACCAGCACCGATTTGCCACCGCCGTGCGGCAGGTCGGCGGCGGCGTTTTTGAAGGTCATCGCGCGAGCCAAGCGGGCACATTCCTCGGTGGTCACATCTTCCGCCATGCGCACCCCACCGATCGATGGGCCGCGTGCGACGTTATCTACCACCAGCACTCCTTGCAGGCCGATACCGGGCTCATGCACATGGATCACCTTCAATGGGCCCAGTTCATCAGCCAGTGAGAAAATATCATTCATCCTTTGCTACTCCCTGTATCTGCGCTTTAGAGTCCATTCTCTACCTTACAATTGCCGGGAAGATTGACCCCGGTCAATGTTGCAGGCTTGTGTATGGCTAATGTGAAACCAGTTTTATGCCTGTCAGTGGGGGAAGCATCATGACCAGTGATCCGAAAATACTTGCCAGCGAAGTCATTGAATCATTCAAGTCGCTGCTGGATATCGAGGTACGGGAAGCGGTCGGCGAACATCAGTTTCACGCGTTAGAGGGTATGCTCAGGGGGGCCATCGCGGAGCATTCAGAGGCGATCGTCGATCGACTGGAGCAGGATCTGAAAACAATCAGATCCGAGATGGTGGAAAGACGATCGCTCGAGCTTTAGCTCGGCAAATCCCTCATAGCCAGCGCTTTAATCGCAGCGCGACAGCACCAGGAATTGACCGGCCTGGTCCTTCAGGTGCAGGTCTACGCCCGAGTTCGTAAAACTGGCCTGGTAACTGGTCGGATTGCCGCGTAAAGGATCGAGGATAACCGTGTCTCGCTCCTGTAATTGCCATTCACCGTAGTTCGAATACATCCAGCCGGTCCCCGACTCCTGCCATTTGCCACTTTCCTTGAAGTTCCAGAATTGCTGGTCCAGGTTGAGCACGGCGCTATGTCCTGCCGCGCTATTGGCCTTGCTGGTCAGCTCCCGATTGGTGCACCACTTGCCGACCAGGTACCCGGGTTCGAGCCGGTCGCCGGCCTGGGTGTTGGGTGCCAGCATTACCTCGTCGGTGGCGCAGGCGGAAAGCAGCAACAGCAGCGTCGAGTAAACTATCGCGGCAACGATTATATTCTTCATGCTAAGCCTTGCTTTACAGTAAGTTTGCAATTTTGAGCTGCTGCCTGCTGACCGCGGCATAGGGTTCGTCGCGGGTGCGGTCATGCACGTGCATGCGGTAATTGATGAAATCGGCCTCGTCTTCGTAGTGCATGAAAGGATTGCCATCCATCTGTTCGCCGAGGGTGCTAGTCTTCTTGACCGAGTAATTGTGCCCCGGATGTATCAGCATATCCTGCGGCAGCTGGTCCTTCATTTTTTTGAGCGTGGCGAACATGTCCTCGGGGCTGCCGCCGCTTAAATCGCAGCGCCCGCAACCGAACACGAACAGCGTATCGCCGGTAATGACTTCGTTGCCGAGCTGGTAACAGGCGGAGCCCGGGGTATGGCCCGGGGTATGCAGAATCTTGATCGTAGTTTCGCCCAATTCCAGCTCATCGCCGCCATGATGCAGGCTGGGTTTTTCGAGCTCGTGCTGCCAGAATTCATATTCCGGTTTGAGCAGGTGTACCTCGGCACTGGCGTGATTCAACAGGCCTTCGATGCCGTTGATGTGATCATGGTGGCTGTGGGTTAGCAGAATATCGGTGACGTTCAACTCGAGTTCCCTGGCCCTGGCGACGATTCGATCGACCTCCCAGGCCGGGTCGACCACGGCGCAGCGCCGGCTGGCAACGTCCTCGACCAGGTAAACGAAATTCTCCATTGGCCCCAGTTCCAGCGCGTGCACCTTGAATGCGGGATCTGACATGTTACTTCCTCCGGTTTCGATAATGGCATTATACGCTTGTACTGGATTTTTGTGCGATTTCTAAAGACAATACCCACCTTTTTTATCCCCGGGATTCCCGGGAATAACGCGACGGACGTAACATGACAAAAGCATCGGTAAATAAAGTAGTTCTGGCCTATTCGGGTGGGCTCGACACGTCGGTCATTCTGAAATGGCTGGAAGACGAATATGACTGCGAGGTGGTTACCTTTACCGCGGACATCGGCCAGGGCGAAGAGCTCGAGCCGGCGCGCGCCAAGGCCGAGAAATACGGGGTCAAGGAAATCTACATCGAGGACCTGCAGGAAGAGTTCGTGCGTGATTTTGTCTACCCGATGTTTCGCGCAAATACCGTCTACGAAGGCGAATACCTGCTCGGTACATCGATCGCGCGACCGCTGATTGCCAAGCGCCTGATCGAAATAGCCGCGGAAACCGGGGCCGATGCGGTTTCCCACGGCGCCACCGGTAAAGGCAACGACCAGGTGCGTTTCGAGCTCGGCGCTTACGCCCTGAATCCCGATATCCAGATCATCGCTCCATGGCGGGAATGGGATCTGAACTCCCGCGAAAGCCTGCTCGCCTACGCCGCAACCCATGGCATCGCAATCGAACAGAAAAAGGGAGGCGGCTCGCCTTATTCAATGGATGCCAATCTGTTACACACCTCATACGAGGGTGGCGAGCTGGAAGACCCCTGGTTCGAAGCCAACGACGAGATGTGGCTGCGCTCGGTTGCTCCGGAAAACGCACCCGACCGGCCGACCTATCTCGAACTCGGTTTCGAAAAGGGCGATATCGTTGCCATAGATGGCGAGCGTATGAGTCCTGCACGGATTCTGTCCCGGTTGAACGAGATTGGCGGCGCCAACGGCGTCGGTCGACTCGATATCGTCGAGAATCGTTATGTCGGTATGAAATCACGCGGTTGTTACGATACGCCCGGTGGCAGCATCATGCTGAAAGCGCACCGCGGCATCGAATCGATTACGCTGGATCGCGAAGTTGCGCACCTGAAAGACGAGCTGATGCCCAAGTACGCCACAATGATTTACAACGGATACTGGTGGAGCCCGGAACGTAAGCTGCTGCAGCAGATGATCGATGCCTCGCAGGTCACGGTCAACGGCGAAGTCCGGGTCAAGCTGTTCAAAGGTTCAGTCAGCGTGGTCGGGCGAAAATCGGCCAGCAACAGCCTGTTCGACGAAGCCATCGTCACCTTCGAAGACGACGCTGGCGCCTATGATCAGAAAGATGCCGCAGGTTTCATCAAGCTCAACGCATTGCGCATGCGTATCGCCGGCAAACGATGAGTCGAAGCCTGCGCCGAGCGGTTTTTAGCCCCCTGCTGGCGATTCTGCTGACAGCCTGTTCATCATCCGACGATGATAAAATTCAGGGCGGCCAGAAATACTATTTCCTCGAGTCGCTGACGCAGGTCGAGACCGGCGGCAGGCAGTTGCAAGCAGCCGGGCTCGACCAGGAGAGTCTGACCGAAGCCCTGGCCAGGCTCGATCAGGGGTTGAAACTCGCGTTTCAGGTTGAACGAAAGTTTCTCGATGAACTGGATTTGCGCCTGGGCAAGAATTATCAACGATATTTCGTCAAGGGCGTCGAGAACTACCGCCTCGGCATCGAAGCGGGCGACGAGGCCCAGCAGCGCGAGGGGCTGCGCCTGCTGTCGCAATGGGCCGAATTCTGGCAGGCGGAGCAGGCGGCGATTCAGGCCAGATTGAATCCGGATTAGCCTGCCTATTGCACGAGGGCGGCGCTCTTAAAAGCTTAAGCCCTTGAGCTAAAGAGGGATAGAGGTTATCTAGCATGCGTTACCGTTTGTACAATTTGCGCCTGAACGAAACCGGATTTTCCCTGGGCTTCGTTCCCTGCATGCAGTATGCAGGCTAATGTCCCGGCCGGTCCGCCTCATTGTCTGCATCAACCGCCGACTCGGCATTGGGCAAGCTTCCTGCGCGGGCAGCGTCAGCCTGGATTTGATCAGTAAGATCGAGGCGATGATTGCGGCCGATCAACTCGAAGTTCCCGTTATCAGACGTGAATGCCTGGGCCGCTGTGAAACGGGTCCGGTGATGCGAATCGCGCCGGGCGGCCCGTTTTTTACCGAGATCGATGCCGCCCGCCTGGTCGATATTGTCACCCAGCACAAAGCCTTCATCGAAAGCCATCATGCAGAATAGTCGTGGCGTAAAAGGTCTTGTCAGCGGCCGGGTTCAAGGGGTTGGTTTTCGCTACTTCGTGATGCGCCAGGCGCAGGCAGAACAACTTGCCGGGTACGTGCGCAATCTGCCTGACGGGCGGGTCGAGTTCCAGTTACAGGGGCCGTCTGCCGCGGTTGCCAGGGTCATCGAACAAATTCACGCGGGTCCGTCATATGCGCGGGTGGACGCGGTGAAGATCGAGGATTTCGACGCGATCGATGCCGCTTCCGGGTTTATGATTCGCTAGCGCCGGTCAGGCAGGCCGGCAAGTTGCTGTAGTCGGTTTCCCGCCAGTCGCTCAATAGTTGCTTGTCCTGCCGTTCGCTAACCAGGTTTTCGAGGCTGTTCACGAGGGTCCGATAATGTTCGCTCTGCGGCCAGTCAACTGCGCTGATACCGCTGTATCCAATCGAAGCCGGTGGCGGCATTGGCGAGCGCGGAAAATGGTTGTTTTTTTGCCAGGCCTGCAGGCGGCGCAAGATTCGTGGCGCACACTGCAGTACCCTTTTTTGTGCGCTACTGCCCGACAGGAAGCCCGGCGGGTGCAGGGTCTCGTCGCCGTGGCAGTGAGCGCAATAGGGTTCGAGTAACGCGAGATCGCCCTCGAGCCGGCTGCGAACGGTTTGGGTTGCCACCGCCGTATTGCGCACCGTGGGTGTCCACTGCAGTGGATCCATCGATAATTCCCGCATCAACTCCTGCAGTACCGGTTTGCGTCTGAAAACACCCTGCCGCAGGCTATCGGCATGCCCCGCCTGGTGATTATCGAGCAGTTTAGCCAAAGCCTGATCGACGATTGCAAACTCTGCCGAAAGCGTGATCTCGAGGCTCGAATCACCCGCCAGGGACTCGTCCCAGTGCAGCGTCATCGAATCGATCCTGTTGCCGTTGGCGAGTCGCAGTGACAGCTGAGCCCGGTCGTGACCGAGCCTGGCCTCGAGTCTGCCCGGAAATCGCGCCAGCTCGGTGATGTCAGGCTGTAGCAGATTGGTGTCACGTGGAATTCTTAACCTGATGAAACGCAAGGACATAATCTTGTCGCGCAGCATCTCGACTTCGAGTTTTGCCTGCAGGCTCTCCGGGGAGGCGTTATCTCCGCAGCTCAGGATATGCCTGCCTGCGTCGCTGGGCTGTGCTCGGCAGGCAGCCTTGTAGCGATAATTTGTCACCGCGCCCGAACTGGCCGAGGCGATCAGATGCCGGTCGATCCGCTGGATATCGCTGCGCGTAAAAAAACCGGCCAGGCGATAAATAATGCCGTCCGCCAGGATCGAGTCGACCTGATGCCAGGTGGCCTGTGCCGGGCGCGGCAGTAATGGATCATCTTCGATCGTTTCTGTATCGCCGGCAAAGGGATTGCGATCGCTAAGCCGGCTGCCCGGCAAGGCCAGCCCCTGCGGCCAGTTGCGCGACCAGTTGCGAGTCAATGCGTCGAAATACTCGCGCCGGTAGCTGGCTGCCGTCGAGTCGAAGCTTGATTCACCGCTCAGCCGGTACTGCAGTGCCGCGCGTAACATCGCGGCCCGACAAGCTGCAGAAGCGCAGCCCTGTTTCCAGATCGCCTGCGTTGCCGACAGGTAATTGGCGCGTTCAGCGAGCACGTCGATAACGCCGGCGTCGAGCGTGACGACCCCGATCAGCGAACTATATTGACGGGGCAGGGCGGCGACCAGTTTACTGGCAACCTCGACATTGAAGCTGGTTTCACTCCAGGGAATTCTGGCAAATATCGGGGCTGCGTTATGGTGACAGCTCATGCACATGACGCGGTTCGCCGGCCTGACTAGCGGCGTTTTATCGGCGCCATAGTCAGCTACCACCTGAAATTCGAAGCGACCCGCTGCGTCGTTGTAGCTGATGACCTCGAGGGTTCCGGTGCTGGGCTGATGGGCGATGAACAGGCGGTACTCCATGACCTGACCCGCCTGCCTGCCAACGCTGAGCGGTTCGCCCTCGAGGGCGATTACCTTGCGCGGGAAACGGAAGTAATCGGGCGCTGGAGCATCTCGCTGCAGCGATCTGCCCATGGGCACGAAGACCTGGCGTACCGCCGGAATTTTACCGTTATCGAGTTGCGCTTCGAGTGCCTCGACCAGTCGCTCGAACGGATAGGGGATGCTGTAGTGACCAGTTTCCTGGCGGAATACCTGGTCGAAACGCGAAACACCGATCGATGCGGTGTCCGGCCCGGGTCTCGACGCCTGTTCGATCCAGGCCGGCTCCGCGAATGCCTGCGGGCAAGGCATCAGCGCAACCAGTGCCAGCAGGGATTTGATCAGCCTATTCATGCTGCAGCCGTGCTTCAACCACGACCCGATCCTCGGCGTCGACTTCGACCACAAAATCGATCGGCCGGCAGCATACTTCGCAATCCTCGACATATTCCTGCGATTCGACCGAGGCATCGACCAGCAGGCTGAACTCTTCCCAGCAGTAGGGGCACTGCACCCTGGATTCAATCAGCTGGTTGATCATCAGTCGGGTCGTATACGCAGAATTCGGCCGCTGTCGGTGGAAAAGTAGATCCAGCCCTCGGGGCCCTGCAGCAGCGCTCGAATACGTTCACCCAGATCCTCCAACAGGCGTTCTTCGCCGCTTGCCTGGCCGGATTCCGACAGGCTGATCCGATTCAGGTGCTGCAGTTTGAGGGCCCCGGCAAGCAGGTCGCCGCGCCAGTCGGGGAAAGCGTCGCCGCGATACATTATCAGGCTGCCGGGAGCGATGGACGGAATATAGACTTTGCGCGGCTGTTCCATGCCGGGTTTGCTGCTACCTTCGCCGACGGCTATAGGTCCCCAGTATTCCTTGCCGTAACTGATCACCGGCCAGCCGTAATTGCGCCCCCGCAAAACCAGGTTGATTTCGTCACCGCCGCGCGGGCCGTGTTCGATCGACCATAGTCGCTGTGTTTCGCGGTCAAACAGCAAGCCTTGCGGATTACGATGGCCGTAGCTCCAGATTTCGTCACGTGCATTCGGGTCGCCGACGAAAGGATTGTCCCGCGGCACGCTGCCGTCCAGATTGAGACGCATAATCGTGCCGATATGATTGCCAAGGTCCTGCGCCAGGTCGCGCTTGCCGCGGTCCCCGACCCCGAAAAACACGTGGCCCTGGTCGTCAAAGGCAATGCGGCTACCGAAATGGCGCCGGGTATCGGTGGCGGAATCGGTGACCAGTAAATCCTGCCAGTCGACCAGCCGCTCGTTGCGGATGCGCGCCCGCGCAAGCGTGGTTGCGGCCTCGGATTTCGAGGGTTTGCTGTAGGTGAAGTAGATCCAGCCATCGTTGGCATAGTCGGGGCCGACGGCGACATCCAGCATGCCGCCCTGACCCTCGGCGACAACGCGCGGACCGCCGTCGAGAATTAACGCGGAATTCTTCTCCAGATCCAGCAGGCGCAGGTTCCCGCGACGCTCGGCAACCAGCAGTTGAGCGCGAGACAGAAAAGCCATACCCCAGGGAACTCCGAGGCCGCTGTAAAGCTGCTCGAGCCTGATACCAGGGTATCCCTGTTCGATTTGGGGAAACTGCTGGGCTGCAATCGGCGTCATGGCAATGCCGCCGATAAACAATATCAATCCACGCGCCAGTAATCGGATATAGGTAATCATGGCTTTACAGTACAAAAGCTGCACGCATAATACCAGAGCGTTAAGCCAGCCATAAGACCAATGCAAGCAATGATGACGTGACATGCTGAAGGATGAATCACCGATAACTTCCGATCTGGTATTGATCGGCGGAGGGCACAGCCATTTGTTCGTGCTCAAGCATTTCGCGATGCATCCGCTTGCGGGCGTTCGCCTTTCCCTGGTTAGCCGCGATCTGCATACCCCTTACTCGGGCATGCTGCCGGGTTTTATCGCCGGTCACTATACCCGAGACGATGCCCATATCGACCTGTTACCCCTGGCGCGTTACGCCGGCGCGCGGGTTATCCACGATCAAGTGATCGGTCTCGACGCCGACCTCGGGCAGATCAAATTCGCCAGTCGACCGGCGCTCGACTACGACCTGGTTTCGATAAACATTGGTTCACGACCTGCGAGTCCGCCAGGCGTCGAAACCGATAAACTTCAGTTTGCGGTCAAGCCGATCGATCGTTTTATCGATTCCTGGAGCGCACTAGAGCAGCGGCTGCTGGCAAGTGAAGAGGATTTTCAACTGCTGATCGTCGGCGGCGGTGCAGGCGGCGTCGAACTGGCTCTGTCGCTGGATTTCCGCGCGCGGCAACTGCGCTCGACGTGCTCCAGGCTCAGGCTCTCTATCGTCACCGACCGAGACCGACTGCTGCCCGGCCATAATCCCAGGGTGCGGCGCATGTTTACCCGGATTCTCGAACAGCGCGCGATCCGGGTGATTTACGACTCCGCGGTCACGGGTTTCGACAATGGATTATTGCAGGGCGAACTGGCCGCGACGATTGCTGGCGACGCGGTGATCTGGGTTACCCATGCGAGCCCGGCTGGCTGGTTACGCGATTCCGGGTTGCAACTCGACAGTGACGGTTTTATCGCGCTCAATCCCTGCCTGCAAAGCCTGTCGCATGCCAACGTCTTTGCGGCCGGCGATATCGCCACGGTCGACGCCTATCCGCGGCCCAGATCGGGCGTGTTCGCGGTACGGCAGGGGCTGCCGTTGGCACGCAACCTGAAGCGCCGGCTGCGAGGGCAAAAGCTCAAACCCTTCAGGCCGCAGATGCAATTTCTGTCGTTGATTTCCACCGGCAATCGTTTCGCTATCGCCAGCCGCGGGCGCTGGGCGTTGCAGGGTAAATGGTGCTGGTGGCTGAAGGATAGAATCGATCGCAAGTTCATCCGCCGTTTCTCCAAGTTAGCGCAACCGCAGCTGCCGGAAAGCACTAGCGCAGGCCTCGCGCCGATGCGTTGCGGCGGCTGCGGCTCCAAGGTCGGCAGCGAGATTCTCGAACAGGTGCTGGCGCAGATTAATCAGGACTGGGCCAGCGCGCGGGATTGCGGGCTGCAGCATGCCGATGACGCCGCGCTGATTCGGGTACCGCCGGGCATGGAGCTGATCCAGTCGATCGATCACTTTCGCAGCTTTATAGACGACCCCTTCCTGTTTGGCCGCATCGCCGCCAATCACGCGCTCGGTGATCTGTTCGCCATGGGTGTCGATGCCCATAGCGCCTTGGTAATCGCCAATGTGGTATTTGCCAGCGAAGCGAAGCAGGCCCAGGACCTGTACCAGCTCATGAGCGGGGTTGTCGAAACCCTGGCCGAGCACAACACGCTGCTGGCTGGCGGGCACAGCGGGGAGGGCAGCCAGATGAGTTGCGGTTTGAGCGTAAACGGCTTTGCCAGGCCCGATGCCTTGATGCTGAAGGCGGGCATGCGTCCGGGGGATTTGCTGATTCTGACCAAACCGCTGGGCAGTGGCGTAATGTTTGCGGCAGAAATGCGTGGCAAGGCGCGCGGCGCCTGGGTCGATGCGGCGCTCGAACAAATGCTGGTTTCGAGTCGTGAAGCTTCCAGGTGTTTGCAACGCTGTAGGGCTAGCGCCTGCACCGACGTTACCGGTTTCGGTCTTGCCGGACACCTGTTCGAGATGGCGCGTGCCTCGGCTTGCGCGGTCGAGCTATTTATCGAGCAGTTGCCGCTGTACCCGGGCGTCGCCGAACTGGCGCGTCTCGGTATCGAGAGCTCGTTACAGCCGCAGAATATTCGTGTGCGCCACAGTATCGGCGACGAACAGGGTCTCGCGACACACGCAGCCTACCCACTGATATTCGATCCGCAAACCGCCGGCGGTTTGCTGGCGAGCCTGGATTCCGCAAACGCGTCGCAGTGCCTGCAGCAATTGCGCCAACTGGGTTACGCCGAGGCGCAGATAATCGGACGCGTGGTCGAAGCCGCAGAGCTCGGTCCGGTGCTGCGCCTGGTCAGGACCTGAGTTCGAGCAGCCCCGATTCCTGGATTACCTGGGCGCAGGCAGCCTCGCCGTATGGCGCCATCAGGTGCGCGCCGGCGCAGCCCTCGATTTCGGAGAAGCCCTGCAACAGTTCGGCGCAGATCGCGCGCCCCTCGGCCCGCTGGTCGTCGGCACCCTCGAGGCGCTGGATAATACTGTCGGGAACCTGCACGCCGAACAGGTTGTCATTCATCCAGCGGGCCGACTTCGCCGACGCCAGCGGGCCGATACCGATGAGGAAATAGGCCTGCTCGGTAAAACCACCGTCGACCAGCCCCTGGCAGTAAGACCTGACCTTTTCCAGTTCGAAACAGTACTGGGTCTGAAAGAACTGGGTACCGTTGTCGATCTTGGCCTGCAGCCTTGCCGCCGGCCAGTTGTCGCCGGGTTCGGCGGGCATTTCCGCGGCGCCCAGGAATAAGGCCGGTGGCGGGTCGATTCGACGCCCCGACGGGAAGCAGCCGTCATCGCGCATGGCGCGCATCTGGCGCATCAATTCTCCGCTATCCACCTCGAATACCTCGGCCGCTTCCGGCTGATCGCCGGCGCTCATCTTGTCGCCTGTCAGGCACAGGAAATTATGAATGCCGAGCGCCGAAGCACCGACCACATCTGCCTGTAAGGCCAGACGATTGCGGTCCCTGGTAGTCATCTGTAACACCGGTTCGATCCCGTTTTGCAGCATGATGGTGGCGGCGGCAAAGGCGGACATATGCACACGGGCGCTGGCGCCATCGGTCACATTGACCGCGTCCGCCAGTCCCTGCAAACAGGCCACGCGGTCGATGACCGCCTGCGGCGAAGCTGCGTCGGGTGGTGAGGTTTCGGCGGTCATCGCGAAACTGCCGGCCTGTAGTACTTGTGCCAGTTTACTGGGTGCTGATTGGGTCATGCTGTGTTCCAGGAAAGTCAGGTTGTTCAGGTTTCAGGATGCGGCTCGGCGTGCTTGAGCGCGTCGGCGATCAGGTAAGCAAGTTCGAGCACCTGGTCGGCATTCAGTCGAGGGTCGCAACTGGTGAGGTAGCGGGTAGCCAGGTCGGTGTCGGATATCGCGTAGGCGCCACCCGTGCATTCGGTGACATGTTCGCCCGTCATCTCCAGATGGATACCGCCGGGATAGGTCCCTTCCGCCTGGTGAACCGCAAAAAATTGCTGCAGTTCGCGCAGAATGTCGTCGAACTGCCGGGTTTTGAATCCGGTATTGGACTTTACTGTGTTGCCATGCATTGGGTCGGAAGACCAGACCACGTCGAATCCCTGTTTTTGTACCGCGCGGATCAGCCTGGGCAGCGCTTCGGGTAACCTGTCGGCGCCCATGCGTGTAATCAGCGTGAGCCGTCCTGCTTCATTGTCGGGGTTGAGTGCTTCGATCAGGCGCAGCAATTCGTCGGCGGCAATCGTCGGGCCGATTTTTACACCGACCGGGTTTTCGATTTGTTTGAAAAATTCGATATGGGCATGATCGAGCTGGCGGGTGCGTTCACCGACCCAGACAAAATGCGCCGAGCAGTTATAGCATTTGCCGGTAAACGAATCGATACGCGAAAGCGCCTCCTCGTAATTCAGCAGCAGCGCCTCGTGCGAGGTAAATAACTGGGTTTCTCGGATCGATGGCGCGGTTTCGGAGGTGATGCCGCAGACTTCCATGAAAGCCAGCGCATCCTCGATACGCTTCGACATCTTCAGGTAACGTTCTTTACTCGGACTGGCGTCGACGAAGTCCAGGTTCCAGCGATGCACCTGGTGCAGGTCGGCCAGGCCTCCCTGGGCAAAAGCGCGCAGCAGGTTCAGCGTCGACGCGCTCTGATTGTATGCCCGTAGCATGCGTTCGGGATCGGGGACCCTGGCTTCGGGGGTGGCATCGGCGGCGTGGATAATGTCGCCGCGAAAACTGGGCAGCGATACGCCGTCGACCACTTCGTGGTCGGACGATCGGGGTTTGGCAAACTGGCCCGCGGTGCGCGCAATCTTGGTGACCGGACGCCGGCCAGCAAAAGTCAGGACGACCGCCATCTGCAACAATACCTTGAAGGTATCGCGTATCTTGTTGGCGCTGAATTCGGCAAAAGATTCAGCGCAATCGCCGCCTTGCAGCAGGAAGCCCTTGCCCGCAGCCACCTGCGCCAGATGCTGTTTGAGATCGCGAATTTCCTGCGCGAAGACTAGCGGTGGCAGGGCGCATAGTTGCTGTTCCACCCGTCGTAGCGCCGCCGGGTCCGGGTACTCGGGTTGCTGCTTGATCGGGAATTTACGCCAGCTTGAAGGCAGGGCGTCGCTGGAAGTGCTGGCGTCAATCGGCATCTAGTTAAGGTGGTTGCGGAAAACTGTGCAAAATGCCTGAAAACCCGCAGAAAGGCTAGTAAAAACAACGCATTTTAAGTCTGACTGCCTGCTGCAGAATATGCATGCGCCGGAAAACAGTGATAGTATTGCTCGTCGCGAGCGGGGTTAAGCTGTTAACCCGGAGCGGTTATATAACCAAAACAATTTTGAGAGAGCGACAAATGAAAAAATTACTAATTGCTTCAACCTTGCTGGCTCTGTCGGCACCGGTTGTGGCTGAGGATATCAAGGTCGGGGTCATACTTGGCTTTACCGGACCGATCGAGTCACTGACCCCCGGGATGGCTTCGGGTGCCGAACTTGCGCTGTCCGAGGCCTCGAAGTCGGGTAACTTTCTGGGCGGTCAATCGATTGTCAGTGTGCGCGCAGATTCTACCTGTATCGATGCAGCCGCGGCTTCGTCTGCCGCGGAACGCCTGATCACCTCTGACGGGGTGGCCGCGATTATGGGCGCCGATTGTTCGGGCGTGACCACCGCCATCGCCAACAATGTCGCGGTTCCAAACGGTGTGGTCATGGTATCTCCTTCGGCCACCTCCCCGGCGCTGTCGACCATTAATGACAAGGGCTTCTTCTTTCGCACCGCACCCTCCGATGCGCGCCAGGGGCAGGTGCTGGCTAGCGTCCTGAAGGGCCGGGGAATCTCTGCAGTTGCCGTGACCTATACCAATAACGACTATGGTAAGGGTCTTGCCGACTCATTCGCCGCTGCCTTCAAGGCCACCGGTGGCAAGATTTCGATTAGCGCCGCGCATGAAGACGGCAAGGCTGATTATTCGGCTGAGGTCGGCGCATTGTCGGCTTCCGGTTCAAAACATCTGGCCGTATTCGGCTACGTTGATCAGGGTGGGAAGGGCATCATCCAGGCATCCATCGATGCCGACGCTTTTGACAGCTATGTCATGGCTGACGGAATGGTCGGTGATTCGCTGCTCGCGGCGATCGGTTCGGATCTCGATGGTTCGATCGCAACCCTGCCGGGCGGCGCCGCCGGTGCCGACGCCTTTACTGAATATGCCAGGGCCAACGGCGTAACCCCGGATGGCCCATTTGTGCCGGAGTCGTACGACGCCGCGGCATTGATCGTGCTGGCAATGCAGGCTGCGGGCTCGGCGGATCGCGCCGCGCTGCAGTCAAAAATGATGATGGTGGCAAATGCGCCGGGCAAGAAAATCGGTCCCGGGGAACTGGATAAAGCGTTGAAAATTATTGCTGCTGGCGGCGATGTCGACTACCAGGGCGCGACCAATGTCGAGTTTGATGACGTCGGTGAAGTCTTTGGTTCCTACAAGGAGCTGGAGATTGGCAACGGCAAGTGGAATACGATTAAAGTCCACTAGGCGTAAAACCAGGACAAAACCAGGAGCCTGGCGCCGTAGCGGCGCCGGGCTTTTTATTGTCGATGAACGCTATATCCGAGGCCGTTATCACCAACCCGGTGAGGATGGGGGCAGCGCTTAAACTGTATTTTTCTGTTTCCTGACGACTTCGGGCAGAATGCCGCCCGGGCTGAAGCGCAGCACCAGCAGCAATACCAGGCCCATGAAAAACAGCCGCATATGCTGGGCATTTTCGATCAGGTGAAGGCGCAGCGCGTTGCTTTCATCGAGCCAGCCGGTACCCGCCTGCATCATCCAGACGCCGACGGGTTCTGCCTCGATCCAGACCAGCCAGATCAAAAAGCCGCCCAGCACCGAGCCCATGTTATTCCCCGAGCCGCCGACAATCACCATGACCCAGATCAGAAAGGTGAAGCGCAGTGGCTGGTAAGAGGTCGGGGTGAATTGCCCATCCAGCGTCGTCAGCATTGCGCCGGCGATGCCGATGACCGCCGAGCCGATGACAAATATTTCGAGATGGCGCCGGGTAACATCCTTGCCCATGGCGCCGGCGGCGATCTCGTTGTCGCGGATGGCGCGCATCATGCGCCCCCAGGGCGAATTCAGTGCCCTGACGCTCAGCAGCAGGACAACGATCAGGACCCCGGCAAACAGGCCGGTGTAGCAGAGTTTGACGAAGATACTGGAGCCGTCGATGACAAACTGCTTCAACGCCTGTTGCCCGGCGCTCGCGTCTATCGCCGCCAACGACCCGCTGTGCCACCAGCGCATCAAATCGATAAACCAGTCGCTGGCCTGTAAATCGATTTCATAGGGGACCGGGCGCGACAGGCCGGTGACGTTTTTAACGCCGCGCGTGAGCCAGTCTTCGTTTTTAAGGACGGCAATAATAATTTCCGAAATGCCCAGCGTCGCGATGGCGAGGTAGTCGGCGCGCAAACCCAGCGCGACCTTGCCGATACACCAGGCGATACCGGCGGCGACGAATCCGCCGACGAGCCAGGAAAAGATAATCGGTAATCCGAGGCCACCGAGAAAACCGGTTTTGGCCGGTTCGATTGCCTCGATCGATGAAATCGCCGGATCGAGGAAAACACGGGTCAGAGACAGGCCGGCCACGATAACCAGCGTCAACGCCAGGTTTCGATTTCGCCCGGGCGCCAGTTTGCGATAACAGAAAACCGTTGCCGCAATGGTGCCGCCAAAACAGAACGCCGCGATAAACAGGCGTTCCCAGCCGGCATTCCAGGCTTCTACGATCGGCGCCTGTGAAACCAGAACCGCGCTCATGCCGCCGAGCGCGGCGAACCCCATGACGCCGACGTTGAGCAATCCGGCGTAGCCCCATTGCATGTTGACCCCGAGCGCCATGACCGCCGAAATCAGGCACAGGTTGAGGATGCCGAGCGACACGTTCCATGATTGGGCGAAACCGATAATCATCAGCAAAACGGCGATTGCGGCGAAGGCAAGCTGGGTTTTGCGGGTATTCGTCATAACACCTTGCCCCGCAGTATCCCGGTGGGTCGCACCAGCAACACTAGCACCAGGATGACGAATGACACCGCGAACTTGTAGTCGGTAGAGAGCAATTGCAACAGACCCTCCGGTTCCAGGCTCTGCGGCAACAGGTAGATAAACACCTTTTTATAGGCGTAGGTGACGATGACTTCGGAAAAAGCGATCACGTAACCGCCCAGAATCGCGCCGATTGGATTGCCGATGCCACCGACGATGGCGGCCGCAAACATCGGTAATAATAGCTGTAAATAGGTAAACGGCTTGAAGCTCTTGTCGAGACCGTACAGGGTGCCGGCAATCGTCGCCAGGATCGCGGTAATGATCCAGGTCACCAGCACGACGCGATCGGGGTCGACGCCGGACAGTAGCGCCAGGTCTTCATTGTCCGAGTAAGCGCGCATTGCCTTACCGGTGCGTGTCTTTTGCAGAAACCAGAACAACAGGGCGACCAGAATGATCGCGATGACGATGGTCAAACCCTGCGAGACCTTGATACTCAGGCCCTCGGCGAGGCCGGTCGCGGCCTTGAAATCGCGCGCGCGTACGATAAATCGCTCGCCGTCGAGAAAGCGCTGGTCATTGGGGCCGATAACGAAACGTACGATACCGTTGGTCATGAACATGACGCCCATCGATGCGATCATGAAGGTAACCGGCACCGCCTTGCGCTGCCGGTAATAGCGATACACGGATTTGTCGGTGATCACCAGCAGCAGTATGGTCAGCAGGATCCCGGCCGGCAGGGCGAGCAGGGCGGTCGGCAACGGGCCCAGGCTAACCCCCTTCGATTGCAGCCACCAGGTCACCAGGATGGTAATCATGGTGCCAAAGGCCATGGTGTCGCCATGGGCAAAGTTGGCGAAGCGCAGGATGCCGAATACCAGCGTGATACCGAGTGCACCGAGCGCGAGTTGCGAGCCGTAGGAAAGGCCGGGAACCACGATGAAATTGAGTAGCAGGACCAACGCACTGGTGAAATCGGTTACCGCTTCCATTCAGCCCCCAAGAAAAGATCGTCGAACTTCGGGATCCGCCAGCAAGGCCGCGCCGGTATCGGTATGCCGGTTTTCCCCGATTACCAGCACGAAACCGCGATCGGCGATATGCAGGGCCTGGCGCGCATTCTGCTCGACCATCAATATTGCGACACCGGTCTGGCGCACTTCGAGAATGCGATCGAACAGTTCGTCCATGACAATCGGTGAAACCCCGGCGGTTGGTTCATCCAGCATCAGGACCGCGGGTTGCGACATCAGCGCGCGTGCTACCGCCACCTGCTGGCGCTGCCCGCCGGATAGCTCGCCGGCGAGCTGCTCCTTTTTCTCCGCCAGGATGGGGAACAATTCGTAAATTTGCTCGACGGTCTCGCCGATATCGTCATCGCGCAGGAAGGCGCCCATTTCCAGGTTTTCGAAAACGGTCATGCTGGTAAACACGTTATTGGTCTGGGGCACGAAGGCAATGCCCTCGGCAATGCGATCCTGCGGCGTCAGCCCGGAAATATCCTTGCCGCGAAACCTGATTTCACCCTGTTTCAGATCGAGCATCCCGAGCAGAGCCTTCATCGCGGTTGATTTACCGGCGCCATTGGGCCCCACGATGACCGCGATCTCGCCCTCGTTGACCTCGATGCTGCAGCCCTTGAGAATGTCCGCGCCGCCGTATCCGCCAGTCATATCGGCACCGCTCAGAAAGCTCATGATGCGGCCTCCTTGTTCTTCAATCCCCGTCCCAGGTAAGCCTCGATAACTTCTTCGTTGTTTTTGACTTCTTCGGCGGTGCCCTGGGCGAGCACGGCGCCCTCGGCCATGCAGATCACCGGATCACACATCCTGCCGATAAACTCCATGTCGTGCTCGATCATGCAAAAGGTGTAGTTTTTTTCCTGGTTGAGCTTGATGATCGCGTTACCGATTTCGCGCAACAGGGTGCGATTGACGCCGGCGCCGACTTCGTCGAGGAAGACGATCTTGGCGTCCACCATCATCGTGCGCCCCAGTTCGAGCAGTTTCTTTTGACCGCCGGAAAGATTGCCGGCGATTTCATCGGCGACATGGCCCATGTTGAGGAAGTCGATCACTTCCTGTGCGCGCTCATAAATTTTTGCTTCCTCGGCGGCAATCTGCTGGCGGCGGAACCAGGCGTTGACGATGTTCTCGCCCGACTGATGTGCCGGCACCATCATCAGGTTCTCGACCACCGACAGGCGCGTGAATTCGTGCGCGATCTGGAAGGTGCGCAGCAAGCCCTTGCCGAACAACTGGTGCGGTTTCAACCCGGTGATATCTTCGTCATCGAGAAATATCCGGCTCAGGCCGGTGATAGAACCCTCGGCAATCTCGAGCGAGACATGATCGACCGCCTTCAAGCCGCCAAAGTGCTTGGAGACATCGTCAACGCGGATCATCGATTAATGGCTTTGTAAGCAAAAAATGCAAAATGCAGACTTGTTATTTGTATGGCCGGCCTAAGTATGGCCGGCCTAAATGGTAGCGAATTCGGCGTATAAACGCGAAATATATCAATCATTCTTAAATCGGTTCGTTCGCCGTCTCTCTCCCGGGTGACAATGGGCAACAGATGGACGGGCCGGGTATGTGATGCCTTAAATTGTATTTTGAAATCAGCAGCAGTATTACTTTTCTTCAACCAGTGGAACAAAAGCCACCCCGAGCAAACTTCGGCTATGCGTTTCACCGCGCTGGTTCTTCGTTACCAGCATCAGTTCCTGATGCATCGAGGGCATGCCAATGGGTATTGCCATGCGTCCTCCGGATTTGAGCTGTTCGAGCAAAGCCGGTGGTATGAACGGGGCGGCGGCGGTGACCAGGATACCGTCGAATGGCGCCATTTCCGGCCAACCCTGGTAGCCGTCGCCGCAACGGGTCTCGACATTGTAATAACCCATGCCTTTTAGCCGAAGCTGTGCCGCCTGGGCCAGCTCGGGGATTCTTTCGATACTGTAAACCTGCCGCGCAAGGCAGGCCAGAATTGCCGCCTGGTATCCCGTTCCGGTGCCGATTTCGAGCACTATGCTATCGGCGGTTAGCTCGAGCATATCCGTCATCAGGGCGACGATATATGGCTGTGAAATGGTCTGCCCGTGGCCGACGGGCAGGGCGCCGTCCCTGAAAGCTGCGTGGCGCAAATCGGGCGGCACGAATTTCTCGCGCGGGACCTGGCGAATCGCTGCCATCACGCGTTTATCCAGGCGATCCTTGCCGAGCATTTTGCGGGTGACGGCAACCCCGGATTCGATATCCGCTATCATTTGACGTCGTTGACGCTCAAATTTCACTCAACTTCCCCTCGGTCTTGTTCTGAACTACGCGCTCCCGCCGAAGTCTTTTCCATTTCCTCATCGTATGGCGCATCCCAGTCTTCACGTCGCATTTCGGTGCCGACCGGATTCAGATCGTCACGTTCGATATTATCCATTGGACCGGTCCAGTCCTCCGGCGCGGCGACAAGTTCTACTTCCATCGAGTACCAGGTGGCGAACTCGAATTCATCGATAGTGCCGTCGAAATACTGGATTTCTATGGTTGCCGCATCATCATCGATTGCGGTGACCAGAAATTTCTGTGCCTTTTGCGGATAGTGGTACCACTGGTCGATAATTGGGTCTACGCTTTTTGCCATCTTTGTTCTCCTTCGACTAATCTGAATCAAACGCCATCCCGTAGTGTTTGTACAGAGACACTTCGTAATCGTTAGAGATCACCCTTGCCTTGTCATAAGCTGGAGCTGACGCAATTGCCTGGCGGTTCAAATTGACAACTACCTTTTGTTCGTGCCAGTCGATCGAATGGATCCAGATAGGGGCGACAAGGACATGCTTCCCGGGCAACCAGTTACGAGTGTTGATTTCCAGGTAGCGAATCGACCAGTCGCTATCGTCGAGGATGAAATCTTCGACGTGGCCAATTTCGCCGTCCTGGGCATGAATCCGATAACCCGTAACCGCGTGGCTGCTGCGCAGATGTGGCTGGTCGGGCTCGCGCGGTTGCTGTTCTGCCGGTAGCTGCCGTAATTCGGGTATATCCGCTGGAAAT
>CAMYML010000022.1:0-4208 GCA_947259305.1 uncultured Gammaproteobacteria bacterium | reverse complement strand
TCCAGCCAGTAAGGGTTAAGACCATAATGGCCATAGTAGTCATTTTCGTAGTGACGAGATATTGGCAACGAAGTATCGACAGCAGGACTGTTTTCGATTTGTTCCCGCGTCAGATCCACGTCAATATATTTTTTATCTTCATCGATAGCGCTTATCATCGAAGGCACGATCAGGACATCCTTGTCGAGCAGCCAGTTGCCTGTGCGTACGATGAAATAGTGCACCGACCAGTATCGGTCATCGAAAAACACTTCTTTCAAGCGGCCAATTTCACCGTCCCGTGCGTGCAAGTGATACGCGTTTAACTGCGCCAGATTTCTAAGTTGTCGCATCGTCGATTTCCTCCTGTCGTAAATTCGTTGTGCCCTCCAGTATCGATTGAATTTCACGCGCTCCAAGGGTTTCCTTCTCCAGCAGCGCCTGTGCCAGTGACTCGAGCCGTTCACGGTTATTTTTCAGCAGGCCGGTGATTTCCTGTTCGATGCCCTTGAGCAGGTCACAGATTTCGTCGTCGATGATCTGCGCGGTGTTTTCGCTGAAATCACGTTGCTGGGTCATTTCCCGTCCCAGAAATATATGCTCTTCGCCACGGCGAAAGGCCACAGGGCCAATTTTTTCGCTCATCCCCCAATGTGTCACCATGTGCCGCGCCAGGCGGGTTGCCTGCTTGAGGTCGTCTTCGGCGCCAGAGCTAACTTCGCCAAACACCAGCTGTTCTGCCGCCCGGCCTCCGAGCATCACCCCGATTCGATCGCGCAGGTAGCTCTGGCGCAGGTTGTAGTGTTCCTCCTCCGGTATCTGCTCGGTGACGCCGAGTGCGTGGCCGCGCGGGATGATACTGACTTTGTCTAACGGGTCTGCAGTCGGCAACTGGCTGGCGACCAGCGCATGTCCGGCCTCGTGATAGGCCACCAGGGTTTTCTCCTCCTCGCTTATAATCAATTCACGTTTGCCGCCGAGCACGATCTTGTCGCGCGCGTTAAGTAATGATTCCATATCTACTGTTTCACGATTCTCGCGCCCGCACAGCAGGGCAGCCTCGTTAACCAGGTTTTCCAGATCCGCACCCGAGAAGCCGACGGTCAGTGCCGCAATGCGACCCAGGTCGGCATCGTCACTCAAAGGCACATCGGCGGAATGGATATCGAGTATGGCACGGCGAGCCTTTTTGTCGGGCAGATCCAGCGTTATCTTGCGGTCAAAACGACCCGGACGCAGCAACGCCGCGTCGAGTACATCCGGACGGTTGGTGGCGGCCAGTACCACCACCGCTTCGTGCTGGTCGAAGCCGTCCATTTCACCCAGGATCTGATTGAGAGTCTGCTCGCGTTCATCATGTCCACCGCCCAGACCGGTGCCGCGCGCGCGGCCTACCGAATCGATTTCATCGATAAAGATGATAGCCGGCGCTTCTTTTCGCGCGCTGTCGAACATATCGCGTACCCTCGAGGCGCCTACACCGACAAACATTTCGATAAATTCTGATCCGCTGATGCTGAAAAAAGGCACATTGGCTTCACCGGCGACGGCCTTGGCCAGCAGGGTTTTGCCGGTGCCCGGGGGCCCCATTAGCAGAATGCCCCTGGGGATATTGGCGCCGAGTTTGCGGTAGCGTTGGGGATCTTTCAGATAGCCGACGATTTCGCGCATGTCGCGCTTGGCGTTTTCGAGCCCGGCGACATTATCGAAGGTCAGTTTCGAGTCTGACTGGCGAAAGCGTTTGGCGCGGGATTTACCAAAGTCGAACAAGCCGTTGCCACGACCAAGGCTCCCCAGGCCTTTCTGCATCCTCGAGGTGGCGTACCAGAACAGACCGATGACCAGTAACCAGGGCAGCGCCCCGATTAATGCCTTCGCCAGCCAGTGAGCTTCGCTCGACTCGGCCCGGATTTCAACCTCATACTGTTCCAGTAGCGCAATTAAACCGGGGTCCTGGACCGGTGGCAGCGTCGTGATGAAGCGAGAGTATGTTTTTTCGCCATCTGTCGCAGGTTGCGTGCGGGGTTGATTGAATTGCCCCGAAATCCGGTCGTCCCGAAATTCCACCCAGGCTATATGATCGCCCTTGACCTCGGATTTAAACTGGCTGTAGGACAAAGGCATTAGATGATTGTCACTCGGATTCAACCAGAACCAGGAAAACATAAGCAGGACAATAAACCACGCCAGGTAACGCCACCAGGGTAACTGTTGTTGCCAGTTGGGCGGTTCTCCGAGCTTGTTGGTGGTCTGATTGTTTGTCATGAGTGCAGCTCAGCGTCACAAATAATCTATCCCTAAAGACGGGAGTGGTTATTGCGGCCGATCAAGTGAAGGTCTAATAATCTTTCGCCGGTAAAACGGTTGTGTTTCGTATTAAAGGCCATTGTAACTTTGGACTTGGCCCGTTCCGGTGGACACCCACCCGATTAATGTGGACTTGCGGCCAACCGCGGACGCTCGGAAATCTGCCGGCCTGACAATGGACTTGCCCCAACACTGGTCAAACCAGGTAATCTGTCACCTTAATTCGGGTCCCGCTGCGGCCTTCGAATCGGCCTGATTTATGCGCGGGACTAGAGTGATCCGAGGTGGGCTTCGATCGACTTGATCTTGTCTCGCGACTTCTTCATGAACTCGATAACCTGTGCGATATCGAGATTGCCCATGCCAAGCTTGGCGAAAGCGGGAAGTGCCGCGATCGGCGGCAGGCTTCTCTGCCTCGGGGTGCCGATCATGGCGTGGTATTGTGCAATCAGTACCAGGTCGCACAGGTCGGGCTGATCGGCCGGGTTACGGAACCAATCCTCGCATTCCTGGCCGACAGTGACGAACTCGGGACCGAATTTCCACTCGTCAAGCAGCATCCCTGTGATCTGCGGGCGCATCGATTTTACTGCCTCGAGTAACTTCTCCGGGTTATCCCGCAGTTCCTCGTGCTGCTGCGCGTACTGCAGGATAGCGACCTCGCCGATATCGTGAACCAGCCCGGCCAGTTGCGCCTGTTCGACATCGAATCCGTCGAGACTACCAGCCAGCAAACGGCACAGGCTCGCCACGTGCTGGCTGTGTTTCCACACTGCATGCATATGCGACTTCATCTGCGAGGTTTTGCTATCGAACAGGTCCTTGACCACGTAAGTCATGACGAGCTTGCGCGTGTTTTCGAGGCCGAGCCGGACAACGGCCTGTTGCAGGCTTTCGATCGGTGCGCGACCGCCATATAGCGCGCTATTCGCGACCATAATCATTTTCGCGGTAATCACGGGGTCGGACTGGATGATTACGCCGACCGTTTCGGCCGTGACCAGGTTGTCGGCAAACGCCTGCTGGATGCGTTGCGCGACGTCGGGGAGGCTGGGCAGCTCGAGATCGCCGGCGAGAAGATCCTTGAACAGCCGTATCGTAAACATGGACTGTTCGGTGGCTTCATCGATTTCGACCAGATCGATGTCGGCCCCGGACTCGTCCTCGATTTCGTGGCGAGCGAAATCGGTAAGCCGGTCCGAGTACAACCTGAAAAATCGCACCGGTTCATCGGCGACGACGCGGTATATGCTCGGACGAACCTGGGCGATCGGAAACAGCTCGCCGTCGTCGGCGTATGCGAAGCGTGTTTCCTGTTGATCATGCGTGACCGCGCGCAGCACGCCTTCGATCAGGTAGAGGCTGAATTTTTCGCAGCTGCCGAGATCAATAAGGCACTGGCCGGGGCCTGCCGTCTCGATTTGCAGGCTTGTGGCGAGGGTCTCCAGTTGCCGATCGTTAAACTGGCTCAGGCTGCGGATGCGGCGCAAACTGGCAATATCGGGATGGCTTGTGCCTAGCATGAGCTTTCCATGTGCGAATTACTGTTGCACCAAGTCTAGTCCATCTGAATCATCCGGGTAGGCCGGTCGGTAAAAATTTCTCTAAACCCGGTGAGCGTGCAGATAGCGTGCCCGGGGCAGTTACACGGTTAAACAGGATCGGAGCTTAGATTTGACAGATGTGGTTTGTAGCCAGTGTCTTACTTGAATTATCAGCGGAAGCTGATCTTTCGATTTTGAGGTTGTTTTCTCCAATATAGGTACTCACACCCGTTCTCGACCATAAGCTGACGCTCAGATGAGCATGCTGAGCTTCTCGAATCGGCCAGGAGCGGCCGCTCAGAATAGAATTAAGTTAACTGTCGCCTTAATTCGATACTACAGACTTTGCTCAACATGCCGATAAATATATCGATAACG
>CAMYML010000021.1 GCA_947259305.1 uncultured Gammaproteobacteria bacterium | reverse complement strand
TCTGGGGGCTGCGCCCCGGCCCGTTGCTGTTCAGTGAACATCCCGATTTTGTCTGGGGTTTGATCGGATCGTTGTATGTCGCGAACCTGATGACCTTGATAATCAACCTGATGTTCATCCCGCTTTTCGTGAAAATTCTGACGCTGCCGTTTACCATCCTGGCACCGACCATCTACATCCTGTGCGTAGTCGGCGGTTACGCGCCGACGCAGACAATGCACGACGTCTGGCTGATGTTCCTGTTTGGAATCGCCGGCTATTTGCTTAGAAAGCTGGACTATCCTGTGGCACCGGCAGTGCTGGCGATCGTGCTGGGTCCGTTGGCTGAAAGTTCGCTGCGGCAGTCACTGCTGTCGTCCCAGGGTGACCCGATGATATTTTTCGAAAGGCCCATATCACTGTCCTGCATTCTTATCGCGCTGGTTCTTGTCATGATGCCGGTTATTCAGAAATACATGCGCAGGAGCAAGCGGCGCAAATCCGAGAATTCCGGCGAGGCCTGACGATCGATTCCTGGTGCTATGAATGAAGACAGTTAGAAAATTGCGGAGTACGGGAGCAGCTCAAACTTCAGAGAGTGCAGGCACCGAATTCCAGGTCGAATCGATTGGACCCTTGCCGGCGTTGAATGAACAGGTCTATCTAAAATTGCGCGAGGCGATAAGTAATATGGATATTTACTCGACGCCCGAGCCGCCCCGGCTCGACGAGCGCAAGCTTGCGGAAGAGCTCGGCGTCAGCCGCACGCCGGTCCGCGAAGCCTTGTCGAGACTGTCCCAGGAAGGATTCGTGCGGAATATTCCACGGCGCGGCAGCTTCGTAGTGCGCAAGACCAAGCGTGAAGTGATCGAAGTGGTGCACGTCTGGGCAGCGCTGGAAAGCATGGCGGCAAGGCTTGCAACCGAGGTTGCAAGCGACGAGGAAATCGGCAAGTTGCGCGCCCTGTACGCTACTTTCGACGACGAGGAAGCGCGCGCCCATATCAACGAATACTCGGATTTCAACATCGAGTTTCACCAGTTGCTGATCGGGATGAGCCGGTGCCACTTGATCGAGTCACTGTCGGACAGTCTGTTCCTGCACATGCGGGCAATACGGGTCCAGGCGCTCAAGGACATCGAGCATCATCGTTCGGACCAGTCGGTGATCGACCACATGCGAATTATCGAAGCCCTGGAGCGACGCGACACGGACGAGGTCGAGCGGTTGGTGCGCGAACATGCGCTCAGCCTGAGCAAGCATATCGAGAAATATGCGCAGTATCTCGATTAGATTAACTTCAAGACCGGGCTGCATTCCCGGTTTGTAAAAACTGAGGAAAGTAACAAATGGCTACCAAAGCACAAGAAGTCAGCAGCACAGCCCACGATACCCTGAAGGCAAAGACCAAAGACGGCTCGGTCGTCTCCGGTGGTCACCTGGTCGCCAAGGCGCTCAAGGCCGAAGGCGTCGACACCATATTCACGCTTTGCGGCGGGCATATCATCGATATCTACGATGGTTGCCTGGACGAGGGCATCCGCATCGTCGACGTGCGTCACGAGCAAACGGCCGCGCACGCGGCGGACGGATATGCACGCCAGACCGGCAAGCTCGGCTGCGTGGTAACCACCGCGGGTCCGGGTTGCACCAACGCGGTTACCGGCATCGCGACCGCGTTTCGGTCCGAAAGCCCGATACTGCATATCGGTGGGCAAAGTTCGCTGACGCAACACAAGATGGGTTCACTGCAGGATTTACCGCATGTCGACATGATGACGCCGATCACCAAGTTCGCCTCCGGTGTGTTTTCGACCGAACGCGTCGCCGACATGGTGTCGATGGCGGCGCGCGAGTGCTTCAACGGGGCTTACGGCCCGTCATATCTCGAAATCCCGCGCGATATCCTCGATCGTGAAATCCCGATCGAAAGCGCCGTCATTCCCGAGCCGGGTTCTTATCGCGCGTCGGTTAAATCGATCGGCGATCCTGCCGATATCGAAAAACTGGCCGATATCCTGGTCAAGGCGCAACGTCCGGCAGTCCTGCTCGGGCAGCAGGTCTGGGCCTCGCAGGGGGCCGATGCCGCGATCGATTTCATTCGCGCGCTCGATATCCCGGCCTACATGAACGGCGCCAGCCGCGGCATGCTGCCGCAGGGCGACCCGCACCATTTCGACCGCACCCGTAGCGATGCTTTCAAGAATGCTGACGTGATCCTGATCGTCGGTACGCCATTCGATTTCCGCATGGGTTACGGCAAACGTATTTCGAAAGAAGCAACCCTGGTGCAGATCGACCAGAACTATGCCACGGTCGGCAAAAACCGCGATATCAGCTTAGGCCTGGCCGGCGACCCGGGTTCGATCCTGGCGGCGGTGGCGCAGGCGGCCTCGGGTCGTATCGACGACGGCGCGCGCCAGCAACGGCAGAAGTGGATGGCGGAGCTGCGCGACATCGAGGCCACCAAGCTGGAGAAACTGATGCCGATGTTCACCACCGATCAGAGCCCGATTCACCCCTATCGCCTCGCTTATGAAATCAACGAGTTTCTCGGCGAAGACACCATTTATATCGGCGACGGCGGCGACATCGTCACCATTTCGGCACAGGCGGTGCGCCCGCGCAATCCCGGGCAGTGGATGGATCCGGGTGCGCTCGGTTCGCTCGGTGTCGGCACCGGCTTTTCGATGGCGGCCAAGCTTGCCCATCCGAACAAAGAAGTGGTCTGCCTCTACGGCGACGGCGCCTTCGGCATGACCTCCTTCGACATGGAAACCGCGCAGCGTTTCGGTGCGCCTTACCTCGCCGTCATCGGCAACAACTCGGCGATGAACCAGATTCGCTACGGCCAGCTCGCCAAGTACGGTCAGGACCGCGGCGATATCGGCAACAAGCTCGGAGACGTGCCGTTCTCGCAGTTCGGTCAAATGATCGGCGGTTACGGCGAAGAGGTGCATGAAGCGAAGGAAATCCAGCCTGCCATGCAGCGCGCACGCGAAGCCATCGCCAAGACCGGCAAATGCGCCGTGGTCAACGTTTGGGTCGACCCGAACGAATATGCGCCGGGCACCAAAGCGCAAACCATGTACAAGTAAGTATTTCAGTAACACGTTGAACTTTTAACAGGGGTAAGTAATGTCTAAGGCTCTCGATCACATAAAAATTCTGGACTTCACTCACGTCCAGTCTGGCCCCACTTGTACCCAGCTGCTCGCGTGGATGGGTGCGGACGTGATCAAAGTGGAACGTCCCGGCGTCGGCGATGCGACCCGTAAGCAGCTGGTTGACGTGGAAGGCGCTGACAGCCTTTACTTTACGATGCTGAATCACAACAAGCGCTCGCTGACGCTCAACTCTAAAACACCGGAAGGCAAGGAAGTTCTCGAACGCCTGGTCAAGACCTGTGACGTACTGGTTGAAAACTTCGCCCCCGGCGCGCTCGATCGCATGGGTTTTAGCTGGGAGCGGATCCAGGAGTTGAACCCGGGCATGATCATGGCCTCGGTGAAAGGTTTTGGACCCGGGCCTTACGAAGACTGCAAGGTTTACGAAAACGTGGCGCAGTGTGCCGGTGGTTCGGCCTCGACCACGGGTTTTCGCGACGGCCTGCCTTTGGTGACAGGTGCGCAAATCGGCGATTCGGGCACCGGCTTACACCTCGCTTTCGGCATTTGCGCCGCGCTAATCCATCGCGAGAAAACCGGTCGTGGGCAACGCGTGCTGGCGCCGATGCAGGATGGTGTTTTAAACCTGTGCCGGGTCAAGTTGCGCGATCAACAGCGTCTCAAGGCCGGCCCGCTGAAGGAATACTCGCAGCACGGCGAAGGCGTGCCGTTCGGCGAAGCCACGCCGCGCGCCGGTAACGATTCGGGTGGTGGTCAACCGGGTCGGATTCTGAAGTGCAAGGGCTGGGAAACCGATCCCGATGCATACACCTATTTCATTACCCAGGCCGCGGTCTGGCAAAAAATCTGCGACGTAATCGGCAAGCCGGACTGGAAAGAGCATCCCGACTATGCCACCCCGCCAGCGCGTTTGCCGCATCTGAATGAAATCTTTGGCGCGATCGAAGAATGGACCATGACCCAGACCAAGTACGAAGTCATGGAGATTTGCAACCCGCTGGATATCCCGGTGGGACCGATCCTGTCGATGAAGGAGCTCGCCGAGGAACCGTCGCTGCGCGCAACCGGCACCATCGTCGAGGTCGACCACCCGGAGCGCGGGCCTTACCTGAGCGTGGGTTGTCCGGTCAAGCTGTCCGATAACGAGGTCGTGGTCGAGCGTTCACCCCTACTGGGCGAGCACTCCGAAGAAATCCTGGGTGAAGTGCTCGGCTACAGCGCCGAGGAAATTGCGTCGCTGAGAGAATCCGGCGCGGTATAGAGATTAACTTCGACCGATAGACATCGATCGAAGCCATAGGGAGAGAAAAATGAGATTAATCGTTCATGGCCAGCAGGCCTATGGCAAATCGGTACTCGAAGCCATTCTGGATAAGGCTGTCGATGAGGTTGTGGCGGTATACTGCGCGCCCGACAAGGAGGGCAGACCGCTGGACCCGCTGAAGGAATTTGCGCTGCAAAAGGGTTTGCCGGTGTATCAGCCGGAGTCCTACAAGAATCCCGAAGTCTGCGATCAACTCGCCAGCCACGACGCCGATCTTTGCGTGATGGCATACGTGCTGCTGTTTGTGCCCGAAGAGGCGCTCAACGTGCCCAAATTCGGCTCGATCCAGTACCACCCGTCGCTGCTGCCCTGGCACAAGGGCCCGAGTTCGATCAACTGGCCGATCATCATGGGCAGGAAAAAAACCGGGCTGTCGATTTTCTGGCCCGACAACGGCCTCGATACCGGTCCGATCCTGCTGCAAAAAGAAGTCGAGATCGGGCCCGACGATACGCTGGGCTCGATTTACTTCGACAGCCTGTTTCCGATGGGGGTCGACGCCATGCTCGAGTCGATCGACCTGGTGCGCGCCGGCAACGCCCCGCGCGAGGCACAGGACCCGGACGACGGCAGTTACGAAGGCTGGTGCCGCAAGGACGATGTGCAGGTCGACTGGAGCAAGAGCACGGACGAAGTTTATAACACCATCCGCGGCGCTAACCCGCAGCCGGGCGCCTGGACCACGTTCGATGGTAACGAAGTCAAAATTTTCGACAGCCGCAAGGCTGATGGGAGCGGTGAGCCGGGCGCGGTGCTGTCGATCGACGACAGTGGCGCCGTCATTGCAACCGGCGATGGCGCGGTTCGCGTGATCAAGGTACGAGCCGATGCCGGCAAGCTGACGACCGCGGAATACGCGGCCGCTGCGGGCCTCGAAGTGGGATCGAAGCTGGGCTCCTGAGCCTCGCCGACCTCCGATACAACCTGTCGACCGGTACGCCGGCCTGAGGAACTATAAATGAGTGATATTGAAATTGCGCGCGCGGCTCACGCCTTACCGATCAGCGATATTGCCGAAAAAATAGGGATACCCGGCGATGCGGTAATGCCTTACGGCAATACCAAGGCCAAGATCGATCCGGGTTATATTGCATCCCTGCAGGATCGCCCCGACGGCAAACTGATTCTGGTCACTGCGATCAGCCCGACTCCTGCGGGTGAAGGCAAAACCACGACCTCGGTCGGCCTGCACGACGGATTGAGTCGTATCGGCAAGAAATCGATCGTCTGCCTGCGTGAACCGAGTCTCGGTCCCTGCTTCGGCATGAAGGGCGGCGCCGCGGGCGGCGGGCACGCGCAGGTGATTCCGATGGAAGACATCAACCTGCACTTTACCGGTGATTTCCACGCCATCGGCGCGGCGCATAACCTGTTGTCGGCATTGATCGATAACCATATTTACTGGGGCAACGCGGCACAGCTCGATTCGCGCCGTATCGCGTGGAAAAGGGTGGTCGACATGAACGACCGCGCGCTGCGCAGTATCGCCAATTCGCTGGGCGGCCCGGGTAACGGTTTTCCGCGCGAAGACGGCTTCGATATCACGGTTGCTTCCGAGGTCATGGCGATTTTCTGCCTGTCGAAGGATCTGGAGGATTTACAGCAGCGCCTGAGCAAAATCATTATTGGCTATACCCGTGAGCGCGAGCCGGTTACCGCCGAGGCGGTCAATGCGCCCGGCGCGATGGCGGTGTTGCTCAAAGATGCGATCGCGCCCAACCTGGTGCAGACGCTGGAAAACAATCCGGCCTTCATCCACGGCGGCCCCTTCGCCAATATCGCGCACGGTTGTAACTCGGTCATCGCGACCACAACGGCGCTCAAACTGGCTGATTACGTGGTCACCGAAGCCGGATTTGGCGCCGATCTCGGGGCCGAGAAATTCTTCGACATTAAATGCCGTAGCGCAGGCCTGAGCCCCGATGCCGCGGTGATTGTCGCCACCATTCGTGCGCTCAAGATGCACGGCGGGGTTGAAAAAGACGATCTTAACAAGGAAAACGTCGCCGCGGTCGCCGCGGGTTGCTCCAACCTGGCGCGACATATTCGCAACGTCAAATCCTTCGGCGTGCCGGTGGTGGTCGCGATCAATCGCTTCAGCGCCGATACCGACGCCGAGGTCGCCAGGGTGACCGAAGCGGCCGAGCAGTATGGCGTCACCGCGATCGACTGCACGCACTGGGCAGATGGCGGCGCCGGCACCGAAGACCTGGCGCATCATGTCGTCAAGATGACCGACGCGAACAACAGCCAGTTTTCACCCCTGTACGACAGCGACATGCCGATCTGGGAAAAGATGCGCACCATCGCGACGCGAATTTACGGCGCCGAAGATATCATCGCCGACAAGAAGGTGCGCGATCAGATCGATCAGTTGCAGGAAGGCGGCTTCGGCAACTTGCCGATCTGCGTCGCCAAGACGCAGTACAGTTTTTCTACCGATCCGAACCTGAAAGGCGCACCCAGCGGGCACGTGGTGCCGATACGCGAGGTGCGTTTATCCGCCGGCGCCGGTTTCCTGGTCTTCGTCTGTGGTGAAATAATGACCATGCCGGGTCTGCCGCGGGTGCCCGCCGCCGACAAGATTCACATCGATGACGACGGCCTGATTCAGGGTCTATTCTAAACGCGAGGTTAAGGCATATGATTAAAGTAATCCTGGTACCGGTTGATGGCACGCAGCGCAGTGGGGATGTATTGGATACCGCGCTGGTGATCGCCAAACGTTTCGCCGCGCATATCAAGGTCGTGCACGTGCGCGAGCACACCAGAGAACCCTTCATGTTCAGCGGAATGCCGGCGTCTTATCGCGAGGAGTACGCCAGGATGAGCAGCAGGGCGGTCGACTCGGTGGTCGACGAGGTACGCAAGCAGTTCAATGCCTTCTGTGCAGCGGACAAGGTCAAGATCACCCGCAAACCCTCGACCGCGCAGGAGATAACGGCCTCGCTGCACATTCTCGAGGGCGATGCCGAAGCGGTGCTCGACAAGGAATCGCGCCTGGTCGACGTGGTCGCGATGTCGCGCCCCACCAAACATCGCATCGGCGGTCCCGGCGTTGGCGAATTGCACGAATCGCTGATGTTGCACTCGGGTCGACCGGTGCTGATCGTCCCGCCCGCGCCCGAATGGAAGGCGCACCGCGCCGATCATGCCGCCGTCGGCTGGAACGACAGCGTCGAGGCAAGCCGCGCGCTGTGCATGACGCTACCCTGGCTTGCGCAGATGAAGAAAGTCTCGGTGCTGGTGTCGAAAAAACGCGAAGCGGGTGTCGAGGATGTGGTCGATTACCTGAAGCGACACGGCTGTAAAGCGGATTACCACGTGATTGGTGGCAGTGGCATCAATGTCGGCAAGAAGATGCTGGACACTTGTGCCGATATCGGCGCCGAATTCCTGGTGGTTGGCGGTTTCAGCCATACCCGCACCCGGCAACGACTGTTTGGCGGCGTCACCAGCTACCTGTTGAGCAATACCAACATCATTACCGTGATGGCGCATTAAAGCACCGTTATGGCGTTTTCCCATGTTTTTGCTAGCTCCTCCTTGGGTTAAACTTTGCCCCGCTCGTCACGAGCGGGGAATTTTCTTTTTATAAACCCGAATCCCAGAGAAGCCTATGTCACAGCCCGAGCTCAAATCCGAAGCGGTCGACAATCGCAAACAGCGCCGTCGCGGTAAAACCAAGGGCAGGGTGGTCGATTTAAACGCGCTGCTCGAAGTGCAAAACCTGCTCGGCGACGAACCGCGCGCACGCGATCTGCTGATCGAGCACCTGCACAGGGTGCAGGATAAATTCGGTCAGCTGTCGGCGCCGCACCTGGTTGCGCTGGCGCATGAAATGCGCCTGTCCACGACCGAAGTCTACGAGGTCGCTTCCTTTTATCACCATTTCGATGTTGTCAGGGAAGGCGAATCGGCGCCCGCGGCCCTGACCGTGCGCGTCTGCGATTCGGTCAGCTGTGAAATGGCCGGCAGCGAAGCCTTGATCGCGGCGCTGGAATCTTCGCTCGGTAGCGCTGTGCGCGTACAGCGCGTGCCCTGCGTCGGCCGCTGCGACAAGGCGCCGGTCGCGGTGGTGAAGCAGTACACGGTCGATAATGCGACCCCGGAGGCGGTCAAGACCGCCGTCGACGGCGGCAATCTCGAGCAGCCGATGCCGGATGACAGCATCGATTTCGATGCTTACAGGGCAGCTGGCGGTTACCAGCTGTACGACAGGCTGCTGGCCGGCGAAATCAGCGCCGATGAAATTATCGAAACCCTGAACGGCACCCAGTTACGCGGGCTCGGCGGCGCCGGTTTCCCGGTCGGGCGCAAGTGGGGCATATTACGCGATCAGCCGGCTCCGCGCCTGTGCGCGATCAATATCGACGAGGGCGAACCGGGTACATTCAAGGACCGTTACTACATGCTCTCCGATCCGCATCGCTTTCTCGAGGGTATGCTGATCGCGGCCCGGGTGATCGGCATCGACCAGTGTTATATCTATATCCGTGACGAGTATCCTTCGGTCATTCAAAACCTGAAAAATGCGCTCGATGATCTGCAGCAGAAATCCGGCTACGAGTTGCCGCTGATCGAAATTCGCCGTGGCGCCGGCGCCTATATCTGCGGCGAGGAATCGGCGATGATCGAATCGATCGAGGGCAAGCGCGGCATGCCGCGTCTGCGCCCGCCCTATGTCGCGCAGGTTGGCCTGTTCGGTCGGCCGACGCTGGAACATAACTGCGAGACCCTGTTCTGGGTGCGCGACGTGATCGAAAAGGGGTCGGAGTGGTTCGACTCGCAGGGGCGTAACGGTCGCAAGGGTGTGCGCAGTTTTTCGGTTTCGGGTCGGGTTAACAATCCCGGGGTACACCTGGCGCCGGCCGGCATCACGATCAAGGAACTGATCGACGAGTATTGCGGCGGCATGCTGGATGGCCATCAGTTCTACGGTTATTTTCCTGGCGGTGCATCCGGCGGCATTCTGCCGGCAAGCTTAAACGACATCCCGCTCGATTTCGATACCCTGCAGGAGTACGGCTGTTTCATCGGCTCCGCGGCGGTGGTCGTGCTCTCCGATCATGACAGTGCAAAACAGGCGGCGCTGACTTCGCTCAGGTTTTTTGCGCATGAATCCTGTGGCCAGTGCACGCCCTGCCGGGTCGGCTGTGAGAAGGCGGTCAGCATCATGCAAACCGGCGACTGGGATATAGAACAGCTGAATGACCTGTCCACCGTTATGATCGACGCCTCGATCTGCGGCCTGGGGCAGGCGGCACCGAACCCGATTTTATCGGTCATAAAGTACTTCCCGCACGAACTGGGCATCGAGGAGAATCAATAGTGGCTGCCAATCCAGATTCCATCTTCGAAACTATCGAATTTACGCTGAACGGCAGTTCGATCGAGGCGCTGCCGGGTGAAACCATCCTGCAGGCGGCGCGACGCAGCGGCACCGAAATCCCGCATCTTTGTTACACCGACGGCTTGCGCGCCGACGGCAATTGCCGCGCCTGCATGGTCGAAATCGACGGCGAGCGCGTGCTCGCGCCGAGCTGCTGCCGCAACCCGACCCCGGGGATGGTGGTCAATTCGGACAATGAACGCGCGCAAAAGTCGCAGAAACTGGTGCTCGAACTATTGCTTTCCGATATGCCCGAGCAAAATTACACGCTCGATAACGAACTGACCTATTGGGCCGACAAGCTCGAAGTTAAAAATCCCAGGTTCAAGCCGCGGCAGCAACCAACCGCCGACCTGTCACACCCGGCGATCGCGGTCAATCTCGATGCCTGCATCCAGTGCACGCGCTGCCTGCGCGCCTGTCGCGAGGCGCAGGTCAACGACGTGATCGGCCTCGCCTGGCGCGGCCACCACGCCGAGATCGTGTTCGATATCGGCGATCCGATGGGTGAGTCCTCCTGCGTCGCCTGCGGCGAATGTGTCGCCGCCTGCCCGACCGGCGCGTTGTCCGATGCTTCCGGCGCGCATCGGGTCGAAGCCGATCGCAAGGTCGATTCGGTATGCCCCTATTGCGGTGTCGGCTGCCTGCTGACTTACCATGTCAAGGACGACAAAATCCAGCGCGTCGAGGGCCGCGACGGCCCGGCCAACTTCAGCCGCCTGTGCGTCAAGGGGCGCTACGGTTTCGATTACGTCAATCATCCCCAGCGCTTGCTCAAACCGCTGATTCGCAGGAAAGGCGTGCCCAAGGGGCTGAATGAAGACTTCGATCCGGGCGATCCGTCGAAGATGTTTCGCGAGGCGAGCTGGGAAGAGGCGATGCAACTCGCGACCGGCGGTTTGAAAAAAATCAGGGATGAACTCGGCGGCGCCGGGCTCGCCGGTTTCGGCTCGGCCAAGGGTTCCAACGAGGAGGCGTATTTGTTCCAGAAGCTGGTGCGCGTCGGATTCGGCACCAATAACGTCGATCACTGTACCCGGCTGTGTCACGCGTCGAGCGTTGCGGCATTGCTCGAGGGTATCGGCTCAGGCGCGGTTTCGAACCAGGTCGAGGACGTCAAGCATGCCGAGGTTTTCCTGGTGATCGGCTCCAACCCGACCACCAATCACCCGGTCGCGGCAACCTTCATGAAAAACGCGATCAGGGATGGCAAGAAACTGATCCTGCTGGACCCGCGCAAGACCGATATGGCGCGGCATGCGACCCACTTCCTGCAGTTCAATGCATCGACCGACGTCTCGCTGCTGAATTCGATGCTGCACGTGATTATCGACGAAGGCCTGACCGACGATAAATTCATCGCCGAGCGCACCACCGATTTTGCAGAATTGAAGGCGAATGTCGCCGACTTCAGCCCCGAGAAAATGGCGCCGGTTACCGGTATCGATGCCGCTACGGTACGCGAAGTCGCGAGGTTGTTCGCAACCTCCAAAGGATCGATGATTTTCTGGGGCATGGGGATTTCGCAGCATATCCACGGCACCGACAACTCGCGCTGCCTGATCGCGCTGTCGATGATTACCGGGCAGGTGGGCCGCCCTGGCACCGGCCTGCATCCGCTGCGCGGGCAAAACAACGTGCAGGGCGCGTCCGACGCGGGCCTGATCCCGATGATGTTCCCGGATTATCAGCGTGTCGATAATCCCGAGGCGAACGCATTCTTCAGCGAGTACTGGGATGCCGAGCTCGACCAGAAGGCCGGGCTTACCGTGGTCGAAATCATGCATAGCATTCTCGAAGGCAATATCAGGGGGATGTATATCATGGGTGAAAACCCGGCGATGTCGGATCCGAACCTGAATCATGCGCGCGCCGCGCTGGCGGCGCTCGATCACCTGGTGGTGCAGGATATGTTCCTCACCGAAACCACGGCATTTGCCGACGTGGTATTGCCGACCTCGGGCTGGGCCGAAAAAGACGGCACGGTATCGAATACCGATCGGCGCGTGCAGCTTGGCCGGGCCGCTGTCCCGTTACCCGGCGAGGCGCGCCAGGACCTGTGGATCATCCGCGATATCGGCCTGGGGCTGGGCCTGGACTGGAACTACAGTCATGTGTCTGAAGTTTACGACGAAATGCGCGGCGCCATGCCGAGCATTACCGGCATTACCTGGGAGCGCCTGACTCAGGCTTCGTCGGTAACCTATCCCTGTGCGGATGAAAACGATCCTGGCCAGGGCGTGGTATTTGTCGAGGATTTCCCGACCGCGAACGGCAAGGCCCGGCTGGTTGCGGCCAAATCGATTCCGCCGGACGAGCAACCTGACGAAGAGTACCCGCTGGTGTTGATTACCGGGCGTCAGCTCGAACACTGGCATACCGGCTCGATGACGCGCCGGGCGCAGGTGCTCGACGCGATCGAACCGGTGCCGGTGGTGTATGTCAATCAGCAGGACCTGGAGGCCATAGGCGTGGCCGCCGGTGGCGAAATCGTCGCCAAATCCCGTCGTGGCGAACTGCGCGCCTTCGCGCGAGCTGACGGTGCACTCAAGCAAGGCGAAGTGTTCATCCCGTTCTGCTACCACGAAGCGGCGGCGAACCTGCTGACCAACGAGGCGCTCGATCCCTTCGGCAAGATTCCCGAATTCAAGTTCTGCGCGATCAAACTCGAAGCGGCCTGACCGCTGCGGTCGAACCGGTCTTTGAATCGGTTGCCGAAGCCAGGGCCGCCACCAACTGCAACGTCTCGGTGATCTGCGTGCCGCCGCCGTTTGCCGCGGCGGCGATCGACGAAGCGGTCGATGCCGGGATGGAAGTCGTCATCTGTATTACCGAAGGTATCCCGGTCAAGGACATGATTCGCACCCGCGATCGTATGCAGGACTCCAGCACGATACGGGTCGGCTCCAACTGTCCCGGCGTGATTACCCCGGAAGAAATCAAGATCGGCATCATGCCGGGATATATACATAAGAAGGGGCGAATCGGCGTGGTTTCTCGTTCGGGCACCCTGACCTATGAAGTGGTCGACCAGTTGACCAAGCTCGGGCTTGGGCAATCGACCTGCGTCGGCATCGGTGGCGACCCGGTCAACGGTCTCAAGCATCTCGACGTCATGCAAATGTTCAACGACGATCCCGCCACCGACGGCGTGGTCATGTGCGGCGAGATCGGCAGTACCGATGAAGAAGAATGTGCCGCGTGAATCGCCGACAACATGAGTAAGCCCGTGGTCGGTTTCATTGCCGGCGTGACCGCGCCTCCGGGCAAGCGCATGGGGCATGCGGGCGCGATCATTGCCGGTGGCAAGGGCACCGCGAACGAAAGATTGCCGCGCTCGAAGCGGCCGGCGTTAGCGTGACCCGTAATCCGTCGGATATAGGCAAGCTGATGGTCGAGGCGCTGCAAAAATAGCGCGCCGCTAAGAAAAACTTTGGCAGGTATAAAAAAAACTTTACAGCTATCCCAAAGGTGGTATAAGGTTTCGGCTGGTATATTGTATACCAGATAAAAATAGATTAAGCCCTGGTTAATCCAGCGGCTGAATAATCAGAAAGTAATTCGTTATTGCGGCAAAAAGTGATATACGAGTTGGCCCGCAACTAGTTCAGCAGTTACGGGTGATCAGGTTCACAACCCAGGGACCTGGCATTGAGTGTCTTCCGGATCTTCGAAGGCATTTAGTTTGGACCGCAATCGGTTCTTTAATTGAGGAGCACTATAAATGTTTAAAACACAACACACTCTAAGGAAAGTGGTCTGCGCAGTGGGCGTAAGCGCCATGCTCGCGGGTATACCGGTTATCGGTCATGCCTGGGAACCACAAAAACCGGTCGAATTTGTCGTAATGGCCGGTAAGGGCGGTGGCGCGGACAAGGCTGTACGCCTGCTGCAAAGCATCATCGCAGCGGACAAAATGGCGCCGGTTCCGTTCACCCCGGTGAACAAGCCTGGTGGCTCTGGTGCGGAAGCGCTGGTGCATATGAAAGGCAAGCAGGGTGACAATCACACCATTATGTTCACCCTGAACAGCTTTTACACCACCCCGCTGCGTCAGCCCGGACTCGGCATCGACATCGCTACCTTTACCCCGGTTGCGCGCATGGCGGAAGATACCTTCCTGCTGTGGGTACATTCCGATCGTAAGGACATCAACAGCGTCGCCGATTTCGCCAAGGCCGCCAAGGCCAAGGGCAACAAGTGGATCATGGCCGGAACCGGCAAGAACTCGGAAGACAACCTGTTGACCGATTTTCTCAACAAGGCTTACGGCCTCGACATGAAGTACGTGCCTTACAAGGGCGGCGGCAAGGTTGCCAAGGAACTCGCGGGTAAAAACGCCGATTCCACGGTAAACAACCCGTCCGAGCAACTCGGTTTCTACGAAGCCGGCACCACCAAGGCGCTGGCGTCTTTCACCGACAAGCGTCTGCCGTTGTTTCCGAATGCACCTACCTTCAAGGAACTGGGCAAGGACTATGTCTACTACATGCAACGCACCGTTGTCGGCGCGCCCGGCATGAGCAAGGAAGCAGCCGCCTATTACGAGGGTCTGTTCACCAAGGTGTTCAATTCCCCCAAGTGGCAGGATTACCGCAACAAAAAGAGCCTGCAGGGTGATCTGCTGACCGGTGACGCGCTGATGAGTTACTGGAAGCGTGAGCGTGACGTGCATGAAATCATGCTGAAAGAAATGGGCGCTATCAAGTAGGGCGACTATTGGATTAATCAAAGGGTAGACAGGGGGGATCTCGATCATGACAGTCAGAACTGCAGAATTGTTGATGGCAATCTTGATGGGGGTCTTCTCTATCTACTTGATGGTTAAAAGCGCCGAACTTCCGATCGGCTGGATCGAGGATGAGGGTCCGGGTGGCGGCACCTGGCCGTTCTGGCTCTCGGCCATCATGCTGATCTCCTGTGTCGGTATCCTTTACAACTGGGTCCGCAAGAAAGGATCGGTCGCCACTTCGGACAAGACTTACATAGAATCGCATGTATTAGGTGATGTCGTGGCGGTTGCCGGCGCACTGATTGTCACGGTTGCCCTGTTTTCGTTTATCGGCATCTACGGCGCACTGCCGCTGTTCCTGATTTTTTATATTCGATTTATGGGCAAGCACTCCTGGTCGCTGACGGCGACACTGGCCGTGGCGATCCCGGTGGTTATCTTTTATTTCTTTGAAATAACCCTGAAGATAATTCTGCCAAAAGGGATTACCGAACCCCTTTTCCTCCCGCTTTACAAGATTTTCCTGTAAGCACCCTTAATCCCCGGCTGAGAATAGAGGCGGTACAATGTTAGAAATTCTAGGACTCCTGGCGCAAGGTTTCGTCGTTGTGTTCGAACCGCAGAACCTGTTGCTGATTATCGCCGGTTGTACGCTCGGCCTGTTCATCGGCGCGATGCCGGGTCTGGGCTCGGTCAATGGCGTCGCCATTCTGCTGCCGCTGACCTTCCTGGTGCCGCCTACTGGTGCGATTATCTTTCTCGCCGCGATCTATTACGGCGCCATGTACGGTGGTGCAATATCGTCGATTATGCTTGGCATACCGGGTGCCTCGACCGCGGTCGCGACCACCTTCGACGGCCGCCCGCTGGCGAAACAGGGCCTGGCCGACAAGGCGCTGATCGGCGCCGCGGTGGCTTCGTTTGTCGGTGGCACGATTTCAGTCGTATTGTTCACCTTTTTCGCGCCACCGCTGGCGCACGTTGCGCTGGTGTTTGGCGCGCCCGAAGAATTTGCCCTGATGATGCTGGCGTTTGCGACCTTCGTTGGTCTCGGCGGCGACGACATCTTCAAGACCCTGTTTTCGATCACGATCGGCCTGGTGCTGAGCGCGATCGGTTTCGACATTATTTCCGGCGAACCGCGGCTGGTATTGTGGGATATCACCGGCTTCCTGCACGGCGTCAACTTCCTGGTGCTGGCGATCGGCATTTACGGCATCGGCGAGATGCTGTGGACCGTCGAGGAACACGCACTCGGCGGCGGCAAGAGCATGCTGTCGGATGCGACCGTTACCGTGGCGCGCACCATTTCTGCGCTGAAGGAAATACTCAAGACCTGGAAGACCAGTGTGATGGGCTCCCTGCTGGGTTACTTTGTCGGTATCCTGCCGGCAGCCGGCGCCACGCCGGGTTCGCTGATGGCCTACGGCATTGCGAAACAGATATCGAAAGAGCCCGAGAAATTTGGCAACGGTGCACTCGAGGGCGTGGTTGCCCCGGAAGCCGCCAACAATGCCGCCAGTACCGGATCGATGCTGCCGATGCTGACCCTCGGTATTCCCGGTTCACCGACGACCGCGATCTTGCTGGGTGGCATGGTCATCTGGGGCCTGGAACCCGGTCCGCGCCTGTTTGTCGATCACAGCGAATTCGTCTGGGGCCTGATTGCCTCACTTTATGCCGCTAACCTGTTCACGGTCATCATCAACATCGCCTTTATCCCGGTTTTCATCAAGGTGCTGAAAACTCCGTTTACGATTCTGGCGCCGGTCATTTTTACCCTGTGCCTGATCGGCGGTTACGCCCCGACCCAGGACATGCACGACGTCTGGCTGATGATCGTGTTCGGCATCGTCGGTTACCTGATGCGCAAGCTCGACTACCCGCTGGCGCCGGCGGTACTGGCGATTGTGCTGGGCCCGCTGGCCGAGCCCGCGCTGCGCCAGTCGCTGATTATCAGCGATGGTTCGTTTATGATTTTCTTTGAGCGCTTCTATGCCGGTCCGATCATGATCGCCGCGCTGATCCTGCTGTTCCTGCCCTTGTTCAAGAAGGTCTACGACCGTCATTGATAACCTGGGCTACTGCAGTTTGCGGCTCGACATGAACTCGCCTCTGTATCTTTAGGCTGGCTTGCGCCCGGGCTTTCAGCACCGTGCTGAATCCTGATTGCCCTTTTTTTGTCGCTATTGTTGCCGTTGATCAGGAAATTCCCGAAAAACGGCTTTGCGCACCTGAGCGCTTACTGACCGCTGGTGAATTAGCGGGTTACAATGATGCGCTCGATAGCAATTCGTAGACAAGGTCATGCCCAGCGAAACAAGGCAAGCGGAAGATAGCGTGGAAAACCTCGACCCCATCGCCATTAGCGAGGAGCAGTTCAACCGCGCGGCGGTTCTTGTCAAGGGCCTCAAACGAGGCCTGGTGGAATTCCTGAAAAAACCCAAACGCGTCAATATCGTGAATTTTCCGGTTGAGATGGACGACGACAGCGTGCGCAGCTTCACCGCGTATCGCGTTGTGCACAATCGTGTATTCGGGCCCAGTAAGGGCGGCATCCGTTATCACCCGGATGTGACCATGGAGGAAGTTATTTCCCTGGCCAAGCTCATGACCTGGAAATGCGCGCTGGTCAACCTCCCGTTTGGTGGCGCCAAGGGCGGACTGATTTGTGACACGAAGAGCCTGAGCGAAAGAGAATTACGCCGCATTACGCGTCGGTTTACCTCCGAACTGTTCGACGAGCTCGGCCCGCATCAGGACATCCCGGCGCCCGATCTCTACACCAGCGAGCAAACCATGGCCTGGATATTCGACACCTACGACGTGCTGCATCCCGGGTTCAACAACCGGCCGGTGGTTACCGGTAAACCGATTGAGATGGGGGGCTCGTATGGCCGTTACGAAGCGACGGGAAACGGGTGCCTGTTTGCCACCCAGCGATTTTTGTCAAAGGCGTTGATTCCGGAACTCGAGGACGTTTCCGGCCTGCGCGTCGCAATCCAGGGCTTCGGTGACGTGGGCGCGGTCGCGGCAAACGCGTTTCATCGCCAGGGTGCGAAAATCGTCGCGGTCAGCGACAGCCAGGGTGGAATCTTTAACGCTGCGGGCCTGGATCCGGCAGCGGTCGAAAGCTTCAAGGCCGAACAGGGCAGCGTCGTCGGCCTGGCGGATACCACGACGATCACCAACCAGGAATTACTGGAACTGGAATGCGATATCCTGCTGCCGGCGGCGCTTGGCAACCAGATCCACGCGGGCAACGCGGCCAACATCAAGGCGAGGCTGGTGGTTGAGGGCGCGAATAATCCGACGACGCCGGGCGCCGATCGGATCCTGCAGGCGCGTGGAATACATGTGCTGCCGGATATCCTGGTCAACGCCGGGGGGGTGACGGTGAGTTATTACGAATGGGTGCAGAACCAGATCAACCAACAGTGGGATTACGCTACGACCACCGAAAAGATGCGAGCCAAGATTCACACGGCCGTGGATGCGGTATTCAACCGCTGGCAGGCGTTCGTTGTCGGCGAGGCGCCGGCGCAGAATCACCTGCCGGATTTTCGCACCATTGCACTGGTAATCGCCATCGAGCGCGTGGCGCACGCGACCCTGATGCGCGGCATATGGCCTTAATTCCCGGGACGCAAAAATTGATTCGCGGAATCGGGTATCGTGCCGCCTGTTTATCCCCGCGCTAGTCCTGGTTTTGCAGCACGATCTTGCCGAAGTGGCCGCCCTGTTCCATCAGGCGGTGGGCCTCGGCGGCGTCTTTCAGCGCAAAGCGGGCGTCGATCAGGGGTTCGATCGTGCCCGCCGCAAACAGCGGCATGACCGCCGTTTCGAACTGGTCGATGATCGCGGCTTTTTCGGTCACCGGGCGCGAGCGCAATACCGAACCGATGATGCGCTGGCGTTTCACCATCATCGTCGCCAGGTTGAGCTCGGCCTTGATGCCGCCCATCACGCCGATCAGCATCAGGGTGCCGGCCAGGGCCAGCGACTTCATGTTGGCTGCGAGATACTGCGCGCCGATGTGATCGAGAATGACATCGACGCCGCGCTTTTCGGTGATACGCCGGATTTCCTCGGCGAAGTCCTGTTCGCGGTAATCGATGACGTGATCGGCGCCCTGTGCGGCTACCCGCTCGAGCTTGCCGCTGGACGCGGTGACGATGAGCGTCGTTGCGGGCGACAACGCCTTGCATAGCTGTATCGCCGAGGTTGCGACACCGCCCCCGCCGCCGTGGACCAATACCGAATTTTTACCCTCCAGTTCGGCCAGCATGAACAGGTTCAGGTAAGCGGTGATATAGGTTTCGCAAATACAGGCGGCCTGCTCGAAGCTGACCGAATCTGGAATCGTCATCGCGTGCTCTTCGTAGGCGAGCGCATACTCGGCATATCCGCCACCGCCGACCAGCGCCACCACGCGATCGCCTGCCTTGAAGCGCGTGGCATCCGCACCCACCGCTTCGACCGTGCCGGCGACTTCAAGCCCGAGAATCTCCGAATCGCCCGGCGGCGGCGGGTAATTGCCCAGGCGCTGGATCACGTCGGGTCGGTTGACCGACGCGTTCATGACCTTGACCAGGATCTGGTCACCTTTGGGTGACGGGGTTTCTACCTCGGCGAACTCCATCATTTCGGGCCCGCCGAAGTCCTTGAGAACGATTGCTTTCATGCGTATTCCTGTTGCCTGTTTTTCGATTAATAACCCATGGCGCAGCCGTCCTTGCGGGGATCGGAACCACCCTGCAGCACGCCTTGCTCCCAGTCGATGACGATTGCCTGCCCGCCGCCGTGAGGACCATTTTCGTCAGCGATCTGGTGCCCCTTGAGTGCGAGGCCCTCGCGGGTTGCCACGGGTACTCCGGTTTCAACATCGAGCACGCCGTCGTAGAGCAGGAAACGCGCCGCGTCGAGCGCCTGCTGGATGTCCATGCCGTAGTCGACCCAGTTCGACAGCACGTAAGTTTGCCCCATCGCCTGGTATTGGCCGCCCATGACGCCGAAACACAGCACCGGCTTGCCGTCACGGTAGACCATCGCCGGGATGATCGTGTTCATCGGGCGCTTGCCGCCTTCGAGCTGGTTGAAGTGACCTTCCTCGAGCACGAAGCCCGTACCGCGGTTGTTCAGGTTGATGCCGGTCGAGCCGGCGACCAGGCCGCAGCCCCAGGAATGAAATACGCTATTGATAAACGAACAGGCATTGCGATCCTTGTCGACCACGCTGATATAAACCGTATCGCGATGATTCGGCATGGCCGATTTAACCGGCTGGGACAGCGCCTGGTTCATATCGATGCGTTGAAACTGGTTGCGCGCGAATTCTGGCGACAGCATTTCGGCTAGCGGCAATGGATTGAATCCGCTGTCGGCGACGAATCGGTCGCGCTCGGCCATCGCCAGGGTAAAGGCCTCGCTCAGCAGGTGCACGTGATCGGCGCCCAGGTGAGGTAGTTGCGAAATATCGGTCTGCGCGAGAATATTCAACGCCATCAAGGTGGTGATGCCCTGACCGTTGGGCGGGATTTCGAAAACCTCGTAGCCACGATAATGACTGCTGATCGGCTCGACCCATTCGGATTTATGATTTGCCAGATCGTCGAGCGTCATCAGACCTTGCTGTGAATCGCTGTAACGCACAATTTCCTCGGCGATCTGACCCTGATAGAAACCGTCGCGACCCTCACTTGCAACCCGGCGCAGGCTGTGCGCAAGGTCGGGCTGTCGATGCACGCTGCCGGCAGCCGGCGCTTTGCCGTCGACCAGGTAGGCGGCGCTGGCCTCGGGGGTTTGCGCCAGCAGTAGCTCGGATTTTTGCCAGTTGTGGGCGATAACCGGGGACACCACGTAGCCATTTTCGGCGTAGTGGATTGCGGGTCGCAGCAATGCGGCAAAGTCGAGGTTGCCGTACTTCCGGTTTGCCCGGTACCAGGCGTCGATCGCGCCGGGCACGGTAGCCGCGAGAATATTGTACTCGGGAATACTGTCGAAACCGCGCGCGCGGATGGCTTCCACGGTGGCGGCCGCCGGGGAACGGCCGCTGCCGTTCAGCGCGTGCAGCTTGCCGCTGGCGTTTTCGTGGTAAAGGAGGAAGCAGTCGCCGCCGATACCGCTCGAATAGGTTTCGACGACCGATAAGACCGCGCTGGCCGCGATGGCTGCATCGAGCGCGTTGCCGCCGTCGCGCATGACCTGTAGCGCGACCTCGGTGGCCAGCGGCTGACTGGTGGCGGCCATCGCCTCGGTAGACATCACGACCGAGCGGCCTGGAAGTTGGTGGTTTCTCATTTGTTTACTCTGGAATCGAAAGGGCGCGTCAATCCGGCCCGAATGCGCCGATTATACCCTTTTCGGGTGGTGCTGACCCCCTATATAGAATTAGCATAAGTTCACGCGTGGGCCGCCTGTAATGCAGCTAGTGTCTCGCGGAAAATCGTTCAGTTAACTGACCCGCATCAATTTCTGGTATAAATGGTAAAAACAGCTTGAACCTATGACGACAAAAACTCTGGACGAGCAAAATGCGGGAGCCTGGAGCCCCGAAATCAAGTCGACCTTACCGTCGCAATACCTGCCGCTGTCGACCCTGTTTCGGCCCGAAAACGTATTTACCAGTATCGAAACCACGCACGAACTGAGCGACTTTACCGGGCTGCCGATCCAGCAGCTGGTTTGCTTTCGCCCGCAACGGCTCGTGGTGCACGAATTGCTGATCCGGGTTTCGGCCGATATCTTCGTCGACGACGGCTCGAAGTACGAAGACCTGGGCGTCAACTTTCGCAAGGTGGTGGATCGTATCCTGGTCGGCTATATCGAACCGCAGATGGCGCAGATTATCGATAGCTTCGAGCAGTTGCGCCAGCAAAGCGAGGTCATGGTTACGGCGCAACTGGAGGAGAGCCTGTTCGCGGCGCCGCAGAAAAACAAAACTGACGAGGCCGGGTTCAGCCTGGCAAAACTGTTCGGCAAGAAGCCGGTAAAACCGAAGCCGGTGGCGGGTGAAACCCTGGAACAGCGGCATCAGACTATGCTTGCCGGCTGGAAGCAAAAAGCCGCGGCAGCCGACGATGCGCTGTCGAGCGCGGTTTACTCGGCGCTGGCCGTCATTGCCAACGCGCTCATCATCAGGCACGGTCGCATCATTGGCGAAAAAGCCCTGCTGACTTCGCTGGTGACCGGGTTGGTATGCAATCAGCGCGGCAGTGAAATGATCGGTGAAACCATCGCGCCAATGGTTGAGCAGGCCTCGGCGCAGGAGGGCTATCGCGTTCTGCCGGCGCAGGCCGAGCCGGTCGTCATCAACGTCAAGGGCGCCTCCGCCGCGGGTAAAAGCACGATGCGTCCGCTGCAGCGGCTGCACACCGAGCGGCTCGGACTCAACTGGCGGGATTTTGCGCTGATCAGCCCCGATATCTGGCGCAAGTACCTGCTCGACTACGACTCGCTGGGCGAAGCCTACAAGTATGCGGGTACCCTGGCCGGTGACGAAATCCCGGTCGTCGACCAGAAACTCGATCGCTATATCGATGGCAAGGCAGCCGCGGGAAAGATTTCGCACCTGCTGATCGACCGCTTTCGATTCGACAGTTTTGCCCCGGGGCGCGATAAAGAAGAGGGTAGTAATCTACTGACCCGCTTCGGCCACACGGTTTACCTGATCTTCATGGTCACGCCGCCGCCGTCCACGGTAGAGCGCGCCTGGTTACGCGGACTGCAGGTCGGGCGTTACAAGGCGGTGGACGATCTGCTGCATCACAATATCGAGGCCTTTACCGGTATCCCGTTGCTGTTTTTTACCTGGTCGCTGCGCAAGGATAAAACCGTATTCTACGAGTTTCTCGACAATAGCGTGGCGCACAAGCAAACGCCCAGGACCATCGCCTTCGGTTTGAACCAGGAAATGTACATCCTCGATTTCAAATGCATGCTCGATATCGTGCGTTACACCAAGATCAACATCAATGCCGACAACCCCGACGACGTTTACCCGCCGCCGGACGATATGGCGCCGCAGGCAAACGTCGACTTCCTGGTGCAGTGCGCGAAAAAGATTCCGCTGATCAATTTCGTCGAACGGGCATCGTTGCGGATATATGCCCGCATGGAGTCGGGCAAGATGTCCTGGATCGATCGCGACCTGCTGCAGCGG
>CAMYML010000020.1 GCA_947259305.1 uncultured Gammaproteobacteria bacterium | reverse complement strand
CAGATGCTGCAGGCTGCAACCGCCGCAGACCTTAAAAGCTTCGCAGTAGGGCTCGATCCGCTGCGGCGAAGCTTCGAAGACTTGCAGGGTTGTCGCCTGATCGAACTTGCGGCTGCTCTGCTGTATCTGGATCGACACCCTCTCTCCCAGCAGTGCGCCAAACACAAACACGGTTTTGCCATTGACATGGGCGATGCCCCGCCCTTCGTGCGACATGGCTTCGATCGTGACTTCGCGCGGCTCGGTCTGGCGCGAACGGCGGCGTCGCCTAGCCGGCATTGTTCAACCTCCGCAGAAGCGACCCTCGCAATAAATACAGGTCAGGCATCGAGCCAGGCGGATTCGAAATCGAGCAGGTGTTGTAATTCCGAGGCTTTCAAATGATCCCTTAAGCGCTGGCATTCGGCGCGATACTGCGTCTGGTCGAGATGGCCGCGACTGCGCTCGAAGTTGAGGTATACCAGGTAGGTGTTGAGCACATCGGTTTCACAATAGTCCCGAATCGCCTGAATCTGACCATCCTGGTAGGCGTCCCAAACCTTGGCGCCACTCATCCCCATTTTGCCCGGGAAGCCACACAGGCTGGCTATTTCGTCCAGCGGCGCATTGGCGCGCGGTTGAAATCCCGCGAGCACGTCCATCAGGTCGGTATGCCGCTCGTGATAACGACTCAGATAATTATTGTAACGAAAACTGGTATCGTTTTGCCCGGTCTCCCAGTAGTGCGCCGCGTCGATCGGGTATAGCAGGCTGCGGTAATGTATCACCGGCAGGTCGAAACCACCGCCGTTCCAGGAAACTAGTCGCGGTGTGTAGCGCTCGATGCCGCTGAAAAATCGCTGCAGTAAGTCCTGCTCATCGGATTCGGCCGTGCCCAACGACCATACCTTGATCTGATCACGCGTGCACAGCACCGCCGAAATAGCCACTACACGATGCAGATGATGACGCAAAAAATCGGTGCCCGCCTGCTGGCGCCGCATCTGAAACACCGCGCGCGCAACATCGTCATCGGAAAGCCCGTGCAAATCATATAACCTGCGACAGCCATCGATGTCGGGAATGGTTTCAATATCAAACACAAAAACGTTCATAGACAGACCCGTATCAGCAATTCTTAAAAACCTCGGTAGACAGGTAACGATCGCCACGATCGCAAATGATGGTCACGATGCTGGCGTCGGATAGCGTTGCCGCCAGGCGCAGACTGGCGCAGACGGCTCCCCCGGACGAAATGCCGCAAAAGATGCCCTCCTTCGCCGCCAGCTCGCGCGTAAATACTTCGGCTTCGTCGCGCGATACATCGATAATCCGATCCACCGCATCCGCCTGGTAAATTTTCGGTACATACTCGGGTGGCCAACGCCGAATGCCGGGAATGGACGAACCATCGGTGGGTTGAACACCGACAATTTCGATCGCGGGGTTCACTTCATGAAAATAGGAAGAACAACCCATGATGGTGCCGGTAGTGCCCATGGAGCTGACGAAATGAGTCAGGCGATGCTCGGTCTGGCGCCAGATTTCCGGTCCCGTGGTCTCGTAATGCGCGCGCGGATTGTCGGCATTGGCGAACTGGTCGAGCATTTTCGCCCTGCCCTGTACATTCATCTCCTCGGCGATATCGCGTGCCTTGATCATGCCTTCTTCCGGGCTGACGAGAATAATCTCGGCGCCGAAGGCGCGCATGGTCGAGAGCCGTTCGTGACTCATGTTATCCGGCATGATCAGGGTCATGTGATAGCCGCGAATGGCAGCCACCATGGCCAGCGCAATTCCGGTGTTGCCGCTGGTGGCCTCGACCAGCACGTCGCCGGGTTTGATTTCGCCTCGCTCCTCGGCATGTTTGATCATGCTGTAGGCGGCGCGATCCTTGACCGAACCAGCTGGATTATTGCCTTCCAGCTTTACCGAAATGGTATTACCGTCACCCGCGTTGAGACGCTGCAATGTCACCAGTGGGGTATTTCCGATATAATCCTGTAAAAACATAAACCAACAATAACCCAGTTCGGGATGGGAATTCCAAAACCTGACATTTTACTTGAACAGGGAATCGCAGATAAGCAATTTCTGGATAATGGGGAGCCTTCATTGCGATTAATCTTGAAAGTCTGCCTGCTGGCGCTAATTTTCCCGCAGTTACCCGCCCAGGCGCAGAGCGATGCGACCGCCGTGGATGATTTTTTTGCGGACAGCCCGCTGATATTGACGGTATCGCGCATGGCGAAGCCGCTACTGGAGTCTCCCGCCAGCGTCAGCGTAATCGACCGACAAATGATTGCCGCCTCCGGGGTGCGCGATATTGCCGAGCTGTTCCGACTGGTGCCGGGTTTCCTGGTCGGCTTCCATAATGGAAACACGCCCGTTGTTACCTACCACGGTCTGGGGCGGGAGTTTAGCAACCAGATCCAGGTTTTGATCGACGGCAGATCGGTTTTCATTCCGTCTTTTGGTGGCGTTCCCTGGTCGAATCTGCCGTTACTGATTGAGGATATCGAACGCATCGAGGTCATCAGGGGGCCTAACGCGGTCACCTACGGCGCTAACGCTTTTCTGGCAACGATAAACATCATTACGCGCCATGCCGCCGAAGATATCGGTACCCAGTATTCGGTGACCGCCAGCGATAACGCCAGCCCCGATATCGAGGATCTTTACCTGCGAATCGGTAATCACCACGGGGATGTCGACTGGCGCCTGAGCCTCGGATCGGTTAATGACGACGGTTTTGTCGGCATCAATGATTCCAGGCGTATTGCCAAGGCTAACTTTCGCATAGACCTGCTCGCGCGCAGCAACCAGTTCTGGACTCTCCAGCTGGGTACCAGCGACAGCACGGCCGGCCGTGGTTTCCCACCGTCTTCGGGCAGCGTTACCGATATTGAACGCAGCGAAGAAGCAAGCAACAGTTACCTCAACCTGCAATGGGAAGCGGTGTGGGATTCGAGTACCTCGATCGCCAGGCTTACCCATACCCGGCAGGAAGTAACGGATCATTTCGATCCCGGACCATTCACTTTCAACGGTTTCCCCGGTGTTACTACTTTTATCGATTTCGACCGTATTTCCGACCGTACCGACCTCGAATTCATTCAAACCGACGATGTCAGCAACAGCGTGCGCCTCGTCTATGGCGGCAGCATCCGCCGGGACAAGGTTAAATCGATATTCCTGTTAAACGACGATCGCTTTCACGAAGTCGACACCAGGCGCTTATTCGGTGGCATCGAATGGCGCTTCGCCGAAAACTGGTTACTCGATCTGGGCGTCATGCTGGAGGATTCGGACCTGACTTCGCTGGAAGATTCCCCACGGGTATCGCTTATACGTAAGTTTGGCAAACGTCATGCACTGAGGTTTGTTGCCTCGGCCGCCAGGCGCAACCCAATCCTCTACGAGTACGACGGCGAAACCGAATTCAGTGCCGACATTCCCCTGGTCGGAACCGTGATCGTACCTACCTGGGTCGGCAACAACAACATCGAGCCCGAAGATATCGAATCATTCGAAATTGGATTACGCAGCCAACTGGCCTCCGGCTTCGAAACCGATATTAAATTGTTCAGTTATGAAATCAGGAACCATATCGTCAGTGCGCAAGTTGCGGTGGATTTGGGGCCACCGTTGGGCGTCATCGATGTGGACACCTCCACCAACGGCGAAACCACGCAGGTCGAAGGGCTTGAAGTCGGGGTCGCCTATGCCGCGAATGCTCAGCTGGGAATAAACGCGGGCTTCAGCCTGCTCGACGCGGAATCGAGTCTGGACCGCTTCGAAGAGTCGATCCCGGACTACATCGCTTCCATCAGTGCGCAGTACCAAATTAACCAAAAACATGAAGTATCCGGCGCGTTTTATTATCTCGATGACATCACCTGGCTGGATAGTTCTTCTGCTATCCCGATCGCAAGGCGACTGGATCTGCGCTATGCCTATCACCTCAACAACCAACTTAATATCGAAATCATCGGTCAGAATCTACTCGAGGATTATGCAGATTACGAAACGGAAAACGTTCATGATCAGGTGATTTACCTGCGGCTATCGGGTGGATTTTAGCCAGGTGTAAGGAATGGAGTCGTGACTAGCAACTGGTATAAGGGATTAATATGCGGAGTGTTATTACTAGCCCCCGCGATGGCTTCCGCGCAACAGACCGCCAGTCAGATAATCATCGTCAAAAGCAGTGACAATGCTTATTTCAAGCAAAGTATCGAAACCCTGATCGACAACGTCGATCAGGCGACCGGGCTCAAGGTCGTCATGGCGCAGGACCTGGCCGACAGTTCCGAAATTACGGACGAGAATAATCTTTTCGTAACCCTCGGGCAGTCGGCGGCCGAGGCGGTTAGTCGGCTTGGCAATGCGTCCAGTTCGATTAACGCCTATCTCACGCTCGAGCAATTCAAGCGCCTGGACAATACAGGGCGATTGGGAGTGCTGCTCGATCAACCGCTGCATCGATACCTCGCGTTTTGCAAGTTGATGCTCAAGATAGAATCCATCGGTATAGTCGTAGATCAGGAGATAAGCCTCGACCAGCCTCAATCCCGCTTGCTCCAGAACCTGGCGCTGGAGCTGCATCAATACCGCGTCGATCCAGTAAACAAGCTGTTACCCGTGGTACGACGGCTGCCAACGGCAGTCCCAGTTGCTCAAGGACCTGCCACTGGAGCTGAATCAGTATCGGGTCGATCCGATAAACAAGCTGTTACCCGTTTTACGCCACCTGTTGGCGCAGAACGACCTTCTGCTAATGCTGCCGAGGCAATCGATTTACAACAGGGACACGCTCAAGGGCGTGCTTTTGACCAGTTATCGCAATCGCAAGCCGGCGATTAGCTATTCGCCTGCCCATGTCAAATCGGGGGCGCTGGCGTCGATATATTCATCGCCAATCGATATTGGCAGGCATCTGGCGCTGCTGGTCAATCGACGACTGCAGAAACCCGGCTACAAGGCGCCCGCTTTCGAATATGCCAGGTTTTACTCGATTGCCACCAATCGCCGGGTTGCCCGTGCCCTGGATATCAGCCTACCCACCGAGAGCGAGTTACGCTCCGCGCTTGATCGACTGGAACCGTGAGACGCCTCGGCATCAAGTACCAGATCCTGCTGATCACCCTGATCCCGGTGTTTCTGATTGATCTGTTTTTTACCTATACCCATATCGACAACAGCATCGAACAGGCGAACGAACTGCTGCAGAGCAAAGGCCAGATCATCGCCCGACAGATCGCCGGTGCTTCAGAGTTCAATCTTTTCACCGGCAACGATAGTCAAATCCAGTACCAGCTGGATCAGTCGGTCGGTAGCAACGACATCGTGCAGGCGGCGATTTACGACCGACAGGGCAGGTTGATTGCCGAATCGACCGCGGCCAGCTTCGATCGATCCGTCGCATCCGACTATCATTACTACCGCCAGAATATCCTTTCCCAGAGTATCGAACACTCGGACGTTTTTACGCCCGATTTAGTCGACAGTCCCCAAACCAGCACCCTGGGCTGGGTGCATTTATACATCTCGAGACAACAGCTCGAACAGACCACCCGGCAAATTATTTTCAATTCGATCGTATTTTTCGTTTCGATTCTGATCATGGCCGTGGGCCTGACCGTGGTGATTAGTCGCAGAATCACGCGGCCAATCATTGGCCTGATGGAAAACCTGAAGTATGTCGAAACCGGTCGGCTCGGCAAGACAATCGAACCTACCGAAGACAATGAAATCGGGGCGGTGCAAAAGGGATTTAACCGCATGACCCAGTCCCTGTTAACCAACCGCCGACACCTGAACCAGCGGATTCAGCAAGCCACCCAGCAGCTGAACGAAGCCATAACCGATCTCGAATCGAAAAACCGGGAGCTGGGTTTCGCGCGTGACGAAGCCATGGATGCGAATCGCAGCAAGTCCGAATTTCTGGCCAACATGAGTCATGAAATACGCACGCCGATAAACGGCATCAAGGGCTTTGTCAGCCTGTTGAGTCAATCGATGCTCGATCATTCACAGCGACGTTATGTCGATATCATCCTGAAGTCGACCGCCGATCTGACTAACATCGTTAACGAGATCCTCGATTTTTCCAAAATGGAATCCGGCAAGCTGCATATCGTCGACGAGGAATTCGATCTTTACGAGGTTATCGAACAAACCCGTGACATCCTGTTTATCAATGTGTTGACCAAAAATATCGATTTAAACCTGATCATTTACAGCGACACGCCGCGCTGGTTGATCGGCGATAAGCTGCGGCTGAAACAGATCCTGCTGAATCTGATAGGTAACGCAATCAAATTTACCGATCAGGGCCGCGTCGTAATCAAAGTCAGTATCGAGGATCAGCATCAGGATGAGGTCGATGTCGAGATTATTGTCGAGGACAGTGGTATCGGTATTTCCGAAGAGGATCAGCGAAACCTGTTCCAGGCTTTTAGCCAGGTCGAGAGCTCCGATTCGAGGCGTTTTGCCGGTACCGGACTTGGCCTCGTGATCAGTAAAAATCTTGCCACCCTGATGGGCGGCGATATCACCATGCACTCGGAGCTCGGGCAGGGTTCGAAGTTTGTTCTGCGACTGCCTTTTAAGATGCCGCAGCATGCCGAAACCGGTCAAGCGGCCGCATCGAGTTCGATCAAGGCATTGATTTTTGCGGCCGAGAACACCTGTCTAATGGAGACACGCACCCTGTTCGATCGCGCCGGAATCAATACCGAGTGCAGCCTGGTCGAGAATCAAAACGGTGTCGATCCCGTTGTAGAATGCATTCAACGTAACCTGGCATACATCGACCTGCTGGTGTTTGACATGCGCCACCTGAGAATCAACCTGGATCAAGTGCTCGATGCGGAGCTGGCAAAAACGGTACGGATTATCCTGATGGACTACGATCGAGGCGTGGAACCCCTGTCTAAAATACCGGGTGTGGAATTTGTTTCGATTATCAATACCACCCAATCGATCGCGCAACTGGTGGCCAGCAAATCCGAGGCAACAGAACATGAGGCCGCATCGAACCCGACTAAAGTCTCTGGCCGCAAACGCGTGTTACTGGTTGACGACAACCAGGTAAACCTGAAGCTGGCGAGCGAACTGATTCATCTCTGGGGTCACGAGGTAACCGAGGCCGAACACGGCAGCCAGGCGTTGGAAATTTACCAATCCCAGGATTTCGATTTGATCATTCTCGATATACAGATGCCGGACATCGATGGCGCCAGCCTGCTGCAAATGATGCGAGAACAGAAACCCGATGATCAAACACCGGTGGTCGCGCTTACCGCAAACGTGTTAAACGACGAGGCCGATCGCCTGCTGGAGCTGGGATTCGATTACTATCTCAGCAAACCCATCGACGAAGAAAAATTTCGCTCACTGCTCGATGGCAGCCCGCAGCGCCGGGTCAGCGGCAGCCAACCGCCGGACGCAAACGAATCCAGCGAAGATTGCTCGGTAAACTACGCCAGATCACTATCGCTTTCGGCGGACAATGAATCTCTGCTGAGACAGATATTCGAAATCATACAGCGCGATATTCCGGATCAACAACAACAGCTCGACAAGGCGCTGCAACAGCAGGATCAAGCCAAGCTGGCCGCGATCGCCCACAAGCTGCACGGCGTCACCTGTTATGCGAGCCTGCCGCGATTGAGGCGCAAGGTGCTTGGTTTTCAGCACCGCCTGGCGCACGACAGTAACACGCCGCTTGAAACTTCGGTCGCGGAGTTGAGCAGCGAACTTGCCGAGGTTAAACAGGAAGTCGAACGTTATCTCGCAATAATGGATAACAATGGAATCTCGGTCTAGTCTGCGACCGGCTTTCAGCAAGACAGTCGTCAGTGCTCCCGCCGCAGGTATATTAACCCGGCGTCAATATATATCGCGGGTTAATTAAGACTCCAGCACAACCATTGCGACGACGTAATTTTTTTCATCTGACAGCGATATCATCGCATTGCTGATCTTGAGCCTGGCGATCAACTCGAGGCCGTTATCGAGAAACTGCAGCACGGGTTTCCCCTGGCTGTCATGCTCGACCTGTACCGAGTGGAAACCGAACTGTTCACCAATGCCGGTGCCTAGCGCCTTGGCCGCGGCCTCTTTAGCGGCAAATCGGGTTGCCAGATAGCTGGCTGGATGCGGACGACGTTCGAATTCAGCGAGTTCGTCATCGGTCAGAATTCGGCGCGCGAAGCGTGCTCCAAATCTGGCCACCAGCTTTTGCACGCGCGCTGTTTCGGCAATATCGACACCGATTCCGGTAATCATACGCCGCTAGACCTTGCTTCAAGCATGAGTTCCTTGATGTCCCGAATCGCTTGCGCGAGACCGATAAAAACCGCATCGGCGACAATGGCGTGACCGATGTTCAGCTCGGTCAGCAACGGATTGGCCGCGATCGGGCGAACATTATGCCGATTGAGCCCATGGCCGGCATTAACCTGCAATCCCCTGCCGTGGGCATAGGCTATGGCATCGTTTATGCTTTCCAGCATACGCGCCTGTTCATCGCCGACCGCATCGGCGTAATGTCCGGTATGCACCTCGATGCAGGGTGCGCCACATTCGATGACCGCATCGATCTGTTCGCGGTTGGCGTCGATAAATGGCGACACCCGGGTGCCAACTTCCGCCAGCCGAGCACAGGCGGAGCGCACCTGCCGTAGCTGTCCGACGACATCGAGGCCACCTTCCGTGGTAAGCTCCTCACGCTTCTCCGGCACCAGGCAGACATCATCGACCTCGAGTTCGCAGCCAAAGCTAAGCATTTCATCGGTGATGGCGATCTCGAGATTCAGTTTGGTATTGACCACCTGCTTGAGCAGCAGGGCGTCACGTTCCTGGATATGACGTCGGTCCTCGCGCAAGTGGAAGGTGATCGAATCGGCGCCCGAGTACTCAGCGATCTGCGCCGCATAAACCGGATCGGGGAAACGCGTACCGCGCGCCTGGCGCAGGGTGGCGACATGATCGATATTAACGCCCAGGGTAATCGGATTTGTCATTTGTTTTTCATCATCTCACGGGTTACATCGCGCGATTTTAGCGTTTTTCCGTGCAAGTTAAAGTCGATCGTGCTGCGCAACACGGATTTTGCCAGACGTAACACGGCATCATTCCTATACCGCCCCTGCGCCCATGCGACCACGGTGTTACCGCTGACTGAATCCCTGTCGGATTCGGCACAGGCCACAAATCCACTATTGATGACAAACTGATAGTAAGCATCCACCTGAATCGGCTGCCCGGTCTGTGCATCCAGCGTAATATCAGGAAAGTATCCCAGCGTTCGCATCAACTCGAGTTCAAACTTTCGCAGCCCGACCTCGTCAATTTTAAGGCTAGCGCACTGTAATAATTCGAGGTAGCTGGTAAAAATATCGGGATTGGCCTCCTGTTGCGGCAGCATAGCGCTGATTAACTCATTGGTATACAGCAATGCCAGGTAGTTTTTTTCGTCGACCGGCAGCGCGATGGCTTCGATCCCGGTCAGGGTCTTTAACTCCTGTTTTCCGCTCCAGCTAACCGTCAATAACGCAAACGGCTGAAAAGGCGCGCTGGCGGGACTACGCCGGGCACCTCGCGCCATGACACGGATGCAGCCGAAGTCCCGGGTGAAGAGATCCAGTAACAGGCTGCTGTTGCGCCAATCGCGCCGGCGCAGAATAAAAGCCGGCTGATCAGAGACTCGGACTTCCATCGGAATAGCCAAAAGCCGCCAGCGATTGTTCGTCATCGGCCCAGTCGGCGCGGACCTTCACCCATAACTGCAGATAAACCCTGCTGCCTAACAGACGCTCAATATCGGCCCGCGCGAGGGAGCCGATTTTCTTTAGCTGGTTTCCGTTTTTGCCAATGACAATCGCCTTTTGCGATTTACGTTCCACCCAGATGGTCGCCGATATTCGAGTGATATCGGTTTCCTCGAGGTAATGATCGATACTGACGGTTATCGAGTAAGGCAATTCCTGCTTGAGCGCGCGGAAAAGTTTCTCGCGCACGATTTCGGCACTGATAAAACGCATCGACTTATCGGTCAATTGATCGTCCGGGAAATGCGGCACGCCGACAGGCAAACGCGCGATTATCAATTGCTCCAGTCGCTCCAGATTGTCACCGGTAAGCGCCGAGACCGGTACGCACTCGAATTGAGGAGACTGTTGCGAAATCCTTTGCATTAGCGGCAGACAGGCTTGCCGACTCAGTTTATCGACCTTGTTAACCACGATCAGCACATTGCCATATCCGCTGACACGCCGCAGGATTTTCTCATCGTCCTGGTTGAAATGAGTAATATCCAGCATGATACAGATCAGGTCGGCATCGTCGAAGATGCTGGTCGCCGCGCGATTCATGTAGCGATGGATGGCCTTGCTGTTATTGTCGTGAATCCCGGGGGTATCGACGAAAATACACTGATAGTCCGCGCTGGTTTTGATGCCGAGTATCTGGTGCCGGGTTGTCTGCGGTCGATGCGCGGTAATGCTGAGCTTTTCACCGACGAGCGCATTCATCAACGTCGACTTGCCGGTATTCGGTTTACCGATCAATGCCACATAGCCACAGCGAAAACCGTCTTTCATAGGTCGAGCTGATCCAGCAGTTTTTGTGCCGCCTGCTGTTCGGCTTTCTTACGACTGGTGCCGGTGCCGCTTGCCTGCAGATCGGGATCGACAATCCTGCAACTGATGGTAAACAGTTGCGAGTGGGATTTGCCCGTGGTTTTTTCGACCGCGTACAGGGGCAGATCCTGCTGGCGGGATTGCAGGTATTCCTGCAGTCGAGTCTTGGGGTCTTTTAAAGTGTCAGCCGAATCTACCCTGTCGAGCTGCCCCCGAAACAGATCCAACACCACTTGTTCGGTATGCCGATAATCGCTGTCCAGGTAAACTGCACCGATGATCGCCTCGAGCGCGTCAGACAGGATAGAAGCGCGTCGATAACCTCCCGACTTCAGCTCTCCACCGCCAAGGTTGATGTGATCGCCGAGGCTCACTTCGCGCGCAACCTGAGCCAGCGTTTCCTGCTTGACCAGCGATGCGCGGATGCGGCTCAGATTGCCTTCATCGGCATCTGCAAAACGATGATATATACAATTAGAGATGATCAGGTTTAGTACGCTATCGCCGAGAAACTCGAGCCGTTCATTATTCCTGTTTCGCGAGAAGCTGCGATGAGTGAGGGCCTGCTGCAGCAAGTCCTGTTGTTTGAATTGATAACCTGTGAGCGCGTTAAATTCTTCGCCATTCACCGATCGATCACTACTGATTCTGTAAAGCGCGCACCTATAAACAGGTTAGCAATGTAGTCGTCCTGGGCTTCGTAGGATACGGTTACCGTGGTTTTGCCATCCTTGCGTTCCATCGTCACATTCTCCCGCCTGATGTTTCTGACTTCATTGATATACAGGCGTTTGCTCAGGGAGTCCCAGATTGCACGCTTGGATTTCGCATCGACATCGGTATCCGTTTGCACGCCTTCCAGTGCGGTCTTGACCTTGAAATTATCGTAATACATCGGAAACACCTTGAAAAACGTGATCACCAGCAAGCCAAAGATCCCGGCTATCGCGATCCAGCCAATAGATGACAAGCCTTTTTGTCGATGTCTTAGCTTCGAAATTCTCATCATAACCCTTACCTCAGTTCGAAATTTTCTGGCCAATCCTGGAAGCATCCAGCCCGGTCCCACCTTTGCGCCAGTCCCAGTGCATCCAGATCATAACCGCCTTACCCACCAGGTTATCCTCCGGCACAAAGCCCCACAGCCTGCTGTCATTGCTGTGATCGCGATTGTCGCCCATGACGAAATAATGGCCATTGGGCACAAATATTTCACCGTTGACGCCCATTGCCATATTGGGATTCTCCATCACCGTGTAGCTGGTATCCTCGACCGCCTCGATATATACCTGGCAGCCGGCGCCCTTGCGATCGCAGCCGCCCGCATTGGACATATTATTAAGATCCCCAAGGCCCTGGTAATCACGATCTTTGCTCGTCTTCACCGCTTTGCCATTAACCGATAAACGATTATTATAGTAACTAATGTGATCCCCGGGCAATCCAACCACACGTTTGATGTAATCCTGTGATTCATCCCTGGGGTAACGAAACACCACGACATCGCCGCGTTGCGGGCGCTCTCCGTAACTGATCCGGCTATGCCAGACCGGCATACGCAAGCCATAGGTATACTTATTGACCAGTATGAAATCACCCACCAGCAGCGACGGCATCATCGAACCTGACGGAATACGAAACGGTTCGTAGGCGAAGGCACGCAACACCAGCACGATTGCCAGTACCGGAAAAAACGCCCGCGAATACTCGATGACAAGGGGTTCTTTCGGTACTTTTTTCACAGCGGACGCCTGCGCCCGCCGCATACGCGCGAAAAACAACACATCGGCAAGCCAGACAACACCCGTCAGTACGGTCAGAATTAACAACAAAAACTCAAAATCAAAATGAACCATTCAGTATGCCCCTGCCCCGTGCATCACCGTTCTCAAGAATCTACCTTTAGCACCGCGAGAAATGCATCCTGCGGTATTTCGACGCTTCCAACCTGCTTCATACGCTTTTTACCGGCTTTTTGCTTCTCGAGCAATTTCCGTTTGCGTGTAACGTCGCCACCATAGCATTTGGCGGTCACGTTTTTACGCAGCGCCTTGACATTGGTCCGAGCAATGACGTTCGAACCAATGGCCGCCTGAATCGCGACGTCGAACATCTGCCGCGGGATCAATTCCTTCATTTTCGAAGCCAGCTCGCGTCCCCGATAGTCGGCATTGCTGCGATGGACGACAAGCGATAAAGCGTCGACCTTTTCGCCATTGATCAAAACATCGAGCTTGACCAGATTGGATGCTTCAAATCGCAGAAACTCGTAGTCGAATGACGCGTATCCGCGGCTCACCGACTTCAGGCGATCGAAAAAGTCTAGTACAACCTCGCTCAGGGGCAACTCGAACACCAGCGACACCTGATTACCGAGGAACTGCATGTCTTTCTGAACCCCCCGCTTTTCAATGCAAAGTGATATCACCGCACCGATGTAATCCTCGGGTAGCAAAATATTTGCCTGAATAATGGGTTCACGGATTTCGTTGATCTTGTTGACCGGCGGTAAGTCGGCCGGATTATGGATCTCGACCAGATCACCCGCGGTGGTTTCGACCTGGTATACAACGGTGGGCGCGGTTGTGATCAGGTCGAGGTCGTATTCGCGCTCGAGCCGCTCCTGCACGATTTCCATGTGTAACATGCCGAGAAATCCACAACGGAATCCAAATCCCAGGGCCTGCGAAGTTTCAGGCTCGAACTGTAATGCAGCGTCGTTCAGTTTCAGTTTTTTCAGCGCCTCGCGGCAATCTTCATAGTCATCGGAACTGATCGGGAACAATCCCGCGAACACGCGCGGCTGCACCTGTTTGAAATCCGCCAGCGCATGCTCGGCCGGATGCTGCGACAGGGTAATGGTGTCGCCGACAGGTGCCGACTCGATATCCTTGATGCCGGCGATGATATAACCGACGCCACCAGCCTGTAGACAATCCATATCCTTGCGTTTGGGGGTAAATATACCGACTTTTTCAACCAGAAAATCCTGTCCGCTGGACATTATCCGGATCTTCTGTTTGGGCCGGATAGATCCGTCCATGACGCGCACCAGCGTGATCACGCCAACGTAGCTGTCGAACCAGGAATCGATGATCAGGGCCTGGGTCAGGTTTTCTTCCGAGCCGGCCGGGGGCGGAATCTTGACGATAATCTGCTCCAGCAGGTCTTCGATACCCACGCCGGTCTTGGCGCTGACCTCGATCGCCTCTGACGCGTCCAGCCCGATAATTTCTTCGATTTCGAGCTTGACTCGATCGGTATCGGCGGCAGGCAAGTCAATCTTGTTCAGCACCGGCAGTACCTCAAGATCGAGATCGATCGCGGTGTAACAGTTAGCCACGCTTTGCGCTTCGACGCCTTGCGACGCATCTACCACCAGTAAGGCGCCCTCGCAGGCGGCGAGCGAGCGAGAGACTTCGTATGAAAAATCGACGTGGCCAGGTGTGTCGATAATGTTGAACGTGTATTCCTTGCCATCCTTTGCCAGGTAACGCAGCGAAACGCTTTGCGCCTTGATGGTAATTCCTCGCTCGCGCTCCAGATCCATGGAATCGAGCACCTGGGCTCCCATTTCACGTTCACTCAATCCGCCGCAAAGCTGGATAAACCGGTCCGCAAGGGTGGATTTTCCATGATCGATATGAGCGATAATCGAAAAATTGCGTATCAACTGCATGCGCATATGTGGTGTTCGCCCTGCCCGGTTGCGTGCTTTACTGGAAGAGTGGAATGCCGACCTGGTGCAGGTCGGCCCTGGATGTACAAAACCTGAGGAGTTTACGCTAAAGCCAGCGCGGCTAGCAATGCCGATTCATCGAAAAAAAAGTGACAGATTTCGATATTACCGTTACACAGCACCGGTACCCGAGCATCGTAGCGCCGCACCAGTTCGGTATCGCGGTCGATATCGACTTCACGCCAAGCAAGCGCTTGCTGCCTTTTCGAAAACGCCACCAGCGCCTTGCGCATGGCGTCGCACAGGTGGCATTGCTCGCGATAGTAGAGAATTAACTCCAACCAGAACCTGTCCGGTTATGAATCTTCGGGTCTAATCGCCAGAAATACCGGGCCCGCACGCCGCTGAACCAGCAGGGCCACCGACTTGCCGGATTTCAACTGATCGGTAATTTGTTCGAAATCATCGATCGATTTGACCGCGCGATTGTCGATCATCGTAATCACATCGCCCTTCTGGATGCCGGCATCGCTGGCGGGTCCGGATTCGTCCACTTCGACGACCTGCACGCCAGACTCGACTTTAAGCCTTTTTCTGGCATCGCTACCCAGATCCTCAACCTGCATGCCGAGCGCCGAATCCTTGCCTGCCAGGCTCTCTTCGGGCTTGTACGCCGCCTGCGTAATCGAAGTTGGCAATTGCGCAATCACAACTCCGATATTCTGGCGCTGTTGGTCCCGAATTACGGTTACCCTGGACTGTTTGCCGACCTTTGCCCGGCCTACCAGTGGTGGCAGCCCGCTTGAGCGCATGACTTTCTTGCCATTGAATTCGACGATCACGTCACCGACTTGCAGGCCTGCTTCTGCCGCCGGACTGTCGTCAAGCACCTTGGCGACCAGGGCGCCGTGCGGACTCTCCATGCCGAACGATTCTGCCAGCTCTCGCGTGACTTCCTGAATCAGCACGCCTAGCCAGCCGCGGGAAACCGAACCGGTCTCCTTGATTTGATTGGCGACGTCGACCGCCAGTTCGATCGGGATTGCGAATGACAGGCCCATGAATCCGCCCGAGCGGCTGTAAATCTGCGAGTTGATACCGACAACTTCACCGTCAAGATTGAACAAGGGGCCGCCCGAGTTGCCCGGATTGATCGCAACGTCGGTCTGGATGAAGGGAACATAGTTATCGCTGGGCAGGCTGCGGCCCTTGGCGCTGACGATGCCGGCCGTTACCGTGGCATCGAAACCAAATGGGGAGCCGATTGCGAGCACCCATTCGCCAACCTTCAATTCGTTCGAATCGCCCAGCTTCAGCGTCGGCAGTTCCTCGGCTTCGACTTTCAGCACGGCCACATCGGAGGCTTCGTCAGAGCCGATAATCCTGGCAACATATTCCATGCGGTTCGCCATGCGCACAATGACTTCGTCGGCACCGGCGATGACATGATGGTTGGTCAGGATATAGCCGTCATCTGAAATGATGAATCCCGATCCCAGGGATTGTGCATCACGATGGCGCCGATCGAATTCGTCCTGATCGAAAAATTTATCGAATAATTCCCCGAATGGTGAACCTTCGGGTAATTCGGGAATATTGTACTTTTTCGCAGAACTGCCCTTGGTTTTGGTCTTGGTGCTGATATTGACGACCGAATTTTTCGATTCGGCGACAATTTCGGTGAAATCGGGTAACGCTGCCTGTGCCGCCAGTGGCAGGCTGAATGCAGCAATTAAGATGATATGGTAAATATGTTTGCTAAGAGATTTCATGAACTCATTCCAGTTAATTCAAATACGGTTTTATGACCCAGATAAAGCAGCGGGGTTCACGCGAATATCTACGATATATGGCGTCAATCGGTCAGCTTCAAGTGTTTTCGTGAGATGGGATGCGAGTTTATACCCGGCGAAGAACCCGGTAATTGACGCTAACGTCACCCAGGTATCACCCACACCGAGTAGCGCGGCCAGCAGGCCAACGACGACCATGGCCAGTAGCGGCAGGCCGTAAACCGTCAGGCTGGCCCTGACCAGCGCGGTTTCGGACAATCCCAGCAACAGATTATCACCCGGTTTTAAATCCTGCCGGGTGTCGATTAACAGTGGGCGCGAGCGATTACCCAGTAATTTACCCAGGGCACCGGTGCCACATCCCTGGCTCAATTCACAGTCACCGCAGGCGGATGCCCGCTGCAGTATGATTTCTGCCTGGCCGCCCTCGCAGCGCGTGACCACGGCCCGTTCGGTTATCATTCAGCGCATCCTGGATTAGTTACCCGAACACGGAGTTTGCTACCAAATGCAGACGATGACAAGGCGTAGCACGCGCTGGTGATCTTGGATCGGATACTCATTGCTATTGATTGCGGTAAGAGACCGACTCCGCCACCTGTTTCACGGTCACCGCGGGCACTTCGCCAATGGCAGTCACCGTATGATTATTCAATATACGAATGAAGGCGTTAACCGCGCCCATCGAAGAACTGCCGCGAGGCGTTTCACCGTTCTGCCGCTCGATAAATATCGACAGGGAAGCAAGGCCATCGGTGTAGACCATTTGCTGCACGATTTGATCGGTATCGGGGAGCTTGCGCCGCAGCACCGACTCGCGCCAGAAGCCGCCCGGTGCGGCGTCGAGCTGCCAGGCATTATCCGTCATCACCGAGACGGTGCTATCGCCACGATGGTAGCGTATCAGGGTATAGTTCTTGGCAATTTCCGGCAGCGAATCGAGCACAAGTTTCTCGCCTTCCTCGAACAGGCGCAAACTGGTAAACATAACCTGCTCGATCTCTTTGTTGGTTTCATCGATCAGACTCGATTTCATCATCAGGCCATTGTCCTGGTTAATCCAGAACTTCATGCCGTAACGGTAGCGGTCCTTTGGATCGATATGCACGACCATGGTTTCCTGGTTGGCGATCCGATCCATCCCCAGCAGTTTCATGCTGTAGAATTTTTCCAGCCGGGCGATGTCTTCGGGGATAAAAATCGGTGAAAAACTGTTCTTTCTGGAGAAATCGACAACCACCTTGCGGCTCGAAGGCCAGATGCAGGTCAGGTTCTGGTTGTCGCGAATGACTTCCCGGGCTTCACCGTTGAGCGATATCAGCCGCTCTTTTTCACCATTCGCATCCCGGTAATGCACGATGCGCATGCTTTCGAGCTGATTTTCGTGCATGTAGACAAAATCCCCGCGATAGCTCAGATTACGCATCGCGTCCGACATCTTTTGCACCCACTCCATCGCCGGATCGGCGAATGCGGGAGCGCTGACAAGCGTCGTAATTAATATCGGGAGCAGAGTTTTGCGCAGAAACTTCAACTTGCCGCTCTGATTACTGCTGTGAATCAAAACCGGCAACCCTTGCCTGTGGAATCAATCCCTGGACCGAGTTCGAATACTCGGTGTGGTTAACCAGGTAGGCATTGAGTTTCTGTTGCAACCCGGGCATTTCTCGCTCCACCTTCCAACGCGTGCCGAGCGGCTGCAACTGGATGGACACCGGAACGGCTGATCCTTGTATCTGCTGCCCCGAGAGTTGCTCAACTTTTTTCTGATCGGCGCTGACCAGGCCGTCATCGAGTTGGCCCGACTCCTGCTTGAGCGGCTGCCACAGGGCAACCGTGACCAGAGCCACACTCGCGGCTACTGCCAGGCCGGCGAAGGGTTTGAGCGTTACCCAGCTCAGTAGCGAAGGCCTGGACCCGGCCTGCACCGGGGTTTGCAGTTGCGCGCGCCGCGCGTCAGCGGGCTGCTGGTGAATCCGCGCCATAACCGAACTGTGGAAACCAGTATCGATCGCCGCTGGTAACTCGTGTCGCATCGCTTCCCCAATCATCTGGTAGCGTCGCGCTCGATACTGCAAATTTACATCGCCAATCACTTCATCGAGTGAAGCCTCGGCGCTATCGCCGGGATAATCGTCCAGCAGGTAAGATAATTTCTCGTCTTGGTCTGTCATTCTCAACTCTCGTAATAAGCCAACAATTTCTATGGTTTTTAAAAATGCTGCTAGTTAGTCACTCTAACAGGGGTCTTAGTTCCTTATCGATTACATCTCTGGCGCGAAATATTCTAGATCGAACCGTGCCGATCGGGCAATCCATTACGTTTGCTATCTCTTCGTAGCTCAATCCGTCGATTTCGCGTAAGGTAATCGCGGACTTCAGATCTTCCGGCAGATTTTCGATTGCCCTGAAAATCGTCGCCCTGATTTCGTCGGTCAACAGCAGATTTTCCGGGTTGGCATATTCCTTTAGCCCGGATTCACCCTCGAAATGCTCGGCATCTTCCACATCGACCGAATAAGCCGGCGATTTACGCGCGCGCGAAGCCAGGAAGTTCTTCGCCGTATTCGCCGCAATCCGGTAGAGCCAGGTGTAAAACTGGCTATCGCCCCGGAAGCTGCCGATCGCGCGGTACGCCTTGATAAAAGTATCCTGAGCGATGTCCTGGCACTCCGCCTGGTCAGATACGAAGCGGCCAACCAGATTGATCACCTTATGCTGGTACTTCTGTACCAGTATATCGAAGGCGCCTGAATCACCGGCCTGAACCCTTTTAACCAATTCTGCATCAAGCAGATTCGTCCCCATTAATAACCCTTTATGTTTATCGTTGCCGGAGATAACAAAATCTTATCAAACGGGCTCGGAGATAAAGACTGATTATAATCCAAAAAGTTCTGCCCACGGATGGGTTTTGAGATGCGAAGGATTTCACTATACTGGGTCATCATTCTAACCGCGACTGGTCTATGAGCCATCAATTCAAATTTGACGTTGTCATCATCGGTTCAGGGGCTGCCGGTTTGTCGGCCGCCCTGCACTTACCCGCCTCACTGAAGATTGCGGTACTCGCCAAAACGCCGGGTGAACAGCATTCGAGCTACTGGGCACAGGGCGGCATTTCGGCGGTACTCGAACCCGATGACTCAATCGAACAGCACAGCCTGGACACGGTCGAAGCCGGGGCCGGTTTATGCGATGTAAAGGTCGTCGACTTTGTCGCCGCTCATGGCAAAGGCTGCATTGAATGGTTGGCAAATCTCGGCATGCCATTTTCACGCGATCGTCAGGACGTCAGCAGCAGTGGCTTCCATTTAACACGCGAGGGTGGGCACAGCAAACGCCGGGTGGTGCACGCCGCCGATGCTACCGGCAAGGCGCTGCAGCAAACCCTCGAAGTCCACGTCGCGGAGCGCGAAAATATCCGCATACTCAACCAGCATATCGCGATCGATCTGATCCACCAGAATCGTAAATGCATCGGCCTGTATGCCCTCAATCGACACAACCAGCACGTCGATGTGTTCAGAGCGCAGAGGGTTATCCTGGCCACCGGTGGCGCCAGCAAGGTCTATCTCTATACCAGTAATCCCGATGGTTCTACCGGCGACGGTATCGCGATCGCCTGGCGCGCCGGTTGCCGGGTGGCGAACATGGAATTCAATCAATTCCATCCCACTTGCCTGTATCACCCGGAGGCAAAATCATTCCTGATCACCGAAGCGGTTCGCGGCGAAGGCGGTAAACTGCTGCTGCCCGGCGGCGAGCGCTTCATGCCGCGATTCGATGAGCGGGCCGAACTCGCGCCGCGGGATATCGTCGCGCGAGCTATCGACCATGAGATGAAGCGCCTCGGTATCGACTGCGTTTATCTCGATATCAGTCATAAAAGCCGCGCCTTCATCAAATCGCATTTCCCGACTATTTATCAGCGCTGCCTCGATTTCGATATCGATATCACGACCCAGCCGATACCGGTCGTTCCCGCCGCGCATTACACCTGCGGCGGCGTCATGGTCGATATCGATGGTCGTACCGACATCGAAAATCTGTATGCGGTCGGCGAGGTCGCCTACTCCGGCCTGCATGGCGCAAATCGCATGGCCAGCAACTCCCTGCTCGAGTGCCTGGTGTTTTCCGAGGCCGCGGCGCAAAGTATCGCAAATGAAATCAAGCCGGTTAAATCGCTGCCAATACCCGAACGCTGGGATGAATCCCAGGTTACCGATTCGGACGAGGATATCGTGGTCGCACATAACTGGGACGAGTTGCGGCGTTTTATGTGGGACTACGTTGGCATCGTGCGCACCAATAAGCGCCTCGAGCGTGCTCTGCACCGCGCCGATTTACTGAAAAGCGAAATCAATGAGTACTACGGCAACTACAAGGTGTCCCCCGACCTGATTGAACTACGCAACCTGGTGGTGGTTGCCGACTTGATCATTCGCTCCGCGCTGGCGCGCAAGGAGAGCCGTGGTTTGCACTTTACCCTCGACTACCCCGAAACCAGCGATAAGTTCCTGAGGCCAACCATCCTCGACCCCAAGCAATCCAAAAAAAGCCCCGCCAAGCTCGCCTCTATTTAAGTATCGACACAGATCAAAACTGATTGATCATCCCAGGCCAGCAGAAAGGCATACACTCAAAACACGCTGTGAATACATCCATGTACGCTCATATCCGGAGCGCCCAGGGATGGGTCGGTCCGACGCATCGGCACAGCGTGTTTTGAGAATTTACTCCGCTGCAGGCTTGGGACTGTTTTTCAGGAAGGATTTTTAAATGCAGATTTCTGATTTACAGGGGACTGTTGGGGGGTGCTAGAATGGCTGAATGATGCAGCAGCAGACGATTTCGATACAGACGCAGGGGCGCGCGACGCTCGATATTACCGCTGAAGTCGAAGGCGTGCTGCGGACGACGGATATCGAAAAGGGTTTGTGCCACGTGTTCTTGCATCATACCAGCGCGTCGCTGATTATCACCGAAAACGCCGACGCCGCCGTGCGCCGCGACCTGGAAAACTATATCGCCAAACTGGTTATCGACGGTGACCCTGCTTACCAGCACGATCAGGAGGGCCCGGACGACATGGCCGCGCATATCCGCTCGGTGCTGACCCAGTCTGAAATCACGATCCCGATTCGGGCCGGCCGACTGGCCCTCGGCACCTGGCAGGGCCTGTACCTATGGGAACACCGCTACAACGCGCACCGCCGCAATATTACCGTTACCCTGACAGGCGCTTAAGGGGGTACTGCATGCTACCACCTGGCTATATAACAAGTATTAACATATTAATATTGTCATCACCGGCGAAATCCGGAGAATGAAGCGAAAACCAGCTGACCAAATCGAGGCACAATCATGAAGATAATCCTGTTAGGCCCCCCCGGCGCCGGCAAGGGCACCATCGCCAAGGCTCTTATGGGACAAGATGGCTCGGTACAAATTTCCACTGGCGACATTCTACGCGCGGCGGTGACTGCCGGTACCGAGCTCGGCAAACAGGCAGAGGCCGCGATGAAAGCCGGCGATCTGGTCACCGACGAACTCATCATGGGTATTATGGAAGAACGCCTGCAGGAAGAGGATTGCAAACAGGGGTACCTGCTGGATGGATTTCCCCGCACCCTGCCCCAGGCCGAAGCGCTCAAGGCGCTGCTGGCCAAACTCGGCGAAAAACTCGATTGCACGCTCGAACTCGATATTCCGCGTGACGTCATTATCGATCGACTGACGACGCGGCGAACCTGCCTCAACTGCGGTGAAATTTATAACGTCAAGTTCAAACCGCCCAAAGTCGAGGGCGTTTGCGATGTCTGCGGCAGTGAAATCGTGCAACGCGACGATGAAACCGAGGAAGCCATCGAAAACCGGCTGAAGGTATACAACGAGCAGACTGCCCCGCTGGTGGACTTCTATCGTAACGAAGGTTTGCTGGTTAGCGTTCCAACCTCAGACCTGGACCCGGTGTTGGTGGCGATCAACAGCCGGCTGTGAATGAGGTAAGCTGACTGTCAGCGAGTCTCGATCTCGATTCTTTCGATTCCCGCGACAAAAACCTGCACCCCGTCGAGCGTGGTGAAACCGTCGCTGTGAATTTCGTTTTTCATCGCTCGATACGACTTTTTCGCGCCTGATTGGGTGTTGATGACATGCACGGTGACGACCGCGCTACGTTCGTCCACTTCCAGGTAAATCATCACGCCAGCCGCAATAATCATCACGATCATGAATGCGATAGCTCCATTACGCAGCTGCTTCTTCCTGCGCTCCGCCACCGGATTGAGGACTTTCCTCAGTTCAGGTTTTACCCGCGCCGAAAGCATCCACATGCAGGCCATGATTACCCCGAGGGTAACGAGTATTTTACTGATCATTTAAACTCGATTTTCGAATTCGATTAGTGGCGGGAAAAAGTGACCAGGTGGTCAACATTGAGCCGGATCCCGATGCGTTCGTTTATTTTATGGTTATGATGACTGGGTGCAAGACACATGACCTCGATTCCACTATCCATGCGCAGGTGATACAGGAAATCGGCGCCGCGGAATGCCTTTTCGACGACGATTGCCGATTCGCTGGATTCGTCATCGTGTACCACGTCATCCGGGCGGATCAGGACATCGACCATTGCACCCGCTTCGTCGGCAATCGGACTGTCGCCCGTGATGATGCCCAGATCGGTTCTGACGGTATTCGCGTTTTCCACCGTGGCCGGAAGAATAACCCCCTGACCGATGAAGTCGGCGACAAAGCGATTGACCGGTTTGTGGTACAGATCATAGCCACTGCCCTGTTGTTGAATAGTGCCCTCGTTCATCACGCAGATCTGATCGGCCATCGCAAACGCTTCGTTCTGATCATGCGTGACCAGTATCGCTGTGTTGTTTTCCTGCTTGAGAATACTCCTGACTTCGCGCGCCAGCTGTTCGCGCATTTCCGCGTCCATATTCGAGAACGGCTCGTCCAGTAGCAAAACGCCCGGCCGCGGCGCCAGCGCCCGCGCCAGAGCAATTCGCTGTTGCTGCCCGCCCGAGAGTTGATGCGGATAGGCTTGCGCATAAGCCGGCATACCGACTATCGCAAGCATTTCCTGGACCCGGCTATGTTGTTGCTTGCGATTCATACCCTTCAATCCAAAGCCCACATTGTCTTCGACCCTGAGATGCGGAAACAGGGCAAAATCCTGAAACACCATGCCGATGTTGCGCTTTTCCGGAACCACGAAGGTTTGCACAGAACTGACTTCGGCCTGGTCGATCAGGATGCGCCCTTGCCAGAGCGGTTCGAAACCGGCGATTGCACGCAACACGGTCGTCTTGCCACAACCGCTGGGGCCCAGCATGCAACCGATCTGGCCCGGTTGCAGCGAAAAGCTCACCTGGCTTAACACCTGCAAATCGTCGTAGCCGGTAGCAATGTTTTCGACGTCAATTTGGGCTGTCATGAACCGGCTCTCGATGCGGATATACTGTGGCTCAACAGTATAACCGGGCCCAATCCAACCGCCACTATCATCAACGCCGCCGTCGACGAATCCGCCAGCCGTTCGTCAGATGCAAGCTCGAATGCCCTTACCGCAAGGGTATTGAAATTGAAAGGTCGTAAAATCAGGGTCGCCGGTAATTCTTTCATGACGTCGACAAACACGATCAGCAATGCGGTTAACACGGTGCCCTTCATCAGCGGCAAATGCACCCGCATCAGAATCTCCCCCGGAGCATGCGACAGGGAACGCGCGGCATCATCCATCGACGGTTTGATCTTCAGCAATCCCGATTCGACCGCCTGGATCGAAACCGCCAGGAAACGCACCATGTAGGCGAACATGACGGCAAACAGACTGCCGCTTAAAAGCAGTCCACTGGAAATTCCGTAGTGCTCGCGCATCAGGCTATCGATACTGTTATCGAACCAGGCGAAGGGAATGATGACCCCTACCGCGATTACGGTGCCGGGTAGCGCGTAACCGGTGGCGACGACCCGAATCGACAGGTTGATCGTTTTGCTGTTGAGCATGCGCTTGCCGTATGCCAGGAACAGCGCCAGCACCACCGCCAGCAGCGCGGCGCTCGCCGCCAGTTCCAGCGAGTTGAACGTTAGCCGCAGGAAAGCGGCATCGACCATGTAGCTGTAGGTCTCGAGCGCCCATAGCGCAAGCTGGTAAGCCGGCAACAAAAATCCCAGTGCCAGCGGGATAAAACAGGCGCAGAAAGCAAGCCCCGCGCGATAGCCACGCAGTCGATATTGCGGCAGCGAGCGATAACGATCGGTCGCGTTATGGTACTGCGCGCGCTGGCGCGACCAGCGCTCGATCAAAATCAGGGTAAAAACGAATAGCAACAGTATCGCGGCGAGTTTGGCGGCCGCGGCACCGTCGCCAAGCCCGAACCAGGTGCGAAAGATTCCGGTAGTAAAAACCCCCAGCCCGAAGTAGGCGACCGTGCCATAGTCGGCCAGGGTTTCCATCAGTGCCAACGATAGTCCGGCGACGACAGCCGGCCGCGCCAGCGGCAGCGCGACCCGGTAGAAACTTGACCACACCGAACAGCCCCGGGTGCGACTCACTTCGAGCACGCAGATTGACTGTTCCAGAAAAGCCGCGCGTGCGAGCAGATAAACATAGGGGTAGAGTACCAGCGAAAACATCGTCACCGCGCCGCCGAGCGAGCGTATTTCCGGAAAATAGTAATCCTGCACGCCCCAGCCGGTGCTGGCCCTGAGCCAGCTTTGCACCGGGCCGGCAAAGTCAAACATCCCGGTATAGGTGTAGGCGATGATGTATGCCGGAAAGGCCAGCGGTAACAGCAACGCCCAGGCAAACAGCCTTTTGCCGGGAAACAGGCAAACGCTGGTTAGCCAGGCGCAACCGACACCGATTACCAGGGTCCCCAGCGCTACGCCAACTAGCAACAGGGCGGAATTGAGCAGATACTCGGCGAGCACGGTATCGATTAAATGTTGCCAGACTTCATTCGCGGGATGAATGACAAAACTGACGATGGTAAATATCGGTAGACTAAACAGGGTTGCCAGCAGCAATACACCGGGTTTCCATAAACGTTGTAACAGGGATGGACTCGAGGAGACGGTATTCAAATGGTTACTGCTCAAAGATATGCGTGCATTATGCGGTGTCATTTACGGTAACAGTGTTTTCGCCTATCCCGTTAAATTTAAATGGTTAAGCAGTCGGTTTCAGCGCTAAACTTGTTACCCTGGGCGAGAATTCTGCCTCGCTTTCGCTGCGGGGATTTTAATGAATATAGGCGCTGACGTAAATAATAACAGTTCTCATTCGCAATTAATCAAATAACATGGCTGCAATACCGGATAATCAATCATTACTCACCGAAAACAGGTTCCAGTGGCAACAGGTAGCCGACTACCTGGCAGCTAAAGCATTCGAGGCTGACGATATCGATCGCATCGAGCGTCTCGCAATTGCGAGCCCGTACGCACTGCAGCAACTTCAGCGGATACCCGAGCAGATCGACGACTTGCTGCAACTCGATCACTTTGCGCTGGAACCCGACCTGGCCGAGGTCGCGACGCCTGAAAAAATCGATATCGATCTGCTCAAGCACGAGTTGCGTCATTACCGCCACCGCAAGCTGGTCGAAATCATTTATCTCGATGTGGTGGCACAGAATCCGCTTGAAAATACGCTACATCATCTCAGCGAGCTTGCCGAACAATTGATCCAGGTCGCCCTGGCAGGCTGTAATCGGCAGTTGTCCGGCAAACACGGACAACCCCAGGATGCCAACGGCGACGCGATGCAGCTCAATATCATCGCGATGGGTAAACTCGGCGGGCGCGAACTCAACTTTTCCTCCGATATCGACCTGATTTGCTGCTTTGAAAACGATGGCGAACTCTCGGGATTCGGGCAATTGAGTTACCAGGAGTATTTCGCGCGCCTGGTGCGCCTGTTCAACCAGGTGCTGGGCGACAGCACCGCCGACGGCTTCGTCTACCGGGTCGACCTGCGCCTGCGGCCCTGGGGGGATTCCGGACCCGTGGTGCTCAATCACAGCGCGCTCGAACACTACTACCAGCTGCACGGGCGCGAGTGGGAACAGTACGCAATGGTCAAGGCGCGCGTCATCAGCGGCAGCGAAACCAGCCGCGCGCATCTTGTTTCCCTGTTGAAACCCTTCGTATTCCGTAAATACCATGACTACCGCGTGTTCGAGGGCCTGGCCACGCTCAAGGGTAAAATCGATAGCCAGGCAAAATCTAAAGGCATGCGCGTCAACATCAAGGTTGGCCCGGGCGGCATTCGCGAAATCGAATTTTTCGTGCAGGCTTTCCAGATACTGAAGGGCGGGCGCAATCACCAGCTGCAAAACCCGGAAATTTTGAACTGCTTCGACACCCTACTGCAGCATGACATCGTCGACCGCGAAACCATTGACAATCTGCGCGCAGCCTATTGCTTTCTGCGTCAGCTGGAAAATCGCATACAGATGTTCGATGACCGGCAAACCCATGATCTACCCACCAATGCCGACCAGCAGCGACGAATCGCCTTCACCATGGATTTTACCGACTGGCAGACACTGACCGAACAGCTGCAGCAGCATCGCGATCGGGTGAATCACTATTTCAACGAGCTTTTCAAGCGCGAACCGGAGGCCACGCCCGAACTGGACATCGACGACAGTTTTGCCGAATCCATCGACGACGACCGCGAATGGGACTTCATCAACAGCAGCGGGATCGCCGAGGCGGCCGAGATCAATCGACTGCTAAACCGGTTTCTGCGCTCGAAGGCCTGGAGCTACATGTCGGCCAGGGCCAAGCAACGTTTCAGCAAATTGCTGCCACGCCTGCTCGAAACCATTGCCACGGAAGCCAGCCCGGGCATGCTGTTCGAGCGTTTCATGCGCCTGTTTTCATCAATCGCCGGACGCAGTGTTTATTTCGAGTTGCTGTTTCAAAACGCCGCGCTGCTGGACCGGCTGCGCTCGCTGTTTGCCCGCAGCGCATGGATTGCCGAAGAGGTTTCGCAGTACCCGATGCTGCTGGAAAACCTGATCCAGCCGGGCGACCAGTTGCGCTTCGACAAAAGCAGTTTACAGCAGCGTTTGCAGACGCAACTCGACAACATCGAAGGCGACACCGAACTGGAGCTCGACAGCCTGCGCCTGTTCAAGCGCGAGCAGACGCTGGTCATCGCCAGCGCCGAACTGGCGCAGGAAATCGACGCCATCCAGGTATGCAGATATCTGTGCGACCTCGCCGAAGTGGTGCTGGAAGCGGTTTACCGCCTGGCAAGCAAGGCGCTGCAGCAGCAGTATGGAATTCCGCAGTGCACGCTGGACGGCAATCGCCGGGAGGCGCGGCTGGCGATCATCGGTTACGGCAAGCTGGGTGGGTACGAAATGCATTACCAGTCCGATCTCGACCTCATCTTTTTGCATGATTCCAGCGGCGAACAACAGTTTACCAGCGGCGAAAAATGCATCGAAAACTCGATTTATTTTGCGCGCCTGGCGCAGAAAATAATTTCCATGACCAGCGTCTTGACCGCCTCGGGCAAGCTTTACGAGATTGACTCGCGTCTGCGGCCCGAGGGATCATCCGGGCTGCTGGTGACCTCGACCCAGGCTTACCAGCGCTATCAACTGGAAAAGGCCTGGACCTGGGAACACCAGGCGCTGATCAGGGCGCGCCTGGTTGCCGGCAGCCCGGCACTGCAAACCGAATTCAAACAGGTCCGTGAACGGGTTTTACGCCTGCCGCGCGACCCGGCGCGGCTGCGCCAGGACATCGTCGACATGCGTGATCGTATTTACCGCAGCAAACAGCCACCCGAAGGCGAACGCCGGGATTTGAAGCAATCTCGCGGCGCCATGGTCGATATCGAGTTCCTGGTGCAATACTGGTTGCTGTCGCTGGCAAATAATATTGGCTCAGAATGTTTA
>CAMYML010000019.1 GCA_947259305.1 uncultured Gammaproteobacteria bacterium | reverse complement strand
CGATGCTGCCCTGATTGCCGGTGCCGAAGATCGCGGTATTGATGCCCACCAGTTCACCGCGCAAATTGACCAGCGCGCCACCCGAATTACCGAGATTGATCGACGCGTCGGTCTGGATGAAATCCTCGATCGACTCGATGCCGAGGCCGGAACGGCCGAGCGCAGAGACGATACCCGAGGTGACGGTTTGGCCGAGTCCGAAGGGATTACCGATCGCGACCACGAAGTCGCCGACGCGCAACTCGCTGGAGTCGGCCATCGGTACATCGATCAGGCCATTGTCAGAGACCTGAAGCACGGCCACGTCGGTATCCGGATCTCGGCCGATGATCTCGGCCTGCAGTTCGCGCCCGTCGGTTAGCGTGACCTTGATTTCATAGGCATCCTTGATGACGTGGAAATTGGTCAGGATCAGGCCATTCTCGGCGTCGACGATGACGCCCGAACCGAGACTTGAGGTTTCCTGCATGCGTTCGATGCGGGGCAGGTCGAAGAAGCGCCTGAACGACGGGTTGCGCGGCAGTGGAAACTCGACGATGCGGCGTGATTTTCCGCGGGTAGCGATGTTGACCACCGCTGGCGTGGCACGCTCGAGCATCGGCGCCAGACTCGGCAGCGGCTGGCCATCGACCACAGCCGGCAAGGCCGCGGGTAGCGCGCTCGAAAACAGCAACAACAGTGGTACCAACAGGGCCTTCATCGTGGCGGGATCAGAATGGGCGCGGATTGAAATCAAACTTCGCCTTCATGTCCTGGTAGAACCGTTTCGCCGTCGAGCTGTCGGCGGGCGGCGTCTGAATCATGATTTCAACAATCTGGTCGCCGATTTTGGCACCCGGCATGCCCTTGCCCTTGAGACGCATCTTCTGGCCGGACTGCATGCCCGGTTTGATCTTGAGTTCGACCGAGCCCGACAGGGTCGGCACCTTGAGGCTGGTGCCCTCGGCAGCTTCCCACGGGGTGATCGGCAGACGCAGGATGACGTCCCGCTCTTCCAGCCGGAACAACCGATGCGGCAGGATATTCATTTCCAGGTAGAGATCGCCGGGCTCGCCACCGTTGGGTGAAGCTTGCCCCTGTTTGGCAAGGCGAATTTTCTGCCCGCTGTTAACCCCCTTCGGAATGCTGATCTTGAGCTTTTTCATGTCTGGCGAAGCCGCAGACCTGGAGAACTGGATCGTCTTGGCGCCACCCTTAAACGCTTCCTCGAGGGTGATATCGAGCTTCAATTGTTGATCGGTGCCGCGATGCCGACGCGGTCCTCGCTGGCCCTGTTGAAACGGCGAAGCCCCGCCCTGCTGGAACCCCGCGCCGAAAATCGATTCGAAGAAATCGCTGAAATCACCGCCGCTGAATCCGCCGGCGCCATGGCTGCCACCCTGGAAACCACCAAAGCCGGCGCCATCGAACTGCTGGCCGTGCTTCCAGTCGGCGCCGAAACGGTCGTAGGCCTGGCGTTTGTCGGCATCCTTCAGCACCTCGTAGGCTTCGTTGACCTCCTTGAATTTTTCTTCCGCGCTCGCCTCCGAGTTGACATCAGGATGGTACCTGCGCGCCTGCTTGCGGTAGGCTTTCTTGATATCGCTCTTGTCGGCGTCGCGGGGCACGCCCAAAATCTCGTAGTAATCCTGGTATTTCACGCAATATAGACTTGAATCAGATCCCTAATAAATAGGTGTTTTGTGGGGTTTTTCAAGTGACGGGGACTTCGTCCTCGACCTCGTCGGGCTCGCTCTCCGCGACCAGCGGCTCCACCAGCGGTTCGGCCAGCAACTCGAGGCTTTCGCTTTGCACGTCGCTGTGCAGCGGCTCGATTTCCGGGATAGCCTGCGTCACCTTGCTCGACAAATCGGCAAAGCGCTCGACCTTGCCGCGCAAGCCCTGGCGGCCGCTCAGGGCTTTTACGGTTTCGTTGTAATGATTGGTTGCGGCCCCTAAAGAGCCACCGATTCTGGCCAGGCGTTCCGCAACCTTGCGCACCTGGTTATAAATATCGCCCGCCTTGTCGCCGAGCTCGCGCGCTTCGCGTGTGCTGCGATCCATTGACCACAGGTTGGCGACGGTGCGCAAAATCGGAATCAGGGTGGTGTGCGACACCAGCACGATGTTGCGCTCGTAGCCATAGGAAAACAGGTCTCTTTCATGCTTGAGCGCCTCGATGTAGGCGGGTTCGATCGGCATGAACATCAGCACGAAGCTCGGGCTGCGAATGCCGGCGATATTGGTGTAATCCTTGCTGGCGAGATCGTCGATGTGGCGCTTGACCGCCTTAATGTGCGCGCTTAGCGCGCGTTCGAGCTGCTCATCGTTTTCGGCGGAGACGACACGATCGTAGGCCGCCAGCGATACCTTGCTGTCGATGACGATGTGCTTGTCATCGGGCAGCTTGATCAGGAAATCGGTTTGCTTGCGCCGCCCCTCGGCATCCTGCATCGAGGTCTGTTTTTCGTAGTGATCGTTTTCGATCAGACCGCTGATCTGCAGGGTCTTCTCGAGCTGGGTTTCGCCCCAGCTGCCGCGTTTCTGCGAATCGCCCTTGAGCGCCTCGGTCAGGTTTTGCGCATCGCTGCCGATCTTGAGACCGACCTCGAGCACCTTCTTGATTTCGCCCTCGAGCGCGGCATTGCCCTTGATCGATTCGCTGTGCACGTCGTTGACGCGTTTCTGGAAACCCTCGACCTGTTCGCGAAACGGCTTCAGCAGCGCCTCGATCGAATGCTTGTTGGTCTGATCGAAGGAGCGGGTCTTGTCTTCGAGAATCTTGTTCGCGAGATATTCGAACTCGAGCTTGAGCTGCTTGCGGTTGGCATCGAACTGTTCGATTTTCTGCTCGACCAGCTGGCGCTCATTGATCAGGTCCTTTTGCAGCGCCTGCGCATATTTCTCGGATTCATGCAGGGCATCGCGTAACTCGAGTTCGCTCTGGCGGGCAACCTCGAGATTTAGCTTCAGCTCTCGATTGGCAAGCTGCTGCTGGCGCAGGCTGTAAAGCAGCACGACCAGCAGCAGACCCGCAAGGCCCGCGACAATCAGGATTAAGTCAGAGTTTTCGATCGCATTCATGGTGTCGGATTTGGCGATTGAGCCGTCGCAGTCTAACCGAGATAGTGGCTCATCGCGAGAGCTTGTTTAGCCCGGCAAGTGCAAAAATTCCGCGCTATCGAACCCGCGCGGCGCCGTCTCGGCGAAGCGGAGCGGCGCTCGACCGCAGTCGTGTTTCGCCGCTTACCGCAGTCGGCATCGCCAGGCAGTCGCAGGCGCACCGGCCGCGCCGCTAAGCCGCCGGATTGAGCGGCATCAACCCGGATTCCCGCTGCGGATCCTGCTCATGACTCTGTTCGATCTGCTGACACAGCCGCAACAGTTCCGCGCCCTGCCAGGCATCCCGTGATTTCGCGTAAAGACTGGTGTTCAGGATTTCGACCTGGCCCGCAAACTCGGGGCCAAGCCGATCGCAAAGCTGGTGCAGGTTGAGCATTACCCGCGGCGCGAGCAGGGCCTGGCCCCAGGGTAGCAGCGCCTGCCGCGCAGCAGCGGGGTCAGCGGCGTCGCAGGCTCGCCTCAATTCCGCACGCGCCTGGCGTAGCGTGGGGTGCTCGGGCGCTGCAGTCGTCAGCGAAACCGCCTGGCGTGACCTGAACCACCAGTAGAGCGCGCTCGCGCCCCAGCCGCAGGCCAGCAGCAGGCTCAGCCACAACCAGAAGGGATTGGAGGTCGCCACCGGTGGTGTTGCCACCGCGGGTACAGATTCGATTTGCGCTTCAGGCGCGCTAACCGCGGCCGGCTCGGCGGCGCTGACGATTAGCTCGCGTTCGGGAATGGTCGCCACTTCGACCTGCCCCTTTTGCAAATTCCACCAGGACAGGTTTATTTCCGGCACCCGGTAACTGCCCGCGGCACCCGGAATCAGCGCCACCTTTTGCTCGCGTTTGCCGCGGATGCCATCGCTGGAGCGACTATTTTCGAGACCCGGCTGGTCTGGATACTGCTTGATGCCATCGATCGGCGGCAACGTCAGTTGCGGCAGCTGCGCGGCGGTCAGGCCGTCGACGACGAGGCTCAGGCTGCGCGTTATCGGCTCGCCCGCAACCAGCCCGTTGAGGTCGCCCTGCCAGTTTTCGCGCAGTTCCAGCCGCGTCGCCGGCAGCCAGTATGACACCTTGAAATCAGGTGGAATCGGTTCGACGTCGATCGATACCGGCTGCGAGCGCAGGCGGCGAATTTCACCGCCGCTGCGAAATGGATCGAAGTTCGAGCGAGACGGCAGGCGCACTTCGGCCATTAGCGGGGTAACCTCGAGCCGACCGGTTTGCTGCGGAAACAGGGCAAATTTCTGTTCCAGCACCAGGTAAGACCTGTCGGCGATACGCGTCTGGTACTTACGCGCATCGCCCAGGGGTTCGACCACGGTATCGAGATTTTCAATCACGATATCGCCGAACTGGTAAGCCGAGATATTGGTGGCGCTCAACAGGCGCAGGGTCAGAATCACCTGGCTCTGCACGTAGGCTTCAGGTTTGTCGGCCAGCACCTCGAACACCAGTTCATCCTGCGGCGCCAACGCCAGGCTCGAAGGCTTGACCGTGACCTGGAAGGGTTTGCTGCGTTCATTATCGAAACGAATCGCCGGAATCATGAAATCGCCAACCTGCTTCGGCATCAATTGCAGGCTGTACTTGACGCTGCGCCGATACTCTCCATTGATGATACTGATGCTGCTGCTGCGATTATTGCCGAGAATCTGAAAGTGTTGCTGCAGGCTGGAAAAATCGGGATCGTTATCCGGGCTTTGCTCCAGCGTAAACACCAGCTGAAAGGATTCGTTCACCCGTACCGGGTTGCGATCGATATTGACTTCGATCTCGGCCACCGCCGCCGCGGCCCAGACGCAGCCCAGCAGCAGTGCAATGCATAACAATACGGGGGATTTCAGGTTCACCATGACTGGGCCTCGGTATCGACACCGCCGCGCTTGCGGTACTGGTAGAGAAACTTGCGCCGCAACAGGCCGCCCGGATCATCCGGAATCTTGCGCAGCCACTGTTCGGCCGCCTGCTCCGACATTTGCTGATCGAGGCGGGCGTGCTCATCCGCCGCGCTTTCTTCCTGCGTCGACGAGTCGGACTGGCCGGGCGCCTGTCGCTGCGCCTGCGCTTGCCCGGATTGATTCTGCGCGTCCGCCTGTCCCTGCCCCGACTCGGATTCGGCCGAGGCCTGTGACGCTTCGTCCTGCGACTGCTGTTGCCCTGACTGCTGCGGTTGTGGTTCGCCCTGCTGCGGCTGCTGCTGACCAGCTTGCTGATCTCCCTGTTGATTGCCTTGCTGATCATCACCGCCCTGCTGATCGCTTTGCTGCTGCTCGCCCCGTTGATCACCCTGTTGCTGGCCGCTCTGCTGGTCTCCTTGCTGTTGCTGTTGCTGCTGTTCGAGAAACGCTTCGATCGCCTGCTTGTTGTAGAGCGCATCTTCGTGTTCGGGATTATCGCGCAACAGCGTACTGTAGGCCGACAGCGCATCGTCGAAACGGCCCAGCTGCGCCAGCGCGTTGGCTCGATTGTAAAGCGAAGTTTCCCCCGCGAGCCGTTGCCAGGTTTCCAGTGCGGCGGCGTAATCGCCGGATTTGTAGTTCGCCGAGGCGCGCCATTCCGGCCGTTCGAATAATTCGGCCGCGGTCGCGTGCTCGCCTTTTTCGAACAGGCGGCTGGCGCGTTGATCCTCGTTTTGCCACAGCGACTGCCAGTCGAGCGCCTGTGCATCCGGCGGCATCACCACGAGCCACAGCGGCAACAGCCAGATCAGCCCGCGGCGAAACGCGAGCGCCGCAAACGGCAGTATCCCGAGCAACAGCCACGGACCGAGCTCGCGCCACGAATCGGCCGAGCTGTCGGCGAGACGAGCTTCGCGGTCATCGATACTCGACTCCATCAAGTAGGCCAGGGTATTGATATCGATGTCATCGGTGCTGATGGTGGCATAAACGCCGCTGCCGCTTTGCGCGGCAAGCCGCAGATTGCTTTCCTGCATGCCGGCGATCACGATAGCGCCGTCGCGGTCCTGCAGAAAGCCGCCGTTTTGCAGCGGCACCGGGCCGCCGTCGCGGGTGCCGATCGCCAGCACCGACAAACGATGCCCGGGATTTACGACGAGCAGGGTTTTAACACGATCGAGCTCGAGATCGCTGAGTCCGTCGCTGATCAGCAGCACGTCTCCACGCTTGATGCCACCATTGCCTAACAGCTCGAAGGCCAATTCGAGCGCGCGGTCGGCGCGCGTGCCCTGGGACGGCATGATTTCACTCTCGAGCACCGGCAGTAAAGCCATGATGGTATCGATATCACTGGTCAACGGGGTTACTGCAAAGGCGTCCGCGGCGTAGACCAGCAGTGCCGTCTGCCCTTCCACGCGGAGATTGAGTATGTCCGCGATTTTGTGGCGCGCACGCGTCAGCCGACTGGGTTTGATATCGGTGGCATTCATCGAACGCGACAGGTCGAGGGCGATAACCAGCGCGGTTTCCTTGTGGTAAGCCGGTTGCGGCAGTTTCTCCCAGGTCGGGCCCGCCAGCGCAATAATGGCGAGCACCGCCAGCGCGGCAAAAATCCAGTGCATACGGCCACGCCGGCTTTCACCGCCGTCGCTGAGCACGAAAGGCAACAGGCGGGCATCGATTACCGCACGCCAGCTGCCGCTGTCGTAGCGCGACTTGAGCAACAGCCAGAGCATGGCTATCAGAGGGATCAGCAAGAGTAACCATTGCGGGCGCAGAAAATGGAATTGCTCGATCACCTGCGCCTCCATAACTGCGGGGCCAGCAGAATCACGACCAGCCCCAGGGCCATTGCCAGCGGCCATGCGAACAGCGCATTGACCGCACGCAGGTTTTGCAGGTCGCGTGGCATTGGCTCGAGCTCGTCGAGCAGGCCATAGATCTTTTCCAGCTCTTCACTGTCACGCGCGCGAAAATAGGTGCCGCCGCTGATACGCGCGATCGCGCGCAACGTCTTTTCATCGAGTTGCGCCGACGGGTTGCTGCGGCGCAGGCCAAACCAGGTGGTTTCGACCTGCGCATCTGCACCGATACCGATGGTGTATATCTTCAAGCCGCGGCTGGCGGCGAGCTGCGCCGCCTTGATCGGGGTCACTTCACCCGCGGTATTGGCGCCGTCGGTCATCAGGATCAGCACGCGTGAATTATCCGATTCGAGATCGAGGCGCTTGATCGCGAGCCCGATCGCGTCGCCGATTGCGGTGCGTTCGCCGGCGAGACCGATGGCCGATTCGCGCAGCAGACGGTTGACGGTCTTGCTGTCGAAGGTCAGCGGCGCCTGCAGGTAAGCCTGGGTGCCGAACAGAATCAGCCCGAGGCGATCGCCGCGGCGGCGTTCGATGAACTTGCTCGCGACCCGCTTGGTGGCCTGCAGGCGATTGACCTGCTCGCCCTCGATCAAAAAATCCGCGGTGCGCATGCTGTCCGACAAATCCACCGCCAGCATCAGGTCGCGCCCGCTTACCGGAATTTCGACCGCCTCGCCGAGCCATTGCGGCCGGCTCGCCGCCAGTACCAGCAACAGCCAGGCCAGCAGGCTCAACAACTGGCGCCAGCGCCGCGGTCTGATTTCGGCGCGCGCCGACGTACCCAGGCGAAAATCATCCAGCGCCGGCACGCGCAACGCCGCCTGCCGGCGTACGGCGCGCGCCGGCATGGCGTAGTAAATCAGCAGCGGTAGCGGAATCAACAGCAGGACCTGCGGCCATTCAAGCTGAAACATGGCCCTGCCCCCGGGGTAGCTTTCGAATCCAGTTTTCGCAGGCCTGTAGCAGGCTGTCGACATCGCATTCGACACTCGCCTGGTAACGCTCGCGCGCCAGCAATTGCAGCTGCGCGGCGCTAAAACCATGATTTGGCGCAAGTTGCTCCAGCTCGGCGAGCCAGTTGGCACCGGTGGCCGCGGCGTGCAGCCGGCGACCACGATAACTCATGAGGGTACGGCGCAACAGCCGGGCGACCGCGTTGACGGTGGCCCGCTCGTCCTGCCCGCCGCGGTAAGCCCGGCGGATCTGTTCGAGTTCGTGCATCGAGTGCTTTGCCAGCGGCAGGTGACGTCGACGCCAGGCCAGCCACAGCAATCCCGCTGCGAACATCAGCAATATTGCCAACAGCAGCCACCAGCCCGGGGCCGGTGGCCACCACAGGCTGCCGTCGGGTAAATGGATATCCCTGAGTTCCAGCTCTTTCATCGGCTTTGCAAACCGAGTCCGGTTTTCAATGCGGCCAGCATATCGTCATCGGTGGCGATATCGATCAGGAACAGGCCAAGCTCGCGGCAAAGCCGTTCCAGGTCCTGCTGGTGCTCGGCGTAACGTTTGCGGTACTGCTCGCGCAGGCGCCGACTCGAGGTATCGATATCGAGATAGTCGACGCCATCGGTGAGCCGGCACAAACCCCCATCCGGCAGGCGGCGCTCGAAGGGATCATAGGTATGCAGCATGACCACGTCGTTATGCCGCGCCAGTTCGACCAGCTGCCCGCGGCAATCGGTGTCGACGAAACGGAAATCGCTGAACAGGATCACCAGGCTGCCCGGACGCGTTACCTGGCGCAGGCGCATCAACGCCTTGAGACTGGTTTTCGGATCGACCGCGACGCTGGCTTCACGCCTCCAGGCGGCGTGCGCGACTAGCTGCTGGATAAATTTCAGCACCGTGTGCTTGCCACGCGCCGGGCGGGATTCACTGTGCTGCTGTTCGGAAAACACCAGGTAACCGACGCGGTCGCCGTGCTGCACGCTGCTCCAGGCCAGCAGTGCAGCCAGTTTCGCCGCCAATACCGATTTGAAACAGGTTTGCGTACCGAAGAACATCGAGTGCGACAGATCGAGCCATAGCAGCACCGGGCGTTCGCGCTCTTCACGATGGACCTTGGTATGGGTCAGCCCGCTGCGCGCAGTAACCCGCCAGTCGATGGCGCGGATGTCGTCACCCGGCTGATAGGGGCGCGATTCGTGGTACTCCATGCCGCGCCCGCGAAACGCGGATAAATGCCCACCCGCCAGCTGCGCCTTGACCGAGTTCGACAGCAACGGCAGGTTACGCGCTTCGCGGTTCAAACCGATCAGCGTGGACTGTTTGACCCGGACTATGTCGTCGCCTGTTTCCATGGAGTACGCTTCAGGGAACGGCGACCCGCGCGAGGATTTCATCGATACAGCTGTCGGCGGTCCTGCCCTCGGCCTCGGCTTCGAAACTCAGAATGATGCGGTGGCGCAACACGTCCGGTGCGATCAGCTGGATGTCTTCGGGGACCACGAAATCCCGGTTATTGAGCCAGGCATAGGCGCGCGCGCAGCGATCCAGCGCCATGGTTGCGCGTGGGCTGGCGCCGTGCTGAATCCAGCCGGCGAGTTCGTCGCCGTAACGGCTTGCGCTGCGCGTGGCGAGCACGATTTCGATGATGTAATCCTCGAGGCTGTCGTCGAGATGGATATCGAGTACGGCGTCGCGTGCGTCGAGCAGGCTTTGCTGACTGATCGCCGCAGTGGGTGCTGCGCGCGTATCGAATTCAGAGCGCGCCTCGGCGCGGGTTAACGCGAGAATTGCCTTTTCGTCTGCGCCCGACGGGTAACCGACGCGCACGTGCATCAGGAAACGATCCAGTTGCGCCTCCGGTAACGGGTAAGTTCCTTCCTGTTCGAGCGGATTCTGCGTCGCCATGACCAGGAATATTTTCGGCAGCGGATAGGTCTCGGTGCCGACGGTAATCTGGCGCTCGGCCATGGCCTCGAGCAGCGCCGATTGAACCTTGGCGGGGGCGCGATTGATTTCATCCGCCAGGATAAGGTTGTGGAACAGCGGGCCGCGCTGAAACATGAAGCTGCCGTCCTGCGGGCGGTAGATTTCGGTTCCGGTCAAATCCGCCGGCAGCAGGTCCGGGGTAAACTGCACGCGGTGAAAGTCACCCTCGATGCCCTCGCCCAGCACCTTGATCGCGCGCGTCTTGGCAAGCCCGGGGGCGCCTTCCACGAGTAAATGCCCGTCCGCCAGAATTGCGATCAGCAGGCGCTCGATAAGCCCCTGCTGGCCGATGATCTTGGCGCTGACGGCCTGCTTTAAATTCAATATTTCCTGTTGTGACAAGAATTAACCTCTCAGCCGAGTAAAATTTTAGAAGTACGCTACTTGCGGAGATTAGAGTCCCACAAGGGAGAAGAAGTTTACCTGATTCGAAGCTTATTAAGGAAGCAGATGACCGGTTTTGATCCAGATCACGGTTTCCTGTTCGACGTAGGGGCAGTGTTCGCTATTGTGCGGATTGCGCATCCAGGTGCCCGCCGGGTAGCGGCCATACTCGTCGAACAGCTCGCCCGAGAGGACGAATATTTCTTCCCCGCCGAAATGCGAGTGCGGTTCGTAGCGCGTGCTGGCGGGCCACTTGTACAGGGCTACCATTTCGGTTTCGAAGTAGTACAACGGCATCACCCTTACCCCGTGTTCCCCGGGCAGCCAGGCGGAGCTGTGGGTGTCGATGCGCAGACTGACGTCATCCCCGGGATCGAACTGATCGAGCTTCACCAATAGCTCGCAACCCTGTTCGCTAAACGGCGAATGCTTCGAACCGGGTGGGTTGCGGATATAGGTGCCGGCCGGATAGTCGCCGTTTTCGTCTGAAAACACGCCTTCTAGCACCAGGATTTCTTCACCCTTCGGATGCGGGTGCGATGAAAAACGCGAGCCGGCATCGTAGCGCACGACGCTGGTGGTGTGCCCGTGTTCCGCAGCTTCACGCGCCAGCGGCTTGCGCCGTACGCCCTTCATCGGGCTTGCTTCCCATTCCATCGCGCCGGTGTTGACCACGACGGGCTGATCAAATTGCAGGTTCAACATGGCGTGAAATTTACTCATTCGCCCGCAATTTTTCAATCGACAATGTCACAATTCCTACTAAGATTCACATGTCGCGCAAAAAAAAACAGAATCGAGCATGAACAAGAACGAAATCTCAAAGCTGCTCAAATCGAGTACCCCGATATTGGTGCTCGAGACGCATGAAGAACGGCGCGCGATAAACCTGCTGAAAAACATCTCGATTTCGAACCGCATGCCGGTATCGACCTGGTCGATAGCAAGCGGTATGCAACGCATGGATCTCAACCTCGATAGCAGCACCGACCTCAAGGAGCCGGACGAGGTACTGGCGCATATCAAGACTACCGGATTCGATGGCATTTATATTCTGCTGGATTTTCACCCTTACCTGAAAAACCCGCTGCATGTGCGCCTGCTCAAGGAACTGGCGATGTCATTCGACCGGGGCCAAAGCAAGATTATCCTGATCAGCCACGAGATCGATACCCCCGAAGAGATCAGGAAGCTGTCCATTCGCTTCGAGCTGTCGGGGCCGGGAAAAGAAGAGCTGCTGGAAATCGTGCGCGAGGAAGCGATCGCCCACACCAACAGTAACCAGGGCAAGCAGGTGCAGTTTGACGACCAGGCGCTCGACCTGCTGATACGCAACACGCAGGGGTTATCGTTCGCCGATGCGCGGCGCTTGATTCACGCCGCGATCGTCGATGACGGCGCGATCACGCAAAGCGATATCCCCGAGGTCATGCGCTCCAAGTACCGCCTGCTCAACCTGGATGGCGTGCTTTCCTGTGAATCCGAAACCAGCAGCTTTGCCGAGCTCGCCGGCATGAATAAACTGAAGCAATGGCTGCTGCAGCGAGAAAAGTTCTTCCACCAGACGGTGAAGATGCCGGGCATGGAAAGCCCCCGGGGTATTCTGTTACTGGGTGTGCAGGGTTGCGGCAAAAGCGTTGCCGCGAAGGCGGTAGCCGGAATCTGGAAGGTGCCGTTGCTGCGTCTCGATATCGGCAGCTTGTATAACAAGTATTACGGCGAGACTGAACGCAATATCCGCAAAGCGCTGCAAACAGCCGAAGTCATGGCGCCCTGCGTATTGTGGATCGACGAACTCGAGAAAGGCATGGCGGTCAAGGATAACGACGATGGGACGTCGCAGCGACTGCTGGCAACGATGCTGACCTGGATGGCGGAAAACAGGCACCCGGTATTTATCGTCGCGACCTCTAACAATATCGATCAGTTACCACCCGAGTTGATCCGCAAGGGACGCCTCGACGAAATTTTTTTCGTCGACTTGCCGACGCCAGAAGTTCGCAGGAAAATATTCGAAATTCATTTCGACAAGCGCAATCTGGATAAATCGAATCTCGATACCGCCCTGCTGGCAAAGATCAGCGAAGGATTTTCCGGCGCCGAGATCGAACAACTGGTGGTGTCGGCGGTTTACGCGGCGGCCGAGCAAAACCCCGTTATCGAGACCGGGGACCTGGTGCGTGAAGTTGGCAAAACAAAGCCCCTGTCGGTCGTCATGGCGGAAAAAATAGCCGCGCTACGCCACTGGGCCGCGGATCGCACCGTTTCGGTCGACTAGATCCCCGCCGAAAGCCTGGCTGTCATACCGCGGCTAGACCGGAAACTGTCATCCCGCGGTACAACCCGAATCTGTCATCCCGCGGTTTAACCCGAATCTGTCATCCCGCGGTTTAACCCGAATCTGTCATCCCGCGGTTTAATCCGAATCTGTCATCCCGCGGTTTAACCGCGGGATCCAGGCTAACAAGATAGTCCCGCTAAACTGGATACCGCCGGTCCGACGCATCGGGTCAAGCCGCAGAATGACAAAATAAACGAGATGTTTTGGGCATCGCGAGCGCCGCAAGAGCAAGACAAAAAAAAGCAGCCCGAAGGCTGCTTCAAGTTCGGGTCCAGAAAATCCTGAACCCTGGTGCGCCGACTCATGCCGATGAAACCTGCAAACAATGAGCCGAACAACCATACCGCAGACGGTAAGGGCACCGGAGAATCGTTTCACCTTACTATCACCTGTTCGGGTGTATTGATATTAATCCAGTTTCGAATCGCCATTGTGCAGCATCGGCGCGTTTTTCGAATCACCCAAACGGGGTAAATCTTTTCTAAATCAGCGACTTAGAATGGTTAATTGACCTGATTTATGTGACCTGGGCCACAGTTTTGAAAAATAACCAGTGGCGCCTTTGAAAACTACCTTGCGGGAGAAGTAAAAGTTTATCATCCCACGGCTCGAGCCGCGGGATGACAACCTGTAGTGGATACGCCGGGCGGAAGAAGCGTGATGCCCGGGCCGTCCTGTGCCGCGGGATGACGATATAGTGAGGGCGCGTTAGAGCGCCTGCGCCAGCGCGTCGAGGCTCTCTTTGGCGTCGCCGAACAGCATGCGGGTGTTGTCCTTGACGAACAGCGGGTTGTCGACTCCGGCGTAACCGGCCGCCATACCGCGCTTCAGCACCACTGTGGTATGACCTTTCCAGACTTCGAGCACCGGCATGCCGGCAATCGGGCTGTCGACGTCTTCCTGCGCCAGCGGATTAACCGTGTCGTTGGCGCCAACCACGATCGAAACATCGATGTCGGGAAAGTCGTCGTTGATTTCATCCATTTCGAAGACGATGTCGTAGGGCACCTTGGCTTCCGCCAGCAACACGTTCATATGCCCGGGCATGCGCCCCGCTACCGGGTGAATGCCAAATCGCACGTTGATGCCTTTCTTGATCAGGGTTTTGGTGATATCCGCGATCGCGTGCTGCGCCTGCGCGGTCGCCATGCCGTAACCCGGCACCACCATGACTTGTTTGGCGTTATTGAGCAGTTCCGCCATCGCCGGGATATCGATGGTTTGCACTTCGCCTTCAATGCTGACACCGGCGGAGGATCCGCCCGAGGTGCCGAAACCGCCGGCGATGACGCTGACGAAATGGCGGTTCATTGCACGGCACATGATATAGCTCAGGATCGCACCGCTACTGCCAACCAGCGCGCCGGTGACGATCAGCAAATCGTTCGACAGCATAAAACCGGTCGCAGCCGCAGCCCAGCCGGAGTAGCTGTTGAGCATCGAAATCACCACCGGCATATCGGCGCCGCCAATCGCGGCTACCATGTGAATGCCGAACAGTAGTGCGATAACAGTCATCGCCAGCAGCAGTATCGTGGCCTGACCATGGTCTGCCGCACCGACAAACTTGACCGCGATAACGATCACGGCAATAAACAAGGCCAGGTTGAGCCAGTGGCGCGCCGGCAGCAACATTGGCTGGCCGCCGATCATGCCGCTGAGCTTGCCGTAGGCAATCACCGAGCCGGTAAAAGTCAGCGCACCGATGGCAATGCCAATATAGATTTCGATTTCATGGATCGTTTTTTCGACACCAGTGTACTGAATCGAAGGATCCATGAAATTGGCGAAACCGACCAGCACCGCGGCCAGGCCGACCAGGCTGTGCAGGATCGCCACCAGTTCCGGCATTTGCGTCATTTGCACCCGCCGCGACAGGATAAATCCGATAACGCCGCCGGCGATCATGATCGCAACCAGCACTTCGTGGTGCTGGGTGACAAACGCCGCGATCGTCACCAGCACCGCAATGGTCATGCCGATGATGCCGAACAGGTTGCCGCGACGCGCGGTAACGTTGGAACTCAATCCGCCAAGCGCGAGGATAAACAGCGCCGCGGCGCCAAGATAGGAAACGGTAATCAGGCTGGGAGACATCGCTAACTACCCCCTGAACATCTGCAGCATGCGCTGCGTCACTGAAAAGCCGCCGACAATGTTGATGCAGGTGATAAACACCGCAATCCCGGCAAGGATGTAGATCAGGTTACTGGAGCTCGATATCTGCGTTAGCGCACCGAGCACGATGATACTGCTGATGGCGTTGGTGACGCTCATCAACGGCGTATGCAGCGTCGGGCTCACGTTCCAGATCACCATGTAGCCGATGAAACACGACAATACGAAAACGGTAAAATGGCCCATGAATGACGGCGGCGCAACCTGCCCCAGCCCGAACAACGCCAGGCCCGCAAGGATGACCGGAAGCCAGGCGCTTTTGAAAAATCGGGCAATTTCGGAAGGCTCGATCGCCGCCCTCGCCTGTTCTGCCGCGTCGGGTTTGATTTGTTGGCCGCCGAAACTTGGCTTGCGCTCGGCGCTGACCGCGCTTGGCGGTGGCGGCCAGGTAATTTCACCGGCGTTGACGACGGTCGCACCACGGATGACCTCGTCGTCCATATCGATCACGATATTGCCATCCTTTTCAGGATTCATTTCCATGATCAGGTTATAGATGTTGGTGGCGTAGAGCTGGCTCGACTGAGCCGCCAACCGGCTCGGTAGATCGGTGTAGCCGATCACGTGAACGCCGTGACGGGTAACGACCTCGCCCGCTACCGTGGCTTCGCAATTGCCGCCCTGCTCGGCGGCCAGATCGACGATCACGCTGCCGGCGCGCATGGTTGCAAGCATGCCCTTGGTAATCAGCTTGGGCGCCGGCTTACCCGGCACCAGCGCGGTCGTGATAATGATGTCGACTTCGCGAGCCTGGCGCGCGAATAGCGCCATTTCGGCTTCGATGAATTCCTTGCTCATGACCTTGGCGTAACCGCCTTCGCCGGTGCCGTCTTCCGCGAAATCAAGCTCGAGGAACTCGGCGTCCATGCTCAGGATCTGATCCTTGACCTCGGGCCGGGTATCGAAGGCGCGCACGATCGCACCCAGCGACTTGGCGGTACCGATTGCAGCCAGCCCGGCAACACCGGCGCCGATCACCAGCACCTTGGCGGGATCGACCTTGCCGGCAGCGGTAATCTGCCCGGAAAAGAACCGCCCGAAGCAGGACGAGGCTTCGATCACGGCGCGGTAACCGCCAATATTCGCCATCGAACTCAACGCGTCGAGCTTTTGCGCGCGCGAAATACGCGGAATACTGTCCATCGCCAGCACAGTCACTTTGCGTGCGGCAAATTGCTGCAGCAAGTCTTCGTTCTGGGACGGCCAGATAAAGCTGATCAGGCGCGAACCTTCGGCCATCAGCTCGATTTCATGCCGTCCCAGCGCCTGGTTGAACTCGGGGGGACGCACCTTGATGATCAGGTCGGCAGTCCAGGCGCCCCCGGTATCTTTCGAGATCGCGGCACCAGCCTGGCGAAACACGTCGTCATTGAAACTCGCACCGACGCCGGCGTCCGACTCGACGATTACCTCGAATCCGGCCGCTACCAGTTTCACGATCATCTCGGGAGACGCGGCAACGCGTTTTTCCCCCGGATGAATTTCTACAGGTATTCCTACGATCATATTAAGTTAGCCCCTGTTTGCACTCGCTGCCGCACAGCCCCTGACGGCGAATAGCAGCTCAATATACTTAAGTTTTGGTATATGTATATACCAAATCCGATTTTGGCTGTCCCGCGTACCATTTCGACACCCTGTTTCGGCGCCCATAGACAGCTTACCGCGATAAGTGCATCATTCTGCACCAATTCCTCATCCCTGGTTATCCCAATTTTCGATCCCGATCATGCAATTCTTAGATTCTATCCTGCAAAAGGCCCGCGAACACCGGCAAACCATCGTACTTGCCGAGGGCGCCGACACGCGCGTTATCGCCGCGGCTGCGCGCGCACGCGATGACGGCATCGCCAATTGCATACTCGTCGGCGACAAAAGCGCAATCCTGCAGCAGGCCAAGGCATCGGGCTATGATTTAACCGATATTAGAATCGAAGACCCGAGCGCTTCACAATATCACCAAAGATATAGTGAGACGTTGTGGCAGTTGCGCCAGCACAAGGGCATGACGCTGGAGCAGGCGCTGCAGCAGACGCTGGACCCGCTTTGTTTCGCCGACCTGATGCTGCAGGCCAGCGACGCCGATGGCGCCATCGCGGGCGCGCTTTATACCACCGGCGACCGGGTGCGCTCGGCGCTGCAGATCGTCGGCATGAAGCCCGGTTTCAAATCGGTATCGAGTTTCATGCTGATGCTGTTCGAAGCCGAACACCATATTCCGAAACAGGCAATGGTGTTTGCCGACTGCGGCCTGGTCGTCGACCCCGATGCCGAACAATTGGCGGAAATCGCGCTGGCGACGGCGAATTCAGCGCGCCAGCTGCTCGACGATGAACCGCGCGTGGCCATGCTTTCATTTTCCACCGACGGCAGCGCCAGTCATCCGCAGGTGGATAAGGTGCGCCGGGCGACCGAGCTCGCGCGCCAGCAAATGCCGGGGACGGCGGTAGAGGGTGAAGTGCAACTGGACGCCGCGATCGTGCCGGCAATCGCGGCGCGCAAGATTAGCGATTCACGCGTCGAGGGGCGCGCCAACGTGCTGATTTTTCCCGACCTCGACGCCGGCAACATCGGCTACAAGCTGGCCCAGCGCTTCGGCGGGGCAACCGCGATCGGACCGATTCTGCAGGGACTCAAGCGGCCGGCGAATGACTTGTCGCGCGGCTGCAGTACCGATGACGTCTACAACCTGATCGCGCTCACGGCGGTGCAGTCACGGGATTAACCGCCTGTCCCTCACCGCTCTGGCAGAAGGTAACTTGCGTTTTTGCAACAGAAACCGGCTCGAAGTTGTCACCCCGGCCGCCGAGCCAGGATCTTGAAATCATGGCGCCGTCGGAAGATCCCGCCGGGACCCACGGGGCCTTAAGCCGCGCAGGCTCTCGTGGCCGACGCATCGGGATGACCCGGTTTATGGTCATTTGGGGCGGACAGCGGATCAGCCGGGGCCGATGACCCTCATGAGATTTTTTCCGGCAGGGTAAATAAATCGACCAGTTCCTTGACCTCGTCGCGCACCACGCCCATCGTCTGCGGACGGGCCGCCGGATCGACTGCCATCATTTTCACAATCAGACGGGAAACCTCCGGCGCGGCGCCTTCCTTTATCTTGACGATCGGCGGCGCATTACCGTCGCGATGCATTGCCAGCACTTCCATCGGCTTGCCGATATACGGTAAGTTACCGCTGAACATGTAGTACGCAATAATCCCGAGCGAGTAGATATCGCTGCGTTCGTCGGCATCAAGGCCTTCGGCGCGCTCCGGCGCCAGGTAAGCCGGGCTGCCGATAATCGAACCGGTCTGGGTCAGGGTCGATTCGGCCTGGGTGCCTGCCGAGGCGATACCAAAATCCACGATCTTTACCTGCCACTTATCGTCGATCAGGATGTTACTGGGTTTCAGATCACGGTGAATCACCGCCTCTTCGTGCGCTGCCGCCATACCACTGGCAATCTGGTAAAGAATCTTGAGTCCGTCCAGGGTCTCAAAGCATTTGACTTCCTTCAGCACCGCCTCGAGTCCGCGGCTCAGGAAATACTCCATCGATATCGCGCAGACCCCGTCCTTGAGCAAGATATCGTGCACGCGAATCACGTTGCGATGGCTGACCTTGCGCGCGTACTTGACTTCACGCTTGAAACGCTCGGTGGAATCCTGGTCGAGGGTAAGTTCGGGCAGCATGAACTTGAGTATCAGGGACTCGTCGACCATGTCGTCTTCGGCGAGCATGACCCGTCCCATCGCGCCCCGGCCAATCTCTTCCTTGATGTGATAGCGGTCCATCCACACCTCGCCCGGCCCGAGCGCGTCCAGCAGGGAAATGTTCTCCACCGGCCTGAGTGAACCGGTGGCATCGAACAACGGCAAATCGACCACGCCGGTGCTGGTGTTGGAGTTTTCGTCGATCTGAATATCGGGTAACCCAAAATCCCTGGTGATCTGCGACATCAACATCTTGGCAAATTCGCGCATTTCCGTGGTCAACACCGGCAGACTCCAGAGTATATTGTCGCGCACGTTGGCGGCGTGTTTTTCGGTGGTGACCGCCTCGATCGCTTCCAGCGAAGCGCGCTGCACGTTGGCCTGCGGATTCTTGAGCCCCTCGAAGGCAATTTCGAGGCCTTTGCCAAAGCCAAGTTGCTTGACCGCGCGCAACGCCAAAGGGAAATCGTCGGGCCAGGCGTCGACCAATTTCTTCAGAATCGGGATAGCCCTGCGATTCGAAGACTTGGACAGCGACTGCACGGCGCGCTCCCTGACCTGCCAGTTATCGCTGAGCGCGAACTCCTCGATTTTCCCGAGATCGTCGTCACCGATCAGGTTCATCACCAGCGCCTGCGCGGTATTGCGGACAAACTCCTGGTCATGGCCGGTCAATGCGCGCGCGACTTCCGATAAATTCTCGTTGGTAAATTTTTGCACGCAGGCAATCGCCTGCTGCTGGGTCCAGTCGTCCTCGAGCATCAGGCGCTTGAGGAATTTTTCGAAGCTGCCCGCATCGGCGTTAACCACGACGATACGCGCAAAGAATTCGTTCAATTCGGTGGATTTCGACGTCAGGTAGGCCGACAGGTGCGGTACCAGGTCGGCATCTGCCTGCTTGGCGATAATCTTGAGTACATATTCGAGCTCGACGCCCGTCATGGTCTCGGTGTAGGGCAGCAGCACCGAAACGTCGAAATCGATTTTCAGCCGATCCAGGGTTTTCAGCCCCTCGAGTACGACCACCTTGTTGGTATCGTCGAGGAAACGCGCCACGATCAGCGGGATTTTAGGCTGGTTGACGCTGCCAAAATAATTCAACAGGTTGATCTTGAATCCCGGGCTCTCGATCTTGTTCAACTGAAAACTGAGCTTGGACAGGTCGACCGGCTGCTCGCTGCCATCGACCAGTTTCAACAGGCGTATCGCGTAATCGGCTTCCAGCTTGATTGCATGACTGATGATATCTTCCGGCTTTAAATGCTGCTTCTGCGATTCGAGCACCTCGATTACTTCGTAGAGCGAAGCACCGGGTTCGTGCAGACGCTGGAACAGCTTGACGCTATCGACTGCCGCAGTATGCGACAGGATATCGCTCGCGGCGACACGAATTGATGTTTGATCGTGTGACAACACGTCGAGAAAATAATCTTCCGAGAAGCCTTCGATCGATTCGCGGCAAATGTTTTTCAGCGCCTCCCGATGCGGATCTTCCACCTGCGTGATAGTCGTCAGCACTTTGTCGAGGTTATCGCGCGCCGATTCCTTCAGTTTCTCGACCAGCGACATCCCCTTCTTACTGGCGAGGTCATCGCACTCGAGGAACTGGTTGAGAGTCCTGCTGAATAAAATATTTCCGAGTTTTGCCATATGGAACAGTAATACCTCGCAGACCGCTCGGTCCGCTTTCTTTTCCCGCACTATTTATTAGTTGTTTAACCTAGTAAGTATAGATGAGTATCTAAAAACAATAATATGCAAAACACCACTTTTTTATTTCATCTGCGGGCATCGAGAAAAGCCTGCAGGTGAAAACGCCCCTGCGCCGGGATATAGCGCAGTTCGGGCGCTACCGGGCATACATAACGCGCCAGGCAGCCGAGCGCATGGCATTCGGCCAGCGGGGTTTGTTGCAGATAGCTGGCGCAGCGCTCAACGTCGTAGCCGGCGCCATCGAAGGCATTCACCGGGCAACGTCGCAGGCAGGGTTTATCGGCACAATCGACACAGGGAGAAGCGGCCGTCGTCGGGGTCTGCTCGGACTCGGTCTCGAATTCGGCGCCGAGCAGGGCAAAGCGGTAGGAATGCCAGAGTCCGTACTCGGGGTGCATCATGACGCCAATCGGTGATTGCTCGAGAGTTTCGGCGCGTTGCGCCCACTGCTGGAACGGATAGTAGGGCGGGCCTTCGAAGGGGTAGACCGGCACCAGCGAAAATTCGGCGGCGAGGGTTTCGGCAATCCATCGGCTCCAGCGATCCAGCGGGTGCGCCGCGCCATCGAGATATTCAGCCGACTCGCTGAACACCGGCCAGTAGCTCGAACCGATGTTACCGACCAGAACGATTGCCGGCCGCTCTGCCGCGAACTCATAGTCTTCGAGTTCCTGCGGATTGAGGCGCGTACTGCCGCGCAGGTACAGGCCATAATCGCGCAGCCGCCGGGCCAGCTTCACGCCGGTGATTCCGAGCGCCAGTTACAGGCCGGGCCAATCGCGGTCGCGATGACGGTCGATTCCAGAAACAGTTCGCCATCGACCTCGTCCTTGACGTGCACCTCGTCATATTCCAGCGTTACGGCGGGATCGATAGCGCCGGCGTCGAGGGCCTTTTGCTGCGCGATGCGGACGACGATTTCACGGGCCTCCTGTTTAGCGGCATCGAGCGATTCGAAATTTTTCGGTTGGTCCTCGTGAAACAGGCGGAAGATGCCGTGCTGGGGCTGCGTCACGGTGACCTGTGCGCGCTGTATCACGCTGCCCATGACGGCGCCGAAGGCGTTGGCGACATCGCCATGCTCGGGCAAGTGCAGACCGATAAACATGCTGGCGGCGACATCCGGGTAGTAGCTCGCGGCCGGCGCGCCGACCGCGACAATCGGATATTCGCTGGCAAAATCCAGATTGAAGAGGGGTTTGCGTCCCTGGTTTTGATGGCTACCAATCACCATGCGGGTGATGGTGTCGACGATGCCGCTGGTTTTGCTCGATTTGCCGGTGAGATCGAACTCGTTAAGGCCGACTTCGACCAGCAACCGCCGGATGGACGCGGTCACCAGGTCGTAGACCTGGCGGCAGGCGGTTTCGATATCGTCGCTGTCCCACTTGCCGTAACCGTAGAGAAAACGCATCTGTCGCATCCAGATGCGCGCCGACAGTTCCGCCGCATGCCGGTCCCAGTGCGAGTTGATGCCGAGCACGTGGACCGCATCCGACGGCGTGAAGCCGCTATAAATCGCAAGCCCGAGTCGTTTCAACTTGGCCAGCGCGCGCGCATAACTGCGATTTTCCTGCACGATGGCATCGAGCTCGATGGGTTTTTCGGAGAGCGCCTCCCAGGCTTCGAGCTCGACCGCGTTTAACTGCTGCAGCAGGGCCTGGTTGTTTTCCAGGCGCATCACGAAACGATTGCTGCTTGCGCTGGCCATGCCTTCGAGCTGGGCTTCGAGTTTTGGAATCACTTCCGGGTAGAGGTGCGCCAACAGGCTGGTTGGCACCACGCGGCGCGGGCCGAGCGATAATCCCTTGTGACCGCCGAAACGAACCTCGCTGTCGCCGCCGAGACCGATTGAATTGACGCGCACCGCTTCCACCATTGGCTTCCAGTCGCCGATGTTGGCGCCATCGGCGCTGAGCTCGGGCTGACCGTTGCTGACGATGGCGATATCGGTAGTGGTGCCACCCATGTCGGCGACGATCGCGTTTTCCAGACCCGATAACTGGCAGGCGCCGATGACGCTGGCCGCGGGCCCGGAGAGCACGGTGCCGATCGGCTTTTCGATCGCGTTTTCCAGGCTCGCCAGCGAGCCGTCACCCTTGACCAGCATCAGCGGGGCGTCGATTTGATGGCGGCTCAGGATTGTTTGCACCGAGGTGATCAATTCCTTGATCGGCGGCACCATGCGCGCATTCAGCGCCGCGGTCAGCGCGCGCCGCGGCGCGCCGAGGCTCGACGCCAGTTCGTGGCCGCAGATGACCGGCATGCCGGTGAGTTCGGTAACCAGTTGCTTGAGGCGAATTTCGTGGCTGGAGTTACGCGTGCCGAACATGCTGGAAATCGCAAACGCCGACACCTGGTCTTTGAGCTTTTCGATTGCCTCCTGCCCGGCGGCCTCGTCCAGCGGGCGATGCTCGCGGCCGACCGCATCGTAACCGCCCTCCAGGCGGACGACGAACTGTGCCGGCAAAATCTCGAGCAACCCGCTTTGCTTGACCTGCTCGGAGCTGTAGCCCGGCAGCAGCACGCAGACCGGCGCGCCGAGATCTTCGACCACCGAGTTTGTCGTCAGCGTGGTCGACAACGAAACCATGCTGACTTCGGCGAGCGATTCGGCCGGCAGTTTTGCGATCACGTCGCCAATACCCAGACTCAAGTCATAGCGCGTGGTCAGACTCTTTTCGGCATTGGTAATATGTTTGTTGTCGTCGACCAGCACCGCATCGGTAAAAGTACCGCCGGTGTCGATCCCGAGGCGCAGCGACATCGATAACTCCCGTATTTTCGCGGACTATATATTCACCGCCAGCATCAGTCCACGACCGCTAGTTAATCATTTGCGACATCGCGTACAATACCCCTCCACCAATAACTTTTACTCAGAGTAAAAACTAATTGCATGTCCGATATCGAACCAATGAGTTCAAGTTTTACTCTGAGTAAATTTTAGCAATGTCTGATAGTTGCGTGCTGCCTGAATTTGACCTGGACGAAGCCAGCGAAATTGCGCAGCGGCTGTTTGCGCTGACGGGCCCGATAAAACAGCTCGACGGCGAGCGCGACCTGAACTTCCTGATCGGCGAAAAAGACCAGCGTCACGTTTTCAAGATTGCCAACGCGCAGGAATCGCCCGCCATGCTCGAATGCCAGCACCAGGTGTTTCAGCGGCTGGCCCGGGCGCAGGTGTTACCGCAGGTCGCGACCGCACGCACCTCGGTGAACGGCAAGTCGATCGAAATGCTGCGCAGTAAAAGCGGCACCGAACACGCCTGCCGCGCACTGCCGTTTATCGAGGGCCGCATGCTGGCCGATGTCGGCAGCCTGAGCCCGGCCCTGCTGACGGACCTGGGTCAGCACCTGGCGAAACTCGACCACGCGCTGGCATCGTTTTCACATCCCGCGCTGGAACGGCCGCTGCACTGGAGGATGGATAACGCGCTCGACGTGCTCGAATCATTCAAGCCCCTGGTCAAGGACGGCAGCCAGCTTGACCTGATCGAGTATTTCGAATCCGGCTATCGCGCACGCGTACTGCCGCGGCTGACGGAACTGCGTCGCTGCGTAATTCATAACGATGCCAACCGCGCCAATGTGCTGGTGGACGCGACGGGCCTGAAAGTGGTCTCGATCATCGATTTCGGTGACATGATCGAAAGCTGGCTCGTGATCGAACCCGTTATCGCGGCGACCTACGTGATGCTGGAGCAGAACGATCCACTGGCAAAGGCGGCCAGCCTGATGCGCGGTTACCAGTCCGAAATGCCGCTGCGGCCGGCCGAGATCGATCTGGCGTTCGATTTCATCTGCATGCGCCTGTGCACCAGTATTTGCATCAACGCGCACCAGATCGAGCTCGAGCCCGACAACGAATACCTCAGCGTCGATGTCGAGCCCTCCAGGGAATTACTGGTTTACCTGCGCGACATCGACCCCGCCGAGGCGAGCGCCCTGCTATTCGC
>CAMYML010000018.1 GCA_947259305.1 uncultured Gammaproteobacteria bacterium | reverse complement strand
TGTATTAATTGTCACCCCGCGGCTTGACCGCGGGGTCCAGAGCTTGATTCCATTGGGTTTCTGGATACCGCCGGTCCGACGCATCGGGTCAAGCCGCGGGGTGACAGCAAATCCATTGCGGAACTAATGGTTTCGCGTTTGACGTAGGGCCCGGCTCCCCTTCGAAGAGAGTCCCTGGCACGCGGGATATTTTGGAAACCAGTCACTAAATACGTTAGAATGCGCGCCCTTTTTCATTAATATGACGGGTTATGGGTTTTAGCAAGCGTTTCGATGTGATCGTGGTCGGCGGCGGGCATGCGGGTACCGAGGCCGCGCTCGCGGCTGCGCGCATGGGCGTCGACACGCTGCTGCTGACGCATAGCATCGAAACCCTCGGCCAAATGTCCTGTAATCCCGCGATCGGCGGGATCGGCAAGGGTCACCTGGTCAGGGAAATCGACGCCCTGGGCGGTGAAATGGCGCTGGCCGCCGACAAGGCCGGCATCCAGTTCCGCATTCTGAACCGACGCAAGGGCCCGGCGGTACGGGCGACGCGGGCCCAGGCCGATCGTCAGCTATACCGCATGGCGATCCGCGAAAAGCTTGAAAATCAGCCCAATCTGTCGATTTTCCAGCAACCGGTGATTGACCTGATCGAAAGCGGCAGCGCTATCGAAGGTGTCGCCACGCAAATGGGTCTCAATTTTTACGCGCCAACCGTGGTCCTGACCGTGGGTACTTTCCTCGATGGCAAGATCCATATCGGTGACTCCAGTTATGCCGGAGGCCGCGCCGGTGATCCGCCGGCGAGCGCGCTCGCCGAACGCTTGCGCGCTCGCCCGTTTCGCGTCGATCGGCTGAAAACCGGCACCCCGCCGAGAATCGATCGCAAGACCATCGACTATGCGCGGCTCGAGGAACAGCCGGGAGACGATCCCCTGCCGCTGTTTTCGACCATGGGAACGCTCGCCATGCACCCCGAGCAGGTGAGCTGTCACATTACCTATACCAACGAGAAAACTCACGACATCATCCGCGCCAGCCTGCACCGTTCGCCCCTGTTCAGCGGTGAAATCGAGGGCGTCGGCCCGCGCTACTGCCCGTCGATCGAAGACAAGGTGGTGCGTTTCGCCGATAAAAACTCGCACCAGGTGTTTGTCGAGCCCGAGGGTTTGCGCCTCGGCGAGATCTACCCCAACGGCATTTCCACCAGCCTGCCCTACGATGTGCAGCAACAGTTCGTCAACAGCATGCCTGGTTTCGAGCGCGCGCTGATCACCCGGCCCGGGTATGCGATCGAGTACGACTATTTCGATCCCCGCGATCTGCGCCCGACGCTGGAAACCCGCTTTATCGAGGGGCTGTATTTTGCCGGGCAGATCAATGGCACCACCGGTTACGAAGAAGCCGGCGCCCAGGGACTCATCGCCGGCGCTAATGCCGCCGCGCGCGTGCAGGGCAAACGTTCGCTCGAGCTACAGCGATCCGAGGCCTACATGGGCGTGCTTGTCGATGACCTGATTACCCGCGGCACCAAAGAGCCTTACCGCATGTTCACCTCGCGCGCCGAGTACCGACTGATGCTGCGCGAGGATAACGCCGATTTACGCCTGACCGAGCTCGGCCGCGAACTGGGCCTGGTCGAAGATGCGCGCTGGCAGGCTTTCGAGGTTTACCGTGAGCAGCTCGAACGCCTCAAGCAGGCGTTGAACGATCAATGGCTGCGCCCGGGCACCGACGCCGCCAGCGAGCTCGAACGCGTGCTGCAAAATCCCGTGACCCGTGAATACCGACTTGCCGAAATTCTGAAGCGCCCCGAAGTTCAAATCGGCGACGTCATGCCGTTTGTCGAAGGCGCCGATTCTTTTGCCCAGAATGTGCGCGAGCAGGCAGAGGTCAATGCCAAGTACGCCGGCTATCTTGCTCGCCAGCAGCAGGAAATCGACAAGGCCAGCCGGCACCAGCAGACCGGTTTACCGGAAACGCTCGACTACGCCGAGGTGCGCGGCCTCTCTAACGAAGTTAGCCAGAAACTGGCGCAGCACCGGCCGGCGACGATCGGTCAGGCCAGCCGCATTTCCGGGGTTACCCCGGCGGCTATATCATTGCTGCTGGTGCATCTCAAGCGGCATCAGTTTCAGGTACAGAAGTCGGCCTGAATGGACCTCGCGCGCGAACTCCGTGCCGGCTCCGAGGAGCTCGGGATCTCGCTGCAACAGTCGCAATACGATCAATTGCTCGAATATCTGCATTTGCTCGGTAAATGGAACCAGGTATACAACCTGACGGCAATTACCGAGCCGCGCAAGATGCTGAGCCATCATTTGCTCGACAGCCTTTCGCTGATGCCGCCGCTGTTAAAATCCAGCAAGGTGCTGGATGTTGGCAGCGGCGCCGGCCTGCCGGGGATTCCGTTGGCGATTGCGATGCCCGAGACGATCTGGATCATGCTCGACAGCAATGCGCGTAAAACGCGTTTTATCCGCCAGGCGATCGCGCATTGCGGTCTGCGCAATGCGCAAGTTGTGCAGGCGCGGGTTCAGGACTATCATGCGCCGGATTCGCTGGATTTTATCGTCAGCCGGGCCTACGCCCCACTGGCGGAATTCTGTGACAGCGTTGCGCATCTGCTGGCACCGAAAACCCGCTTGCTGACGATGAAGACCGGGCTCAGGCCGCAGGAAGCGCAGCAACTAAATACCGACAGGTTTGCTTTCGAGGAAGAAACGTTAACAGTGCCCGGCATCGGCGAAACCCGCAGCCTGGTGATGATTACACCGTTATGACAAAGACCATTACCATTGCCAATCAAAAGGGCGGGGTCGGCAAGACCACGACCACGGTCAACCTGGCCGCTGCGCTGGCCGCGACCAGGCGCCGGGTGCTGCTGGTCGATATGGACCCGCAAGGCAACGCAACCATGGGCAGCGGCATCGACAAGAACGACCTCGAATGCACTATCTGCGAAGTGTTGCTGGGTGAAGCCAGCGCCAGCCAGGCGCTGCGGCACGCGACCGAGGCGGGCTACGATGTGCTCCCCGCCAACGCCGACCTGACGGCGGCCGAGGTGCAGTTGATGAACAAGATCGGCCGCGAAAGACAGTTATCACTCGCGCTCGATACGCTGCGCGACGACTACGATTACATATTGATCGATTGTCCGCCGGCGTTGAACATGCTGACCGTCAACGCGCTGGTGGCCGCCAATGGTGTCGTCATTCCGATGCAGTGTGAGTATTTTGCGCTCGAGGGATTATCCTCGCTGCTCGATACCATCGAACAGATCCGCGTCAGCGTAAATCCGGATATCAGGGTGGAAGGCCTGTTGCGCACCATGTACGACCCGCGCAATAACCTGTCCAATGACGTCTCGTCCGAACTGGTCGAGCATTTCGGCGATCGCGTTTACCGTACCGTCATCCCGCGCAATGTCGCGCTCGCCGAGGCGCCAAGCTTCGGCCTGTCGATCCTGAAATACAATAAGAACTCGCGCGGTTCGCTGGCCTATCTCGCGCTTGCGGGCGAAGTTCTGCGGCGCGACGCCAAACAAAATCATTACCTAACCCAATGACCATTATGAAAAAAAAGCGCCTGGGCAGAGGGCTCGGATCACTGATCGGTAACATCGAGCAAGTCACCAGCGTCGCCGACGAAGACAGGACGGACGGCCTGGTCGAACTCGATATCGATCGTATCCAGCGTGGCAAATTCCAGCCGCGCACGGTGTTCGATCAGCAGGCGTTGCAGGAACTGTCCGATTCGATCCGCTCGCAGGGTATCGTGCAACCGGTGGTGGTGCGCCCGGAAGGCAATCATTTCGAGCTGGTTGCCGGCGAACGCCGCTGGCGTGCGGCCCAGCTGGCCGGGCTGCAGAAAATTCCGGCGCTGGTGCGCGAGCTCGACGCCAGGTCGGCCGCGGCGATTGGGCTGATCGAAAACATTCAGCGAGAAGACCTTAATCCGCTCGAGGAGGCAAATGCGTTTTTGCGCCTGATCGAAGAATTTGATCTTACGCATCAACAAGTTGCAGATTCGGTTGGGCGATCGCGCGCGACCATCAGTAACCTGTTGCGCCTGCTCGACCTGGCCGATCCGGTTAAGCAGCAGGTCAACGATGGCCTGCTCAATATGGGGCATGCGCGCGCGCTGCTGGCGCTGATTCGCCATGATCAGATCGAAGTCGCGAAGCTGGTCGTGAACCGCGGCCTGTCGGTGCGCGAAACCGAAATGCTGGTGAAAAAGACGCTGGCAACCCAGGCAGGTAGCAAGAAAGCACCACCCGCGGCGGTCGACCCCGACATTCGGCGACTCGAGAATAGCCTCAGTGAAAAGCTTGGCGCAGCGGTCAAAATCAAGCCGGGAAAGAAGGGTTCCGGACAGCTGGTGATTAACTTTCACAGCAGCGCCGAACTCGAAGGAATCCTCGAGCATTTGTCTTCATAAATATATTTGTTCGGGTCATTGATTATTCGCAATTAACTCGTTTATACTCTGCATCCGCTTTTTCGGACGGGGCATTCCGGGCTTGATTGCTGCCAGAAATAGCGATGAAAAATCAGATTATCAAGGCGCTGGTTCTTCAATACATTCTGGGGGTTGTATACCTGACAGGCACAGGTCTCTGGGATAATGCGGTCACACTTTCGGCCCTGGTTGGCTGTTTGGCGGCCCTGGTACCGAAAACATACTTCGATATAAGGATGTTGCGGGCCATGGAGAATAATAATGATGCGGCGCAGTTTTTGGGCTACGCATACCGATCCGAAATCGGGAAATGGGTGATTATGGGTTCGATTTTCGCACTCGCCTTCACCTCCGGACATCCCTGGGATCCTGTAGTTTTGTTTGCCGGATTTGTGTTGATGCAGGGATCCGGCTGGATAGTACCGTTTGTTATTAAAGGGTAATTGATCGAATATGGCTGGCAGCTACGCGAATTCTGGCGAATACATCAAGCACCATTTGACCAACCTGACTTATGGCCAGCATGCCGACGGCAGTTGGGGCATCGCCCATGGTGCGGATGAAATCAAGGAAATGGGCTTCTGGTCGATCAACCTCGACTCGATGGCCTTCTCGATTGGCCTGGGAATCTTTTTCCTGTGGATCTTTCACAAGGCGGCCAAAAAAGCTTCAACCGACGCCCCTACCGGGTTGTTGAATTTCGTCGAAATGCTCGTCGAGTTTATCGACGACTCGGTGCGCGGTTCGTTTTCAGGCAAGAACCCGCTGGTGGCACCGCTGGCCTTGACCATCTTCATCTGGATATTCCTGATGAACCTGATGGATTTGATCCCGGTCGATCATATCCCCTGGCTGGCGAGCCTGGTCGGTATTCCTTACCTCAAGATCGTGCCCAGCACCGACCCCAATATTACTTTCGGTATGTCGCTGTCGGTGTTCGCGCTGGTCATTTACTACAGTATCAAGATGAAAGGCCCGGGCGGATTCTTCGCCGAGCTGGCCTTCCATCCGTTTCCCAAATTCATGATGCCGATCAACCTCGTGCTGGAAGGCGTCACGCTAATTGCAAAACCCGTATCGCTGGCGCTGCGTTTATTCGGCAACCTGTACGCGGGCGAAATGATATTCATCCTGATCGCCCTGATGTACAGCGGTGGCTGGGTACTCGGCATCTCGGGTGGATTTTTGCAACTGGGTTGGGCGATTTTCCATATCCTGATCATTACCTTGCAGGCGTTTATCTTCATGACGCTGACCATCGTATATCTCGATATGGCGTCGCAGACAGATCACTAACTTTTAAACACAACACACTCTATATAATTAGGAGAAACTCATGGAATCAGCTTTGCTTTATATCGCTGGCGCTTTAATGATGGGCCTGGGCGCACTCGGTGCCGCAGTCGGTATCGGTGTACTCGGTGGCCGTTTTCTTGAAGGCGCTGCGCGTCAACCCGAACTGATCCCGATGCTACGTACCCAGTTCTTCATCGTTATGGGTCTGGTCGACGCGGTACCGATGATCGCGGTTGGTCTGGCTATGTATGTCATGTTCGCGGTTGCCTGACAGCGACAAACCTGACATTCACTAGAACGAGGACAGCAATATGAATTTCAATGCGACACTGATTGGACAAACCATCACATTTATCGTGTTTGTCTGGTTCTGCATGAAATATATATGGCCACCACTCATGGCAGCCCTGGACGAGCGTAATGCGCGCATTTCCGAAGGCCTGGCCGCAGCACAACGCGGACAGCAGGACTTAGAAGATGCCCAGGTCAAGGTTAGCGAAAGTCTGAACGACGCCAAGGCGCAGGCACAGGAAATCATCAACCAGGCGCAGAAACGCGCCAACGAAATCGTCGATGAAGCCAAGGATAGCGCACGCGGCGAAGCCGACAAGATCAAGCTGGCGGCGAGCGCGGATATCGATCAGCAAGTCACCGCGGCGCGCGAGCAATTGCGCAAAGAAGTGTCCGTGATTGCGCTGGCCGGCGCCGAGCAGATTCTCAAGCGCGAGGTCGATGCCAAGGTGCATGCCGATGTGCTCGATGAACTGGTCGCGCAGATTTAAGGGCTAGATTATGGCTGATTTCGAAACCGCCGCTCGACCCTACGCCAGGGCCCTGTTTGAACTGGCGCAGGGTGAAAGCAAGCTGGATCAATGGCAGGAACGACTGTCGCTGGCTGCGGCGATTGCCGCCGACGCCGACATGGAGGCTATTGTCGAACAGCCTTCCGTGCTGCCCAGAGAGCTCGGCGAGTTGTTCCTGTCAGTCGTCAACGCGGCCGGGCTCGAAAGCGATAGTGATTTCGACAACGCCATCCGCCTGCTGGCCGAAAATAGCCGGCTCGCTGCCTTGCCGGCGATCGCTGCCCAGTTTGCGACCCTGAAACAGGAAGCGCAGGGCGAGATCGAAGTGCGCATTAGAAGCGCCCGGGAGCTGAGTGCCGAGCAGCAGGACAAGATTGCCAAAAGCATGGCCAAATAACAGATTTTTATGATTACGGGATAAAACGCGATGCAACTTAATCCGTCAGAAATTAGCGAGCTTATTAAAGATCGCATCAAGAACTTTGAAAGTACGGCCGAAGCCAGAACCGAGGGCACTGTTGTCAGCCTGATGGACGGCATCGCACGTATCCACGGTCTCGCTGACGTCATGTCGGGTGAGATGATCGAATTTCCGGGCAACACCTACGGCATGGCGCTCAACCTCGAGCGTGATTCGGTGGGTGCGGTAATCCTGGGTGACTACGAGCACATCTCCGAGGGCGATACCGCCAAGTGTACCGGCCGTATCCTCGAAGTGCCGGTGGGCGAGCAATTGCTCGGCCGCGTCGTCAACTCGCTGGGCGAGCCGATCGACGGCAAGGGCGCCATCGATGCCAAGCAGTTCGAGCCGATTGAAAAAGTAGCGCCCGGCGTTATCGCGCGCCAGTCGGTATCGCAGCCGGTGCAGACCGGCCTCAAGTCCATCGACGCGATGGTGCCGATCGGTCGCGGACAGCGCGAATTGATCATCGGCGACCGTCAAACCGGTAAATCGGCGGTAGCAATCGACGCGATCATCAACCAGAAGGGCACCGGTATCAAGTGTGTCTACGTCGGTATCGGTCAGAAGGCATCGACCATCGCCAACGTCGTGCGCAAGCTCGAAGAATTCGGCGCCATGGAGCACACCATCGTGGTCGCGGCCAACGCCTCCGACTCGGCGGCGCTGCAGTTTATCGCGCCCTACTCGGGTTGCACCATGGGTGAATACTTCCGCGACCGTGGCGAAGACGCGCTGATCGTATACGACGACCTGACCAAGCAGGCCTGGGCTTACCGCCAGGTATCGCTGCTGCTGCGTCGTCCGCCGGGACGCGAAGCCTACCCGGGCGACGTTTTTTACCTGCACTCGCGCCTGCTGGAACGCGCCGCGCGGATCAATCCGGACTACGTCGAAAAGATTACCGGCGGCAAGATCAAGGGCAAGACCGGTTCGCTGACGGCACTGCCGATCATCGAAACCCAGGGCGGCGACGTCTCGGCCTTCGTACCGACCAACGTTATCTCGATCACCGATGGCCAGATCTTTCTCGAGTCCGACCTGTTCAACGCCGGTATCCGGCCCGCGATCAACGCCGGCCTGTCGGTATCGCGCGTGGGTGGTGCGGCGCAGACGCCGATTATCAAGAAGCTTGGCGGTGGTGTGCGCCTGGCGCTGGCGCAGTATCGCGAACTCGCGGCCTTCTCGCAGTTCGCTTCCGATCTCGACGAAGCCACGCGCAAGCAGCTGGAACGCGGTCAGCGCGTTACCGAACTGATGAAGCAGCGCCAGTATTCGCCGATGTCGGTTGCCGAAATGGCGATTTCGCTGTACGCGGCGAACGAGGGTTTCCTCGACGACGTCGTGGTCACCAAAGTGGTTGCCTTCGAAGACGCGATGCTCGGTCATATCCGCTCCAACAACCAGGCCCTGCTCGACAAGATCAACGAGGCTGGTGATTACAACGACGATATCGCCGCAGAGATCAAGCAGGCGATCGAAGACTTCAAAGCCAACGGCGTTTACTAAGAGAGCTTAAACATGGCTGGCGGCAAAGAGATAAAGACCAAGATCGCGAGTGTGCAGAACACTCAGAAGATCACCGCGGCGATGGAAATGGTGGCGGCGAGCAAAATGCGCCGCGCCCAGGACCAGATGTTCGCCACGCGTCCCTACGCGCAGCGCATCGCCGACGTGGTCAGCCATGTCGCGAGTTCGCACCCGGAATATAAGCACCCGTTTCTGATCGATCGCCCGATCAAGCGCGCCGGCATCGTTGCGGTGTCCACCGATCGGGGGCTGTGCGGCGGCCTCAACACCAACCTGTTCAAACAGGCCCTCAACCACATTGGCGAACTGGACGACAAGGGCGTCGAAATCGAGGTCGTGACCTTTGGTACCAAGGCGTTGAACTTCTTCAAACGGATTGGCGCCAAAGTGGTTGCCGAAACCAGCCACATCGGCGATTCGCCCGAAATCAGCAAGATCATCGGTCCGGTGCAGACCCTGCTGCAACGCTATGAAAAGGGTGACATCGACGTGATTTACCTGATCGCGAACGAATTCGTCAACACCATGACCCAGCAGCCGAAGATGGTGCAGCTGGTGCCGGTGCAACCGGCGCCCGACAAGGAGCTCAGCCACCACTGGGATTACATCTACGAGCCCGATTCGAAAGAGGTGCTTGACAGCGTGCTGGAGCGTTATATCGAGTCGCTGGTTTACCAGGGCGTGGTCGAGAATGTGGCCTGCGAAATGGCCGCGCGCATGATCGCGATGAAGAGCGCGACCGATAACGCCGGCGAAATGATCGACGAGTTACAGCTTATTTATAACCGCGAACGCCAGGCTTCGATTACGCAGGAAATCAGCGAAATCGTGGGCGGCGCGGCAGCAGTTTAAACGGGGGAGGCTCTGCCAAAGGCGGAGCCTCCCGTGGTGCATGGACGCACCACCATTTTCCAATCATTAAGTGATTGGAAAATGAAGAAAAACAAAAACCACGTTTTTGTTTTTCGTGAAGCTGCCAGGTCAGGATGACTTGTGCAGCGATTAACGAATTTGATTGATAGAGGATTAGCAGATGAGCACAGGTAATATCGTGGAAGTAATCGGCGCGGTCGTCGACGTAGAATTTCCCCGTGACGCTGTTCCCAAGGTTTTCGATGCGCTTTTGATCGCCGAGGCCGAAGGCCTGACGCTGGAAGTGCAGCAGCAGCTTGGTGACGGCGTCGTGCGCACCATTGCGATGGGTGCTGCCGAAGGCCTGCGCCGCGGACTCGAAGTCAGCAATACCGGGCAGCCGATCACGGTGCCGGTCGGGCAAAAGACCCTGGGTCGCATCATGGACGTACTCGGCAATCCGATCGATGAAAAGGGGCCGATCGGTGAAGAATTGCGCATGCCGATTCACCGCAAGCCGCCGACTTACGACGAGCAGGCTGCGACCACTGAAATTCTCGAGACCGGGATCAAGGTAATCGACCTGATCATGCCGATCGTCAAGGGCGGTAAAATCGGCCTCTTCGGCGGTGCCGGCGTGGGCAAGACGGTAACCCTGATGGAGCTGATCCGTAACATCGCGGTCGAGCACTCGGGTTTCTCCGTGTTCGCCGGGGTCGGTGAGCGGACTCGTGAAGGCAACGACTTTTACCACGAAATGACCGACGGCGGCGTAATCGACAAGGTAGCGCTGGTATACGGTCAGATGAACGAGCCTCCCGGCAACCGTCTGCGGGTGGCGCTGTCGGGCCTGACCATGGCGGAATTCTTTCGCGACGAAGGTCGTGACGTATTGATGTTCGTCGACAATATTTATCGTTACACGCTCGCCGGCACCGAAGTATCGGCGCTGCTTGGACGCATGCCGTCCGCGGTAGGCTACCAGCCGACGCTGGCGCTCGAGATGGGTGTACTGCAGGAGCGTATCACCTCGACCAAGACCGGTTCTATCACTTCCTTCCAGGCGGTATACGTACCGGCGGACGATTTGACCGATCCGTCTCCGGCGACCACCTTTGCCCACCTTGACGCCACCCTGGTACTGTCGCGGCAGGTTGCGGAACTGGGTATTTACCCGGCGGTGGACCCGCTCGATTCGACTTCGCGGATCCTCGATCCGAACGTGGTCGGCAACGAGCACTACGATACCGCGCGTGGCGTGCAGGGCACCCTGCAGCGTTACAAGGAACTGAAAGACATCATCGCGATTCTTGGTATGGACGAACTCTCCGAAGAAGACAAGCTCGTGGTCAGCCGCGCGCGCAAGATCCAGCGCTTCCTGTCGCAGCCGTTCTTCGTCGCCGAGGTATTCACCGGTTCGCCGGGTAAATACGTATCGGTCAAGGACACTATTTCAAGCTTCAAGCAGATCCTGGAAGGTGAAATGGACCAGTATCCGGAGCAGGCCTTCTACATGGTTGGCGGCATCGAAGAAGTCGCCGAACGCGCCAAGACCCTGTAAGGTAGCGCAATGAGCACAATCCAGGTAGAAATCGTCAGCGCCGAAGAGCAGATCTTCTCCGGCGAAGCGGAGATGGTGTACGCGCCGGCAGTAATGGGCGAAGTGGGCATCGCGCCGCGCCACACGCCGCTGATTTCACCATTGAAGCCGGGCGAAGTTCGCCTCGACATGGGTGGTGGCAAGGAAGAGTTCTTCTTCATTTCCGGCGGAATTCTCGAGGTGCAGCCGCACCTGGTGACGGTGTTGTCGGATACCGCGATCCGCGCGGATGACCTTGACGAAGCCGCTGCGCTGGAAGCGCAAAAGCGGGCCGAGAATGCGCTTGCCGACCAGCAATCGGATCTCGATGTCGCCAAGGCGAAAGCCGAACTCGCCGCCGCCGCGGCGCAGATCCAGGCCATCAAGAAACTGAGAAGAAAATAACAAGATAGAAACATGGGGCATCCACCCCCATATCCTGTCACCCCGCGGCTAGACCCGATGCGTCGGACCGGCGGGGCCCAGCAAAACAACCCGGCCGCAGGCCGACATCTTCCCTCTGATTGGAACTAGATCCCGCGGTCAAGCCGCGGGATGACAACAATGTATTAACTCCAAACCTGCGGAATTTTACTCTGGGTAAAATCTATGCGTTCCGCGAATGACGAAATTACATCGATGGACTACAATAATCCGCTGATTTTCTTCTAGAATCCACTCATGCCCCTGAGTATTGTCATTCTTGCCGCAGGCCAGGGCACGCGCATGAAGTCCGCGCGTCCCAAGGTGCTGCATCAACTGGCCGGTAAGCCACTGCTGCAGCACGTGGTCGACAGCAGTCGTGCGCTCGAGCCCGAGCAAATCATCGTGGTCGTCGGCCATGGCGCCGATCAGGTGCAAAACGAGATGCAGGGGCAAGACTTGCAATTTGTTGAACAGCGCGAACAGCTGGGTACCGGGCATGCGCTGCAACAGTGTCTCGACCATATCAACCCCGGCAACGCGGTGCTGGTGCTGTATGGCGATGTGCCGCTGATCCGTGCCGAAACCATGGCGTCGATGATCGAACAGAGCCGCGATGCCGCGGTTTGTATTCTCAGCTGGGAAGCGGAAAATCCCTTCGGCTACGGCCGCATTATTCGCAATCAACAGGCGGTACAGGCTATCGTCGAACAAAAAGACGCAACACCGGAACAGCAGGCGATTGACGAATGTCACTCCGGACTGATGCTGATCCGGGGCGATAAGCTGCAGCGGCTGGCGAGCGCGCTGAAGAACGACAATGCGCAGCAGGAATATTATTTAACCGACGTGGTCGGGATCTCGGTTGCCGATGGCGATTTGGTCTGCGCCGTGGTTTGCAGCGACCCCGACGAGGTTATCGGGGTAAACAATCAGCGACAGCTGGCCGCGGTCGAAGCTCTTTATCGCACCAGGCAGGTCGAAATGCTGATGGAGCATGGCGTTAAAATTTACGATCCGGCGCGAATCGACCTGCGTGGCGTTGTCGAAGTCGGTAAGGATGTGGAGATCGATGTTAACTGCATCTTCGAAGGCACGGTCACCCTCGGCGATAACGTGCGCATCGGCGCCAATTGCGTAATTCGAAATACCAGTATCGCCGCCGACAGCGTGATCCAGCCGATGACTTCGATCGATGAAGCGGTGATAGGGCGCAATGTCAGTATCGGTCCGTTTGCACGCATCCGCCCCGGCACGGAACTGGCGGACGAAGCGAAAATCGGTAACTTCGTCGAAACCAAGAAATCTCAAATTGGCAGGGGCAGCAAGGTCAACCATCTGAGCTATATCGGCGATACCGAGATGGGCAGCGAGGTCAATATAGGCGCCGGCACCATCACCTGCAACTACGATGGCGTCAATAAATCGAAAACCGTTATCGAGGATGGCGTTTTTATAGGATCGGATACGCAACTGGTAGCGCCGGTGCGGGTTGAGCGCAATGCCACGATTGGCGCCGGCTCCACCATTACCCGCAATGCGCCGGCCGACAAGTTGACTATTTCGCGTGCAAAACAGGTTACTATTGGCGCCTGGTCGAAACCGAAAAAGAAGGAAAATTAGCTATGTGTGGAATAGTGGGCGCGCTGGCGCATCGCGACGTCAGCTCGATACTGCTCGAGGGTTTATACCGCCTCGAATATCGGGGCTACGATTCCGCCGGTATTGCGCTAATCGATAACCAGAAACTGGCCCGCTTTCGCGCGCTCGGCAAGGTCAGGGAGCTCGAATCTAGAATGCCGCCCGAACAGCCCGGGCATATCGGTATCGCGCATACACGTTGGGCGACCCATGGCGAGCCCTCGGAAAACAATGCCCACCCGCATTTTTCCAGCGATCGTATCGCCCTCGTGCATAACGGCATCATCGAAAACTACAAGGCGATCCGCGAGCGCCTGCTGCAAAATGGTTACGAATTCAGTTCCGAAACCGATAGCGAGGTAGTCGCCCATTTGATCGACAGCTACTTCGATGGTGATCTGTTCGACGCGGTTAAAAAAGCCGTGGCTGAACTCGAGGGTGCGTTTGCGCTCGGTATCATCGCCACCGACGATCCGCGCACCCTGGTTGCCTGCCGTCGTGGCAATCCGCTGGTGGTTGGGGTCGGCATCAAGGAAAACTTCGTTGCTTCGGACGTGTCGGCATTGCTGCCGGTGACTAACCGCTTTATTTACCTCGACGATGGCGACTATGTCGTACTCAGCGACAGCGATTACCAGGTTTACGATGCCGCGGGTAATGCCAGGCAGATGGAAGTCAAAACCAGTGAGCAAACCGCCGACGCCGCCAGCAAGGGTGATTACCGGCACTACATGCAAAAGGAAATCCATGAACAGGGACAGGCGGTGGCCCAATGCCTCCAGGGCCGAATTACCGATTCGGCGGTGCTCGACAATGTATTCGGTTTCGACGCCGCGGAGATTTTCGAACGCGTGCAAAACGTCCAGATCGTGGCCTGCGGCACCAGCTATATCGCCGGCATGGTCGCTCGCTACTGGATCGAATCGCTGCTCAACCTGCCCTGCCAGGTCGAAGTCGCCAGCGAATTTCGCTATCGCAAATCGGTGGTGCTGGATAACACGCTGTTTGTCACGCTGTCGCAATCGGGCGAAACCGCCGATAGCCTGTCCGCGTTACGCAGCCTGACATCGGACAACTATTGCGGCAGTTTATGTATATGCAATGTACCCGAATCTTCACTGGTACGGGAATCCGATCTGGTGATGATGACCCGCGCGGGACCGGAAATCGGGGTTGCATCGACCAAGGCCTTTACTACACAGCTGGTGGCGATGTTGTTACTGGTTACCTCGCTCGGGCGTATCCAGCAGCGGCTCGATAATAAAACCGCGGCCGCCATTATTGGCGAATTGAATTCACTGCCGCGGCAAATCGATGAGTTGCTGCAGCTGGAAGCGCGCATCGAGAGTATCGCCGAGGAATTTGTCGACAAGCAGCACGCGCTGTTCCTGGGTCGCGGCGAGCATTACCCGATTGCTATGGAAGGCGCCCTGAAGCTCAAGGAGATTTCCTATATCCATGCCGAGGCTGACCCGGCGGGCGAGCTCAAGCATGGGCCGCTAGCGCTGGTCGATGCCGAGATGCCGGTTATCGTGGTCGCGCCCAACGACGATCTGCTGGAAAAGCTGCACTCCAATATGCAGGAGGTCAAGGCGCGCGGCGGCAAGCTTTACGTGTTCGCGCATCGCGGCGCTCAGCTCGAAGCCGACGCCGACGATGTCGTCATCGAGATGGATTGCGATACCGACTACATCACCCCGATCCTGTCGATAGTGCCGCTGCAACTTTTCGCCTATCACGTCGCAGTGCTGCGCGGCACCGACGTCGATCAACCGCGCAACCTCGCAAAATCGGTAACCGTCGAGTAATAAGCACCGGCATATTCAGTTTTGGCGATCGTAGGCAGATCGCAATTATACGCTCGCTGTAGAAGCTCCGGCCTTAGCCCAAAGAAGTAAGCTGAGGCGACCGCGTGTTGGTAAAACTGTTGCCTGCAAGCAGATTCGTAGCTTAAGTTGTGAGCAGATCAAGAGACTTCGATCTCAGGCCTGTATAGATTAATCAGGATTGCGCTATGATTGCCCGACTGTCCTGCGACGAGCTTCTACAAAGGACGATCTTACGGCTATCTGGAGCGGAATATGACACTGCAAGGCATCAATCATCTCGCTTTTATTACCGACGATATGGTCACCACGATACGTTTTTACCGCGATCTGCTGGGCATGAAACTAAGCGCCGGCATCGGCCATGACGGGTATCGGCATTATTTCTTCCAGCTAGGCGATGGCCTGACTCACATTGCGTTTTTCGAATACGACGGCGCCAGCGTAATGAATCGCAAGTTTCCCGGCGATCGCAGCAGCCTGCCCCTTGGCTTCGATCATGTTTCGCTCACGGTTGAATCCAGGGAAGCCCTGTTCGCACTCAAGGATCGTATCGAGGCGGCCGGTATCGAGGTGGAGGGCGCGGTCGACCATGGCCTGTTCTGGTCGATTTATTTTTACGACCCGCATAACAATATTCCCCTGGAAGCGACCTGGCAGTTCATGGATCTCGAACAAATCCCGGCAATCAGCGAAGACGACCCGCTCGAGATCGCGGCCGAGGGCGCCGATCCCCAACCCGGTCACTGGCCCCCGGTGGAGAAGCATACGCCGGAATCGGAAATGAAGGCACTGGTCGGAAACGGCAAGCCGATGCGCGATGACTTTCTGGCAAACGGCCTGGCGCGTTATTCCGCTGGTGTTGCGCTCGAGTTCCAGCAATCACTGGCGGCTGCAGACGACTGAAGAGACGCCGTCAGTCGTCCGGGCGTGCCATGGCAAACAACTCGTCGACCGAGGTGTATTGCATGTAGCCAAGCCTCGCCAATGGCTTGATGCGGGATAAATCGACCAGGCCGTCGACCAGCACTTCGTCGCTGATATGCACCCCGAGTACGCTGCCGATGATCATCGTATTGATACTGTCTGGCAGGGTGCAGGGTAGCTGGATCTCTTTAAAAAATTCGCATTCCAGGTGTATCGGGGATTCCTTGACGCGCGGCGGTTTGACCAGTTGCGAATCCTCGGTGCTAAGCCCGGCCAGCGCGAGCTCGTCGACTTCATGTGCCAGGTTGGCGGTGGTGACATTCATCGCGTCCTTGAGGGTCAGCGGCACCATGTTAACCACGAATTCGCCGCAGGCCTTTATATTGTAAAGCGTATCTTTCTCGCCGCCGTGTTCGTGGTAACCGTTGAAGGAGATCATCACCATCGGCGGGTCGCTGGTGAGCGCGTTGAAAAAGCTGTAGGGCGCCAGGTTTATCGTGCCGTCGGGATGAAGTGAACTCACCCAGGCGATGGGTCGCGGCGCGACGCAACTTTTGAATGGATTATGCGGCAGGCCATGGTGTTCGCTAGTCTTGTAAAACATGCTCTACTCGTAGTTCGCTGAATCGATACCCGTCATGATAACCGTTACTGCATGCATTGCATGTGTTTCGGACCCTGACAGTCGAACTCGCGCTGGGTCCACAGGCTCTTGATATAGGCCACCAGGTCGGCGGCATCCTCGGCGCTGACGCCAGCTTCTTGCCATGCCGCCATGCCGCCATGCGCTTTGTGCGAGGCGATCCCTCGCGTATCGATTTCACCAGGCCCGCGTCGCTGTGGTGCCAGGCATGTGCGGACGCGTCAAGCGCGGGCGCCATGAAATAATTCTTGTCGGTCAGTGCCTGCTGGCTGTAATTCTCACCAACGCCGTCGATGCCGTGGCAAGGCAGTTTTATGGATAGTCGTCCTGGTTCGATCGCTGAAGATTACGGGATTCTCTGGCGGAAGGGAGACGCTGCGGCATCGCGGCGTTTTAAATTCGGGTCAGGGCCTGTGACATGAAATTCGACGGGCGCGACAACAGCGGGCTGCACTGCCGGTGACAGCTTCCCGGGCCATCGAACATGCTCGGGCAGGACACTATTTCGTACCGGGTTGCGAACCAGCGGCCGGAAGCGATATAGGACACCTCGACATCGCGATTGCGGGTCGGGCATCTGAGAATTTGCTGTCTGATTGTTCTGGCCATCGTCTATCCTCAAGTGGTCGTGTAAGCAGCGTTTTTACCTGTTCCAGGAAAAGGAACATTGATCTGGGTCAGGTTAAGTGCTCACTATCGGATCTTTATGCTGCCCGACGGCGAATTGCTCCGCGTCCGCAAGGGTAACAAGACAGGGTACTGCCGTGCCCTGGACCATCGGACTCAAGCCAGATCTCACCGCCATGGACCTCGATGACGCCGAAACTCAGACAGGCCGACTCGACTTCGTTGATACCGAAACTGCCGGGATTTGCCGATATGTCGTTGAGAATGCGGAAGATATCTAGACGTTTGATCGAGATGCCGGCAAACGCGGGGCATTGTTCGAGTTGCCGGAGAGCGCCTTCCAGCAACGCATTATAGGCGCCCACCAACTGGCTGCTGGCAAAGGCTGCGCCCCGGGTCCCGTCATGCGGCTCCCAGGTAAAAAAACCCCCGCTTGCGCGGGGCGTGCAACATGAAAAGGCAGGTTATTATCAATTAACCATGGGGGAGCGGTTATTTAACTTGATAAATAAATTCCTGTATCTTGGTCGCGTCGATCATGGTTTGCCAGCTTCTGGCGCCGGAATTGATAATGCGCTCATTCCAGGATTTTAGCCGCTTGCGATAGACTTCCGGATTCGAGCTGTCCTTGTTGAGCTTGATGACATTCATGGCAACGATGTCGATGCCCGCAAACTCATCCTCGGTAAACTTGCGTACCACGCCCGATGGCAGTTCTTCTTTCATATCGCTGAAAACGAACATTACCTGGGTTCCGGATTGTGTCGATTTCAGATAATCGGAGCAAAGCATTAATGCGCCGCTGATATCGGTCAGCCTGGACCTGGCATTGCCTCTGCCAAAATCGTCCAGCGTTTTTGCGATGGCCAGCTTCTGGCTGTTCGCCGTCGTCGGCCTGTAATCCAGGGTCATTTTCGTTACCAGGTTTTCTTCCGCATAACTGTTGCTGTCGATCTTGATGAAGAACAGGCTGTCGCCGGGAATCATTTCCGGCACTATGCCGGCCTTGATTATCTTGACCACGCTGGCCTTTTCACCGGCGTAGGTGCCGGATATATCGGCCAGCGTACAATAGGATGTTTCATATTTCTTGCTATCGGAACAGGCTGAAACGGCCACCACTATCGATACTGCAAACAAAACAGGCTTTAATATCTTTTCCATCTTATCTTCCCCTGGTTAGCTTGCGCTAACCCGTTTCCCGGTGAACATGTTGGCGATCTGTACGGGAATGATGATGTAGATGTCGAACAGGTGCGACAGGATATTAAAAAACCCTTCTACCAGGTACGCGATCGCGTTGGCCAGATGGCAGAGCAGGGTGATTAGCATGGTATATATCTTGGCGAAGGCGTGTTGGCTGGCCTCGATAAACATTTCCAGCGGAATTGCGATTACCGCCAGTATCCACGGCAGCACAAAACCCAGCAATGCTTGTCCAATCAGGGTGATTTTTGAGTTGACGTTGTCGATAACCGTTGCCGATTCTCCAGCCAGACTGATGTCCAGCGCCGTTTTGGCCTCGGCCAGATTTTCACGCAGGATTGCAAGCGATGCTTCGACGGTAGACAGGAACAAAAGCCCAAGCAGGCATCCAGACAGGATGATTTTGCGCTTACCCCGGGTCATATTCGAAATTTGCGGGAAGGTGTGAGTCACGCCGATCGCTTCAAACATGAATATGCCCAGGACCAGTTCAAGCGCGACAATAACCAGCGCCGATACTTCCGATACCGCCATTCCGGCGACTCGTACCCCGGCGGGTACCAGTTCGGACATGGGCAGCGCAATCAGGTTAAAGTTGATGAATGCGCCCACCAGTCCGACGCAAATAACAATCAGTGAAATGATGAACAACTTGGTTACTTTCGACGAAAGCATATCAATCGATTCGGGTTCGGCGGCGGAAATTTTTTCGTAGCGGGCCATGTATTTTTCAATATTACGACCGTTTTCCATGACCTTTTCGACCTGGCTATTGATTTCCTTGCCCAGTTTCTCGACGCGCTTCCAGACCGGCGCCATCGAGCCTAGTATCTTGTGGCGTTTTGCCGCGACGTCGCGAAATTCAGACAGCGCTTTCTTTTCCCCGTCGACCGCTGACTTGTGTATTTCAGACAGCATGTTTTCGATAATCCGGTCAGAGGTCGAACCCTGCGCCCTGCCGATACTTTCGATGACTTCACTCCATCCAGGCGCTTCGGGTGTTACCTGCCCGCATTCCTTGTAGTCGCGCTCGATCTGACTGATGTTGTCGTCGAGCTTTAACTGTAACTTGGGGTACCCGGCCAGGCTCTTGGTATTGGCCATCTCGATTTTGGTGAATTCCTGGAGGATTTCGCCCTGAATCTTGGCAACCCCGGATTCCAACAAGACTTTTCTGTCTTTTTCGCGCATGGCCTGCGCGGTAGTTTTTGTCCATTCGGCCAGTTTTCTTAAACCACCCGCGGTGGCGTCGGAAAATGCCTGAATCATTTTGTGTACCGGTTCCCTGGCCAAAAACAGGAAAACCATGCTCGCAACTATCCAGACTGCGATCGAAACGCCAGGCATTTCTGGTAAAAAGTAAAGATTGTTCATGGTTATCTTCCTAATCTTATAAGTAGTTGTGAATAGTAGAGAATAGATGCCTTTCGCTGGAAAACCAGGCTGTCTCGGCAATCCTATAGTGGGTAATTGTCACTTTTCGGGATTCTGAGTATCGAGCAATATTGCAGGGAAAAGGCGTTTTTACCCATATTCCAGCCATAGCGCCTGGCGATACTTGCGCTATGCCAGATGGCGACAGACATGGCTAATACCATTGACCAGGCTCTAAATACTTCGATAAACATGGGCCTAACCTCAACTTCGTTAAATGTAATCTGGACTCTATGCAGGGGCTGTGAAAAATTGGTGAAAAACGGGGTAAAACAGCTAAAATTTTTAATAAATATCCTTTACTAAGAAATATTTCACATTCCGGAGAGGCAAACGGTAGTTCATCAGGGCCGCTGTATACTTACAATCTATGGTCAACACAAAGCAGCCGGGTTACTGATGGCGTCCATTTTCTGGGTCGAAGACCAATCGCACTGGATCAAGAAATTCTCCCCGGTGCTGGAGAAAGAAGACTTCGACGGTAAGCCGAATTCGTTGACGATCCTGAATTTTGCCGAGGCCGCGCGGCAAAAGATCGCGCTCACCGACAAGGAATCCCCGCCTGATGTGGCGCTGCTCGACGCGCGTATGAACGGTAACGATCAGGCCGGCTTCACGGTCTCCAACGCGCTGCGCAAGAAGTGGCCGCGCCTGCCCATTATTTACCTGTCGGAACACAGCGGCACCGAGATCGAGCGCGAAGCACTGGAACAGTTTTCGGCCACCGATTTCATCGCCAAGCATCAGCATAACGTCGAGCAGGTGCTGTGCTGGCGCATCAAGGCCGTGCTCAGACAGGTTTCGATCGATTCAGACCTGTCCGCAACCATTAACGTGGTGAATAGCGGCGAACTGACGATCGACCTGAATACCTGGAACGTCTACTGGAAAGGGCAGCGCCTGATGAATCCGAGCAATGCGCGCCGACCGCTGGCGCCGACCCCGCGCAAGCTGCTGCGCGAACTGGTGCAGTCTTCACCGCGTCCGCTGACCGCGGGCCAAATCGCCGAGCGTCTCGATCTCGATCCGGAAAAATTTTCCTACGCCAGCTACCGGCAGCACATCAAGACGCTGCGGCGGGCCTTCGATGCGGCCGAGGAAGGCGAGGGCCGCTTTACCGAGCTGTGCAACAATGGCGCGGGTATCGTTACTTTCGGTGACGAAGGCGCCTACCTGTGGAGCCCGCCCGGCGATAAATCGAAATGAAATCGGCGCGTATCTACTACCCCTGGTTTAGCATGTTGGGCGCAATAGCGTTTATCGTCTGGCAATTCGCACTCGCCAATGCCGATCTGTTCAGGCTCGAGCGCCTGCCCGCGCCGCTGCAGCGGCAGGACACGGTGCTGCCCGCCGCCGCGCTGTTGCTGTTACTGGTGATTTTCGATATCTGGCGCTTTGCCAGGGCAAGCCGGCGTTACCGCGCACAGCTGCGGCAATACCAGGAGCAGATCAGCGAACTGTTCGATTCGAAACGCGAACTCGGCACGCGCGCGCGCACCTATTCCGATCACGCCGACAAACTGAAAATGTTTATCAGCGAACGCCTGCTGGAAACCATCGAGTACGATGAAAAATTCCTGCATTTCAAAAATATTGCCTCGGAAGTACGCCACAATGGCGTCATCAGTTACGACAAGGCGCAGACCGCGCTCAGGAACGCGCAGCAAGCCTGCGAGCCAGGCGAAAAACAGCAGTATCGCGAAGCCGCCGATGGCCTGCTGTACCTGTGGGATCTACTGGATCTGTCGACCACCGATAATATCGCGCTGCATGTCGCCAACCAGATCTACGATTGCGAAGAGCATTTCTTCCAGGCGCAGCTCAACGACGACATCGAGCCGGCGCCGTTCGAACCGACCTTCATGATGAGTCATGCGCTGCGGCGTGCATTGTTGCCGATAACCGAAAATCCGGACGAACTCGGGCTCAACCAGGACTGGCCAGGGCGTGGCAGCTATGCCGATGACAAGTTCAGTATCCAGTTGCGCAGCGATAGCGAAATGCTCGGCAACGAAAACCACATGGTGTTACTGATTGAAAACCTGATCAATAACGCGCTGTTTTACTCGCAGCAGAAGGCGCACCGCAACCGTTACAGCCGGGTCGCTATTTCGCTTGCGCAGCGCGGCGGCGAGGTCGAGTTCAGGGTTTATAACCGCGGCCCGCGCATCAAGGAGGATGAAAAGGACAAGATTTACCAGCTCGGATTTTCGTCGCGCCGGATTCGCGAGCATCACGGCAAGGGCCTGGGCCTGTACTTTGTCAACGAAATCACCAAGGGTTTCGAGGGCTCGATCGAGTTCGACAATATCGACAACCGCGCTGGCAGTTTTGCGCTCAGCGTCAAGCTCACCAATGGCGAAGTGCATAAACACGAACTCGAAATCGTCATCGTCAATGGCCGGCCGATGTGCCGGCTCGAGGCCTCGGAGGCGCAGGCCGGCAAGCGCCAGGAATGGTCCTACGAGGCGCCGATTGCCAGCATCGAGGCCAGTCCTCAGGCCAGCAGAAAACCGCAGCTGATTTCCGAGCTGCGTGCCGGCGAGGATAACCTCCATCTCGATACCGCCGAGCCCCGGTTACCGCGCTGGGTGCTCGATGTCAGGAACAGAAAACGTTCTTCTAAACTGGTGTTCTCGCCGCTGGATGTGCGCGGGGTCGAGTTCGTCGCCTACTTCGAGACGGCCAAATCAAGGCTGGATAATCAGGATTGAGATAACCATAATTGCATCATGTCTGATGCTATCTACTGGTCCGCGCGCCGGATCGCGCGCGAAATCCGCAACGCACGGCTTTCCTGCCGGCAAATCGTCGAAGCCTGCCTCGAACGTATCGAGCAGGTCAATCCCGACATCAATGCGGTGGTGCAGCTGGTGGCTGAGCGCGCGCTCGGAGAAGCCGATGAGCTCGACCGGATGGCGGCCCATGAACAGTTCAGGGGTCCGCTGCACGGGGTGCCGATTACGATCAAGGATTCGCTCGATACCGCCGACATTGTTACCACCGGCGGCACCCTCGGGCGCAAGGATTTTCTGCCGGATCAGGATGCCCCGGTGGTGGCGCGCCTGCGTGCCGCCGGCGCGGTACTGCTCGGTAAAACCAATACCCCGGAACTGACCTTCAGCGGCGAAACCAACAACCTGATTTATGGCCGTACCTGTAATCCTTTCGACCTCGAACGCAGCCCCGGCGGCAGTAGCGGCGGCTCGGCTGCAATCATCGCCTGCGGCGGCGCCGCGCTGGAACTGGGGTCGGACACCGGTGGCAGCATTCGCGAGCCGGCGCATCTCTGCGGCATTGCCGGAATCAAGCCGACCTCGGGGCGTACGCCGCGAACCGGGCATATCGTGCCCTATGCCGGGGGGGTGCTGGATTCGCTGACCCAGATCGGGCCGATGGCGCGCTACGTCGAAGATCTGAGCCTGGCCCTGCCGTTGATCTGCGGCCCGGATGGCCGTGACCCTGCCGTGGTGCCGGTTCCGATGGGTGACCCGCGGTCGGTCGATGTCTCGCAGTTGCGTATCGCCTGGTACGCCGATAATGGCATCGTGACCCCGGTCGACGATATTCAGCGCGTGGTCACCGCCAGCGCAAAGGCGTTGCGCGTCGCGGGTTTTAACCTCGAAGAAAAACTCTTGCCGCAGACGCGACAGCTGGTCGATCTGACTACCGAGTTTCGCGAAGCGACCAGCGCGGGTTTCATTATGCGGCTGCTGCAACGCCATGGCACCGAACAACCCGGGGAAGAGCTGCGCGGTTACCTGACCGAGCAGGGCATTGCCAGCGCCAACCAGCTTGACCCGGCGCTAGTCGAAGCGATCGACGAGGCCCGCAGCCAGGCGCTCGGGTTTTTTGCCGACTACGATGCCATTCTGTGCCCGGTTTCGTTTGCTATCGCTCGACCGCATCGGGCTTCGCATAACGATAGTTTCGACGACTGGGGTTACAATCAGATTCATAACCTGCTCGGCTGGCCAGGGGTATCGGTACGAGCTGGCACCAGTGCCGAAGGATTACCGGTCGGAGTGCAATTGATCGCCGCCCCCTGGCGTGAAGATATCGCGCTGGCGCTGGCGCAACAGGTTGAAACCCTGATGGGTGGTTTTAGGCCGCCGCCGATTTAATTACTGCCTGAGCACAGTTGTCGTAGTGGTTATTTTGCCGGCGGACAATCCCGCTGATTTGCGCTCGTCGATCAGGCTTGAAAGGCGCAGGAATCTGAAATCAGCGTTGGTCTCGCCCAGGCTTTCCCGCAATACCGCAATCGTATTCGGATAGGGATGACCGATGGCGATGGCCGAGCCAAGCGCGCGCGCCTTGGTCAGCCAGATGTCGTACTGTAGCCGTATCGATTCCGGATTGGGTTCATTGTCGAGGAAGATGTCGCGCGAAATCGAATTCAGACCGGCATCCAGCGCCTGCGCGTACGCCACGCTGCGCGGCGACGTGCGGCTATCGAGAAAATAAAGTCGCGGATTGTAACCGCGAATGCTGTCCATCACCGGGCGCATGAAAAAATCGAACTCGGTCAGATGGCTGCCCATGTGGTTGTTGACGCCGCGGATAAATGGAATCTCCGCCAGCAGCGAATGCACGTTCGCCGTGAGCTGATCTTCATCCATTGCCTCGTTGAGCGCATTCGGCTCGTGCGCAGCCCCGGAACTGATCGATTGCATCGGCAGGTGCAGGATGACTTCCTTGTTTAGTTCGTGCGCATGCCGGGCCAGCTTGCGACTGTATGCCGCGCCCGGCAGGATGGCGTAGGTATGATCGCCGTCGAGATCGATGGCCGCCATGCCGTTTCCCAGTGAATACCCGAGATCGTCGATGACCAGCGATAAAGCCGGACGCTGATCCGCTGCGGCGCCGGTCGCCAATAGCGCAAGCAGGCTCAACCAGAAGCGTAACATCGGGCCGCTGGTTAGCCGTTGCTGATATCTTTGAGGATATACAGACCCTTGAGCAGGTTAAGCGCCTCGTACAGCTGGAAGTCAGATTTCGCCAGCGTTTCGCTGTCGCTTTTCTTGGCCTCGTCGCCTTCGCCATTGGGATTACTCAGGCGCCCTTCGAGATCGCTCTCGGAATAGGTTTCACGCGCCTTTTCATCTTTATCAGAAAGCTTCACGGTGGAGAGCTTGATGTCCGGCTCGATACCTTTGGCCTGAATCGAACGTCCGTTCGGGGTGAAGTAACGCGCGGTGGTCAGCTTCACCGCCGAACCGTTGCGCAGTTCCTGGATGGTTTGCACCGAACCCTTGCCGAATGACTTGGTGCCCATGATGATGCCGCGCTTGTGATCCTGCACCGCGCCGGCGACGATTTCGGAAGCCGATGCCGAACCGCCGTTAATCAAAACCACCAGCGGCGCGCCGTTGAGGCTATCGCCCGGGGTTGCCAGGTAGCGGTGGCTGGAATCGTCCAGGCGGCCCTCGGTATAAACGATCAGGCCGTCATCGATAAATGCGTCGGAGACGCCAACCGCGCCGTTAAGAACACCACCCGGGTTATTACGCAGATCGAGCACCATACCCTTGAGACGTTCTTTCTTTTGCAGATCGGAAATGGCCTTTAGCAGGTCGGTGGTGGTGCGTGACTGGAAATTGGTAATGCGAACATAACCGTAGCCCGGCTCGAGCATGCGATTCTTGACACTTTTGACGCGGATGATTTCACGCGTGATATTGATGACCAGCGGCTTGGGTTCGCCTTCGCGCACGATAGTCAGGTCGATATCGGTGTTGGGCTTGCCGCGCATGATCTTGACCGCTTCGTTCAGGGTCATGCCCTTGACCGATTTTTCATCGAGCTTGATGATCAGGTCGCTGGCCTGCACGCCTGCCCGCGATGCGGGTGTATCATCGATCGGCGAAATGACCTTGACGAAACCGTTCTCCATACCGACCTCGATGCCGAGCCCGCCGAACTGGCCGGTGGTGCCGATTTTGAGATCGCTGAATTCGCTGGTGTTGAGGAATGCGGAATGCGGATCGAGTCCGTTGAGCATGCCGCGGATCGCGTCCTCGATCAGTTTCTTGTCGTCAACCGATTCCACGTAGTCGGATTTGACTTTGGAGAAGACCTCGGTAAAAGCTTGCAGATCCTCAAACGGGATCTGCTTGCTGTTATCGTCCTTTAAAGCGTAAACACTGTGGCCTACCGCCAGTGATAACCCGAGCAGTATTCCACTCAGAAACCAGGTGGAAGTTCGCAGATTTTGTAGCATTCGATTCTCCGATAGTGCGCGCTGGCGATGAGCCTGACTGGATATTGTAGACCAGAATAAGGCTCTGTAAGTTGTAAACAGTTCAAAAGATTGTGCCGAGAATGCAAAATTCTACGGGAAAGTGCGATTTTTTGCAGATTTATCAGGCCAGGGCGTTAACCAGCGGCAAATTTATTGCTCGCCTTGCACCAGCCGGTGGGGTTCTGCGGTTTGCCTTTTTTACGGATTTCGAAGTAAAGTCCGGACTTTTTTTGCCCGCCGCTACTGCCGATGCTGCTGATCACGTCTCCGGCTTCGACCCATTCGCCAGCAGTTTTAAACAGCGATTCGTTGTGACCGTAAAGCGACAGGTAAGAGTTGCCGTGATCGATGATGATCAGGTTGCCAAGCCCTCGCAGCCAATCGGCAAAGGCGACCCGTCCGTGGGATATCGCCTGCACGTGAGAACCGCTGGGCGCCTCGAGAATAACCCCCTGCCAGCGCAGGTCGGATAATGGCTTGTTGCGGCCGAATAGCCGTTTTAACTTGCCCTTGACCGGCCAGGCAAGCTTGCCCTTCAACTCCGAAAAAGCTTGCCCCGCGATGTCGTCTTCGGGCGCATCGGTAAAGATCTCCTGGATCGAGTTGATCAGGTTTTGTAACTGCGCTGCTTCATCCTTGAGCCGTGAAAGATTTCCACCCTGGTTTTTCAATTGCTTGTCGAGCGAGGCGATGATCGATTTGCGCTTACCGCGATCCTGGTTGAGCTGCTGTTTCTGCTGGCTCAGGTCCTGCTGGCTCTTTTCCAGGTCCTGACGCGCCTGCTGAATCAGTCGTTCGGTCTCGATAATCTTGTCGATGTTGTCTTGCACCTGATTGATTAGCTCGACCCGCGCATTGGAGAAATACTGGTAGTAAATCAGGTTGCGTTGCAGCGTTTGTGGATCCTGCTGTGAAAACAGCAATTTAACCTTTTCCTCGCGTCCCAGGGTAAATGCCGTGTAGACCTGCTCGGCGAGGTAGTCGTTTTCGCGGCTTAACCGGCGCTGGTGCTTGAGGCGGGTTTTACGCAGGGCCGCGAGCTCCGATTTTTTGCCCTTGATTTTTTTGTCGATAACGCGGATTTTCTGGTTGACCTTGCCGATCTTGCGTTCGATCGATTTCAATTGCTTGATGTACTGGGACTTGCTGTCTTCCTTGACGTCGATAGCCTGCTTCAGCTTTTCGATTTTGGTGAGAACGGTTTTAAGCTGTTTTTCCTTGGCGCTGCGGTCGGCGGCCAGCGACTGCGGCGCGACCACCAGACCCGCAATCAACGCGCAGAGAAATAGTTTACTCAGCGGCGCAGTGGACATTGGCTCGGGTTTTAACCATAATCATTCCCTAATATTAACGTTTGGTAATACACTTAAGCAAATGGTAACTGAAGCAGCAAATGTAGTGGACGGCGATCAACTGTTGGCGCACGCCGCAGATATCGAGATCGCCTCGCGTTCGCTCAAGGCCATGTCTCATCCGCTACGCCTTAAAATCCTGTGCACGCTCGGCAGTCGTGAAGTCTGCGTGCAGGGAATCGTCGATAATGTCGGCACTTCGCAAAGTAATATCTCACAACATCTCGCGATTTTGCGCGATAAAGGTATACTGTCGTCGCGCAAGGATGCGAACAAGGTTTATTATCGCGTCGGTGATGAGCGTACCCTGCGTCTGATAGGAATGATGCAGGAAGTGTTCTGTTCTACCGACTAATACTCTAGATTCAATTTTCCCATAAGTATGTTGGCTCAAGTTTCTGAATTTGCGGTGAATCACCCTTTTCTGGTGATCGCGTTTGCGGTGCTGCTGGCGTTGACCTTTTTCAACGAGATGAAAATCGCGTCGCAGCGGTTTGCCAGCCTGACGCCTGCGGGCGCGGTGCAGCTAATGAATAGCGAGGATGTCGTCGTGCTCGACGTACGCGAGCCTTCTGAAACAGTCGGCGGCAAGATTTCCAAGGCAATTCAAATTCCGGCTGGTGCCGTGGCGAAACGCATCGGCGAGCTGGAAAAGCATAAAAACAAGACCCTGCTGGTGTATTGCAAAACGGGCGCGCGCTCGGGGTTGGCCTGTAAGGAACTAGGCCAGCAGGGTTTTGACAAGGTGTATAGTTTGAACGGTGGCATAACTGCCTGGCAGGAAGCACATTTACCCATTAGCAAAAAGTAATCTTATGAGCAAAGAACAGGAAACAAAAAAACAGTTTGCGATCCAGAAACTCTACGTCAAAGACTTGTCGTTCGAATCGCCGGGCACACCGAATTCGTTTAGCTTCAAAAAATGGGATCCAAAGATCGACCTGAACCTGACCAATAACCAGCGGCACCTGGAAGGCGATCTGTACGAAGTCGTGCTCAGTATTACCGCCACCGTAACTCACGAGGAAAGCACGGTGTTTCTGATCGAAGTCCAGCAGGCGGGCCTGGTTGCCATGACCGGCTTCGACGAAGCAGAAAAAAAATACCTGCTGGGCAGTCAGTGCATGAACATTATGTTTCCCTATGCCCGTGAAGTTGTCTCCGACCTGTCGGTACGCGGCGGTTTTCCGCCCCTCATTCTGTCACCGGTTAATTTCGATGCCCTCTACCAGCAGCACCTGCAGCAGCAGGCCGGGCAGGCAGACGGCACGCAGGAAGACAGCGCGCAGGAAGAGGCCGAGGCGACGCATTAAGCAGGCATGACAGAAACGATCGCAGTGCTGGGTGCCGGTTCCTGGGGAACCGCGCTCGCGATCCAGCTGGCCCGCAACCAGCTGCAGGTCAAACTCTGGGGCCACCAAGCCGATCACATCACAAAACTGCAGGCGCTGCGTGAAAATACAGATCTCCTGCCGGGTTTCGCCCTGGCCGACAATATCGAACCTTTGGCGAGCCTTGCAGACGCGGTAAAGCAGGCGCCGTATCTGTTGATCGTTATTCCAAGCAAGGGCTTCAGGGGATTACTGCAAAAGCTGAAACCGTTGCTAGATGACGACAAGATGCTGTTCTGGGCCAGCAAGGGTTTCGAAATTGAAACCGGCAAACTGTTGCACGAAGTTGTCGCGGAGGAATTACCGATACGTCACTACGGCGTGATTTCGGGCCCCACCTTTGCGACCGAAGTGGCGCGCGGTACGCCGGCGGCCATTGCCTGCGCCGGCAATAATCCACAATCCAGCGAAACCTTTGCCGAACTGTTGCGCAGCCAACATTTTCGAGTCTATACCAGCACTGACATCGTCGGTGTCGAGCTCGGTGGCGCACTTAAAAATGTGCTGGCGATCGCCGTTGGCATTTCTGACGGGCTTGGCTTCGGCGCCAATACCCGCGCCGCGTTGATGACACGCGGACTTTCCGAAATCATGCACCTTGGCACCCAGCTTGGCGCCCAGCGGGAAACCCTGATGGGGTTGGCTGGACTAGGCGATATCATTCTGACCTGTACCGATGATCAGAGCCGTAACCGGCGCTTCGGGCTCGCCATCGGTAAGGGTAAGAGCGTTTGCCAGGCTGAAATCGAGGTCGGCCATACCGTCGAGGGATTGCGCGCCGCCAGGGCTATTTACCACAAGTCGAAACAGCTCGGGCTCGATCTGCCGATCATCAATCAGGTTTATCAAGTACTTTACGACAATAAGAACCCGCGTGACGCGGTACGCGACCTTGAAAGCCGGCCGCAGGGCCAGGAGTAAGCCGGCCAGCCTGCCTGTCTCGGCGATCTCCTGACGCCGACGCATGCCGCGCCCTGCCAGGCTTCACCTGCTCGGCGCGCTCAACATAGTGTCGATGCCGCCTGCCCCGGACTCCGATCCGGGTCCGCAAAGCAGGCAGTGCACGAGCTATCGCCTTGTTGCTACGAAAATCACTGAAATAAGCTGGCCGTCAGGTAAATCCCTGTTGCCGCCAGGCTTCATAGACGGCAATGGACACCGTATTCGACAGGTTCAGGCTGCGCGACGTCGCGACCATCGGAATGCGCAGCTTGTTGTCACCATCCAGTGAATCCAGCAGTTCCGTGGGCAGGCCCCGACTTTCCGGACCAAACAGCAGCGCGTCGTCGGGCTTGAAAGCCGCTTCGCTGTAAGTCCTTTTCGCCCTGGTCGTAAATGCGTATAAGTTATTGAATTCACAGGTTTTCACGAAATCCTCAAAGTCGCGATAACGACTGGTGTCGGCCCATTCTCGATAGTCGAGGCCGGCCCGGCGTAACTGCTTGTCTTCGAGTTCGAAGCCCAGGGGTTCAATCAAATGCAGCCGGAAACCGGTGTTGGCCGCGAGGCGCATGATATTTCCAGTGTTGGGCGGGATTTCGGGTTCGAAAAGAACGATGTGCATCATAATAAAATTAATTTTGGCTAATAACTTGAAAAAGCCCAACTATAGGTTAATATTTCTAGTAATGACAATAAGTTATCGTGATTTTCTTAAGGAATATCTAGAATAAAAATCACACACCTAAGGAGGTTGTCACCGCGCGTAATTAGGCGCGAAAGGTTTCTGCGTGCGAGCAACGAGGGCCCTGCCCGAGTTGGCCCGCAACTTGCATATTAATGCACAGGTAAATTGAAAGGCTCGGGGTAAAAACGTGGCTCTGTTTTCGGCAGCGCAAAAAGATTCTCAGATCGGGGTTGATTTCCTGCCTGATGGCGTTGCTATCGCCCAGGTTCAAACCGGCAAGAAAAGCGCCGGCCGAATCCTGCGCAGCGAGTTTGTCGAGGCTGACGGGCAGGAGGCCCAGGTCGCGGCGCTTAAAGCGTGGGTGCAGAGCAATAATTTACAAAAAACGCCCTGCGTTTGTCTGGTCGCGAACGATGACTGCGACATTTACCAGGTCGAGAAACCCGAGGTCGAAGATTCCGAAATGATTCAGGCGGTCAGCTGGAAGATAAAGGATTTGATCAACTACGACGTCAGTCATGCTGTCGTCGACAGCTATCCGATGCCTGATTCGAGCAAAAACAAACAGCAACAGGTAGGCGTGGTCGCGGCGCGCGAGGCGGTTGTCATGAATTACATCGCCAGCGTCAAGGCCAGCGCCATGACCCTCGACGCGCGCGCTGGATATTCACGAACTGGTGCGTGCCAACCTGCAGGTGGTGCAGCACAGCAGCGAGCACAGCATGGCGGTGCTGACACTAACCCGGGAAAGCGGGTTGCTCAGCGTGTATCACGACACCGATTTATACGTATCGCGCGAGTTCATGATAGGCACCGATCAACTCGGGCTGGCTACCAGCGAGGATGAAAGCATATTCGACGCGCTGTTGCTCGAGCTGCAGCGTTCGCTGGATTATTTCGAGAGCTTTTATGGCATGGGTTCCGTGACCGACCTGCGGATTTTTCCGCAGCTTAAAGCCACCGAAAAAATGGCCATGTACCTGCAGAATCTGAGCAATTTCGATATCGAATTTATCAGCTTTGCCGGCGACGATGACAATCCCGGCCTCGAACCGCACTGCTTTCACGCGTACTGTGCCGCACTGCGAGGGGTGAGCCTGTGATCGTGCAGCAGGTCAATCTGTATCAGGACCGTTTTCGGGAAAAGCGGCTCTGGATTTCGGCCGCCCAGGTCGCGGCGGCGGTGCTGATCGTGATTGCCGCGATCGCAATCTGGAGCTTCCTGCTGCAGCTCGATTTGCAGCAGGCGGAACAGCGAAACCTCGAAATCGGGGCCGAGCGTGAGCGCATGACCGAAGAATTCGCCGCCGTTAACGCCGAGCTCGCCGGGCTGCTCGAAGATAGCCGCATCGATAGCGAAATCGAGGATGCCGCGCGCCAGATATCGGCCCGCAAAAGAGTGCTGAATTTCGTCGATGCCAACCGCTTCGGCTCCGGTGAAGGCTTTTCCAGCTACCTGGTGGCGCTGTCAAACCTGCAGGTCAATGAAGTCTGGCTCAACCAGATTCGTCTGGCCGAAGATTTCGTGCAGATCAAGGGTAGTTCGCTCAGCGCGGAGCAGGTGCCGGGATATTTCGATCGCTTCAGCGAAGAAGAAGTTTTCCGCGGCAACCGCTTTGAACTGTTCGCATTGAGCCGCGACCGTAACAGCGAATGGAAGGTGGATTTCGAAATTGCCACCCGCGTGGTGCTCGATGAATAAGCAGTTGAAGCAATATGCACAGCGTTTTGAAGCGCAGGCCATCCGTGATCGCGGGGCGATCGCCGTCATGCTAATAGCGGTAATCGGCTTCCTGTGGTGGCACTATTTCGCCACGCCGATGATGGCGGAAATCGATAACAAGCAAAGCGAAAACAGGCGCATTAGCGCTGAAATCGAAAGCTCCCGTGTCGTCGTAGCCAGTATTCGCCAGCGGATCGCGGCAGGTGTCCATCAGGAAAAAGAAACCCGGTTGACCAGGCTGGTCGAGGACTTGTCCGCGCTCGAAGAGCAGCTCAGGGTTACCACCATCGAGCTGATCGATCCGGAAAAAATGTTCCAGCTGATGAACCAGCTGGTTTATCGCGATTCAAAACTGACGCTATTAAGCCTCAAACGTCGTGAAGTCAAGGCCGCCATACCTCAGGTTGACCCGGAGCAACCGGACGACGAAGTGGGCATCTACCGGCACGTGCTCGAACTGCAGTTTGCCGGTAAGTACCTCGACATTCTCGGCTACATGCAAGCGATGGAGGGACTCGACTGGAAGTTGCTGTGGGACGAAATCGAAATCATCAGCGACGACCATCCGAGAGTTATCGTCAAGCTGGTTATGTCGACGCTGTCAACGCGCAAAGAATGGGTTGGCATCTAGATGCGCCGAATCATCGCAACTTACATTTTCGTCCTGTTGTTGCTGTCCCTGGGCTTTTTTGGCCTCGGCGCGATCGCTTCGGCCCAGGAATTGCGCGACCCGATGCAGCCACCCGCGTTCGCGCTCCGGAAATTTCGCGAGGCTAAATGGGCCGGAAAACCGAAACCCGTCAAGCCGCAGGCCACAAAACCCAGGCCGAAGCCGTTGCAGTTGACTTCGATCCTGTTTTCCGCCGAACGCAAAATCGCCATTATCGACAACCAGATGCTGGCGCTGGGCGTTAGCATCAGAGGCGCCCGGCTGGTTAGCCTCACGCGTGAAAGCGCACGCCTGGTGCGCAAGGGCAAAGTAATCAATTTAAGCCTGGGTAACGAACTTACAGCAATCAGAAAAAAGGCTGTCGAGAGTGATCTATGAATAGACAACGTTTAAGTTTGCTGGCCCTGGTGTTATTGCTGGCGGCCTGTGCCTCGAGGCAATCGCTGGAAACAGCCAATCAGACGCGCCAGGATATCGACGCTACGCTGAGTGAAGCAGCCGCGCTGGAGATCCCCGAGGTGGAAGCGCCTTCGGATGAGATTCTCGACGAACTGATGCCGGGCAGCGGCATTAGTGTGCCGGGGCTGGAGCAGGACCTGAAGCGGGAAACCGCGTTTGATATGTCGGTGTCGAATGCGCCCGCGCGACTGTTCTTCATGAGCCTGGTCAAGGACACCAACATCAACATGGTCGTGCATCCGAGCGTCGAGGGTCAGATTTCACTCGATTTGAAAAACGTAACGGTGCGCGAGGTCATGCGGCTCACGCGCGAAGTTTACGGTTATGAATTCAAGGAAAACGGCAGCGGTTATATCGTGCTGCCGGCGCGTATTCAGTCGAAAATCTTTCCGGTCGATTACCTCAACGTCAGCCGCAGCGGCGAATCGCTGATGACAGTCAGCTCGGGTCAGATCGAAGACAGCGGCAGCAATAACGAAGGCGATGACTCATCAAATTCCGCTTCGCTCAAGTCGAGCAGTATCAACACCCGCAGCCAGGCCGACTTCTGGACCGAGCTGCGGGCTACCCTGATCTCGATTATCGGTGCGGAAGAAGAGGGCCGTTCGGTGGTGGTAGACCGGCATTCAGGGTTGGTCATCGTGCGCGCGATGCCGGGAGAATTGCGCGATGTCGGGAACTATCTCGCCAGCGCCCAGGATAATCTGCAGCGCCAGGTCATACTGGAGGCCAAGGTAATCGAAGTCGATCTCAACGATAGCTTTCAATCGGGCATCGACTGGGCCGCGATCTCGTCCAACCGCAATCTGTCGGTCGGCACCAGTAGCGTCATTAGTGGCGGCAATTCGCGGCCGCAAATCAATGCGGCGGGCGATGTCGTCGTCGACTCCGCGCTGGATGTAACCAATACGGCCTTTGCCAACCTGTTCGCCGTGGGCAGTTCGGCGAGTACCTTTGGTTCACTGATAACGCTGTTGAGTACGCAGGGCAACGTGCACGTGCTCTCCAGTCCGCGAGTTTCCACCGTCAACAATCAAAAGGCGGTGATCAAGGTTGGTTCGGATGAGTTTTTTGTTACCGAGATATCGTCGGATAGCACCACCACGGCCAGCGGTACCTCTTCCAATCCGGAGTTGACTCTGACCCCGTTTTTCTCCGGGATAGCGCTTGACGTTACCCCGCAGATCAGCGAGGCAGGCGATGTTATCCTGCATATTCATCCCAGCATCAGCGAAATAACCGACCAGTTGAAAGTGATAACGCTCGGCGGCGAGACTTTCGAGCTGCCGCTGGCGCTGAGTACGGTGCGCGAGTCCGATTCCGTGGTCAGGGCGCGTAATGGCGAGGTAGTGGTAATTGGTGGCCTGATGAAGAATATTACCAGCGATGAAGACGGCGGCGTGCCCGGCGTGCGCGATATTCCGTTTGTAGGTGAGGCCTTCAGGCAGAAAAGAAAACTGAACCGGCGCAGCGAGCTGGTAATCCTGTTGCGGCCTATCGTCGTCGATAATAACAAGGTCTGGTCCAACTACATTCAGCAAAGCGCCGATCGCGTGAAGCGGTTGAACGCGGTTCCCGCAGAAGGTGAGTAATGTACGAACAATATTATGGCCTGTCGGAAAAGCCTTTCAGCCTGACGCCTGACACCGAGTTTTTTTACCAGTCCTTCACCCATCAGGAAGCGCTTAACGTGCTGCTGGTCGCAATCCGGGCCGGCGATGGCTTTATCAAGGTAACCGGCGAAGTAGGTACCGGTAAAACCCTGTTATGCCGCAAGTTGCTCGATGGGCTGGAGCCCGAACTCGATACGGTTTACATCCCCAATCCCTATATGAACTGCAATGCATTGCTGGATGCGGTAGTGCACGAGATGGGAATTGCCGACCGGCTCGAAAATGATAATTACATGGCCTGCATCAATGATTATCTGATTGCCAATGCGCGGCGTGGCCGCAGCACGGTCATTATCCTCGATGAGGCCCAGTCCCTGCCCGAGGAGAGCCTGGAAGCGATTCGGCTGCTCAGTAATCTCGAAACCGGCAAACAGAAGCTGGTGCAAATCGTGCTGTTTGGCCAGCCCGAACTCGACGCGCGGCTTGCCCAGAGCAGCATCAGGCAACTGCAACAACGGATCATGCACGCCTATCAACTGCAGCCGCTGAACCGGGATTCGGTCCGTTCCTATTTACTGCACCGCGTCAGGTCGGCCGGATACCGGGGCCCCGAGCTGTTCGACAATGGCGCCCTGCGGCGCCTGTACAAGTTAAGCCAGGGAATTCCGCGGGTGATTAACGTCCTGTGCAACAAGGCGTTGATGCTTGCCTACGCCAGCGGCGAATTCTATGTCAACAGCAAGCACATCGAAGCCGCCGCCGCCGACAGCCAGCTGCAATGAGTGTAATCAATAACGTATTAAAGGATCTTGAAACCAGGGAGAGTCATTTCACCCCGATCGAGATCACTTCGGTTGCGGCGTCGCCAGCGGCGCGCCGCGACCTGAAGCCGGCGGCGCTGGCGGTTATGTCGCTACTTTTGCTGGCCGCGGCCGCCTGGATTTACCTGCAACGGCAGCCGGAGCCGGGCGACGCAGCACCGGCTTCACTATCGACCAATGAGGCCGGGGCCGTCGTCGTGATGAAGGCAGACGGTGGCGCCGTCGCTGCCGCGTCCTACGAGGAGCCGCCAGCGGTCGTGGATGAAGGCGTTGGGGTCGTCTCCGACCAGACGATCGGCAACCAGATCATCGGTTTGCAAATCCGCGAATCCGAGCAGGATATGCGCCTCGAGTTCGTATTGCGCGACAAGGTTGTGGCCTACCTGAAGCAGCGCGGTGAAAACAGCTTTGGCTATCATCTGCGCGAAATCGAGAGCCAGATTGTGGCGCCGGAGATATCCGACAATCCCTGGATTACCGATCTTGCCATTACGACATCGGCGCAGGGTGTCGATATCCAGTTCGAAACCGCGCCTGAAATCCTGGTCGAAACCCGGCAAAGCCAGGTCGATGGCGAGCAGGTCTGGGCCATCAATCTGAGAAAATCCCTGCCGCAGGCGGTTGTCGTGCCGCTGGCCGAGCAAACTGCAGTCGTCGAATTCCCGGCTATCGAATCGACGCCGGAAGCTATCATGCCTGGAGAATCCGTGGCATCACCGGCCCCGATCGAGATCACTTCGGTCGCGCAGGCGCAGGCGCCTGTGGTGAAGTTGGAAATCAAATCGACCAATCCGAATGCCAAATCCGCCAACCAGCTGGAATATGCAGTCGAGTTGATCAATTCGCGCCGCTATGCCGACGCCGAAAGCCTGCTACAGGGATTGCTCGGGGGTGTCGAAGACCATAGCGCGCGCCAGCATCTGCTCGCGCTTTACAATGGCCAGCAGCTCAATGACCGCTACCACCGGCTGGCGCGGGACTCCGCGGCAAAATATGCGGATGATGCCTTGTTCAGAACCGAATATGGGCGTTCGTTGTTTCAAAATACGGATTATCGCGCTGTGATCCAGCTGTTCAGCGTTGAAACCGGGCTCGACTCTGGCCAGCAGGCGCTGGTCGCGGCCAGTTACCAGCGCCTCGACGAACACAGCGCTGCGATACGGCATTATCAACTGGCGCTCGAGCAGGATGCGAGTAACGCCAAAAGCTGGATCGGACTCGGCATTTCACAGGAGCACAGCGCGGAACTTGAGGCAGCGCTCGCTTCGTACCAGCGCGCGGGCAAACTGGGTAATCTGAACACCCGCCTACAGGCGTTTGTCGAGCGGCGCAGTAATACCCTGCAACAGGTGTTGAATTAATGGCGTTTACCAAGAAAATCCGCCTCGGCGACCTGCTGGTTGAAAAGGGCCTGATCTCCGACGAGCAGTTGCAGCAGGCGCTCAGCGAACAGAAAAAACTAGGGCGCAAGCTTGGCGGCACCCTGGTCGAACTCGGCATGATCGATGAAACCAGCCTGCTCAACCTGCTCGCCAGCCAGCTCAACATCCCCTTAATCGATATTAATAATTACAACTACAGCAACGAGGCCGCCAAGATGTTGCCGGAGTCCATCGCGCGCCGTTACCGTGCGCTGGTGCTCGAGGATCGCGGCCAGGATTACCTGGTGGCAATGGCCGATCCGACCGATATTTACGCGCTCGACGAAATCCAGAGCAAGCTGAGCAAGCCGGTCAGCCAGGCCATCGTGCGCGAAACCGCGTTGCTGGAAAACTTTGACCTGGTCTATCGACGTACCGAGGAAATCAGCGCGCTGGCGAGCGAACTGGGACAGGACCTGTCCGAGTCCGCGACCGATCTGAACGAACTAGTGCAGACCGAGATGACCGATGCGCCGGTGGCCAAACTGTTGCAATCTATTTTCGAGGACGCGGTACAGGTCGGCGCATCCGATATTCACATCGAACCCGACCAGCACGTGATTCGAATTCGCCAGCGGGTCGACGGCGTGTTGCAGGAACAGGTGATGCAGGAAACCCAGATCGCGCCGGCGGTCGTGGTGCGGCTGAAACTGATGTGCGGGCTCAATATTTCCGAGAAGCGCCTGCCGCAGGATGGACGCTTCCACGTGCTGGTCAATAACCGCGATATCGATGTGCGCCTGTCGACCATGCCGGTACAGTATGGCGAATCGGTGGTCATGCGTTTGCTCGACCAGACCCAGGGCGCGCTCGATCTCGAGCAGCTCGGCATGCCGACGGAACTGCTGCACCGATTCCGCAAGAACTTTCATTTGCCCAACGGCATGATCCTGGTAACCGGGCCGACCGGTAGCGGTAAAACGACCACGCTGTACGCCGCCCTGTCGGAGCTCAACGTTCAGGCGTCCAAGATCGTGACGGTTGAAGACCCGGTGGAATACCGGCTCGATCGCATCAGCCAGGTACAGGTCAACCCGCGCATCGGCCTGACTTTCGCCAGCGTGTTGCGCTCGGCCTTGCGCCAGGACCCGGATATTATCATGGTCGGTGAAATGCGCGATGCCGAGACGGTGGAAATCGGTGTCAGCGCGGCGATGACCGGGCACCTGGTGTTGTCGACCCTGCATACCAATGACACCATTTCAACCGCCACGCGGTTGATGGACATGGGCGTCCAGGGATACCTGCTTGCCAGCACCCTGCGCACCATCATCGCCCAGCGCCTGGTGCGCAAGGTTTGCCAGAGCTGCAGTGCAGACTATACCCCGACCGAGTTCGAGATCGGCTGGTTGCGCGACGACCTGCTGATCGACGCCAGCCGTTATCAATACAAACAGGGCCGCGGTTGCAAGCAATGCGGCGAAACCGGTTACCAGGGACGCATGGGCGTCTATGAATTGCTCGACATGAATGCCGAGCTGGCGGAGAAGTTGCGGCATGATGATTCGCAGGGTTTCGTCGAAGCCGCCGAGCGTGCGCCCGGTTACCAGCCGCTGGTGATGGTCGCGCATGAGCATGCCACCAACGGCCTGACTTCGATCGAGGAAATGTTGCGTCTCGCCGGCGAAGTGCCGGACGACGTGCTCGATCATCCGCCGCTGCTGGAGATTGACGATTAATGCCCCAGTTCGAGTTCAAGGGCAGAAGCGGTAACGGCCAACTGGTCGACGGCGAAATCGAGGGCGCCAATTCCAACGCGGTCGCGGGCCTGCTGATGGATCGCGGTGTAACCCCGATATCGATCGTCGAAAAGAACCAGCAGATCGACATCCTCGAAGTGTTCAGGGATCGCTTCAACCTGCACCAGGTAAGCATCGAGGAGATGTTGATGTTTACCCGCCAGATGGGCGCCCTGATCAAGGCCGGCATTCCGATTACACGCGCCATTGCGGGCATACTCGAATCGATCGAGAATCCGCTGTTGATCAAATCGCTGCGCGATATCCTCGAGCAGCTCGAGTCCGGCCGCAACCTTTCGGTTTCCTGTGCGCGTCATCCGCGGGTATTTTCCAACCTGTATATCAGCATGATTCAGGTCGGTGAAAACACCGGGCGCCTGGAAGAGACTTTCGCCCTGATGGCGGACTACATCGATCGCAATCGCCGCATCACGCAGAACATCAAGACTGCGATGCGCTATCCGACCACGGTTATCATAGCGATCGCGATTGCGATGGTGATTCTGAACCTGTTCGTAATCCCGAAATTCGCCAGTTTCTTCGAGGCCAATGAGCTGGAGTTGCCCTGGCAGACCCTATTGTTGCTGAACATGTCCGGTTTCTTTGTCGAATACTGGGTTTTCGTCGGCATGGCGCTGCTTGCCCTGGTGCTCGGCTTCAGACATTACGTCAACACCCCCAACGGGAAATACCGGTGGCACAAGTTCATCGTTAACGCGCCGCTGATCGGGGAGATCCTGAACCGGGCGCTGATGGCGCGTTTTGCGCGCTCCTTTGCCATGGCTTACGGCGCCGGTGTGCCGATCGTGCAGGCCATGGGCGTGATTTCACGCTCGATCGGCAATGAGTACATTTCCAGCCACGTCAACAGCATGCGCGAGGGTATCGAGCGCGGCGAAGCCCTGACGCGCACCGCGCATCGCACCGGCATGTTCACCCCGGTGGTGATGCAGATGTTCTCGGTTGGCGAAGAGGCCGGTAATCTCGACGAGATGATGACCTTCATCGCCGATTTCTACGAAGAAGAGGTCGATTACGACGTCAAGACCCTGTCCGACAAGATCGAACCGCTGATCTATGTCGCTATCGGCGCGATGGTGCTGGTGCTGGCGCTGGGTATCTTCGTGCCGATGTGGGACATCGCGCAACTCGCCGGACGATGAGCACCCTCAGTTCCCACCCGGGAGCGATTTTATTTCGCCTCAGCGTAATGATCATCATCATCGCGATCCTGATGGTGGCTTTCTTCCGCTATACCGACGGCACCCAGAAAGCGCTCGAACGACAGTCAATCATTCAAACCAAGCGCATCATCGATTCGTCGCTGACGGTGGTGTTCGCCAGTTACGCGGTGAAGGGTCGGTTAAACGAACTGAGCCAGATCGAGGGCAGTAATCCGTTTGTTTTTCTCAAGGATTACAGCCTGCTACCGGCGACTTACCGCGGGGAGATAGCGCAGGAAGATTTGGCCGAACTGAAACCGGGGTGGTATTACAGCCGGGTCTCGCGCGCCGTGGTTTATATCCCGAGATTTCTCGACGGCGCAGAATGGTATTCGCTGGTGTTGAACTACGATGATGTGAACCAGTCGGGTAGTTATGAAGCCGGGCAGGACCTGTTTCGCAATCTTCAATTCATAAAAAAGCCACGCCAGTAAAACTGGCGGGGCTTTTGCGGGAACGAGTGCTTCAGGCTAAGGCGTGCACAGTACGGTTGCGGTGCCCGCGGTGTCGGTCGCGCTACCGGCACTATCGATAGCGCAGTTGAAAGAGGTCACTGCGCCGCAGTCGACCGGGCCACCAACCCAGTTGTAACCCGCCGGGCGCGTGCCGGACGCGAACAATGCATCGATATTGGCGCTGGCACAATCTTCGGCGGCCCCGTTAATGGCAACCCCGTTCAGCGGGTTCAATATGCGTGCGGCGAAATTGATCGACGAGGCCGCGGATAGTTCGCTCGCGATACCATCGTTGGCGGCGTCTTGCGCGTCGCCGGACAGATCCTGGAATCGGCCCAGGGCGGTGACGCCCAGAATTCCCAGCAGAACGATGACGACTACCAGTTCTACCAGCGTGAAACCTTTTTGTGACTTATGCATGTTCTATACTCCCAGTACCCGGGTAATAATGTTGGTTGAATCTCTGATTTATAGATCAAGTTAAAGCAATATGCTCAAATTGCCCTATAAGTAAATGATTTATAGCCTAAAAATTACACAAATCAATACGATTATTGACCTAATTTCAAGACCTGAATCACATGAGTGTAGTAAAAAATTATCACAATTCCGGGTTTTCTCTGATCGAGCTGATCACCGTGATCATTTTGCTCGGAATCCTCGGCGTGGTCGCGCTCGGACGTTTTAGCGGCGGGGACGTTTTCGCCGCACGCGGATTCTTTGACGACACTTTGAACGCGGTGCGTTTCGCGCAGAAACTCGCCATCAGCAGCGGTTGCGACGTGCGTGTCATTACCAGCGCGAGCAGTTACCAGTTACGCCAGAGCTCGACCTGTACTGCCGACGATTTTGCCAATCCGGTGGCGAGCCCGGCCAATCGCGGCAATAACTACCAGAACTTGAACATCCCACCCGGATATACCCTGACCGCCGGCAGCATCACTTTCAACGCCCGCGGTGAGCGTGAAGGCGCGACCTCGGATTTCAGCCTCAGCGACGGCGCCAGCAGCTACAGCTTTCGCGTGCACGCCAGCACCGGATTGGTAGAGGTGCTGTAAATCGATGCGCCGCCAGGCCGCCTTCACGCTGATCGAAATAATCGTCACACTTGTTGTGATCGCCATTGCCTCTACTGCCTTGCTGAGCTTTGCCAACATGGTGCGCGGCAGCGCCGACCCGGTGATTCAACAGCAGGCGACTACCATCGCCGAAGCCTACCTCGAAGAAATCATGCTGCGTGCCTTCAATGATCCGCAGGGTGGTGAAACCGGCAACGACGAAGGCGAGGCGGGGCGCGCGGATTACGACGACGTCAAGGATTACCGCAGCCTCGCGGCCGGGCCGGCGGCCGATCAGTTCGGCAATCCGGTGGCCGCGCTCGCGGCATACACGGTGACGGTTACCATTACCAATTCCGCGCTAGGTGGCGTGCCGGTTGCAGATTCGCTACGCGTCGACGTCGACGTCAATCATCCGGCTATCGGAAATATCCAGCTGAGCGGCTTTCGCACGCGATATCCATGAAACGATGCCACTCACAAGCCGGGTTTTCACTGGTCGAACTTATCGTCGTGGTCGTGCTGCTCGGAATTCTCGCCAGCGGTGCCGGGCTGTTGATTACCAACCCGATCAAGGCCTACGAAGCCCAGGTGCGTCGCCAGCAACTCGTCGACCAGGGCGAGATGGCGCTGCGCCAGATCGCGCGCGACGTGCGGCGCGCGTTACCTAACAGCATCCGCATTCCCGGCGGTGCGGGCCTCGCGCTGGAAATGGTAAATACCGTCGACGGCGCGCGCTATCGCGACGAATTTGGCGCGCCATATACCGGTGATGCGGATTTCGTGCTCGATTTTGCCAGCGCCGACATGGTTTTTAACCTGCTTGGCCCGCTGCGAAACTCGGCTGCGTTCAATGCTAACAACCGGCTTGTCATATACAACACGTCGGTCAATATCTATGCCGAGGCGGTGGATGTCGATAACCAGGGTATAATTACCCCGGCCGGCATCTCGCTTGGTCTGAGTAATCTCGGTGCCGGACTCACCCGGGAAGACCAGATTACATTGAGCGCGCCTTTCCTGTTTACCCAGCAGTCGCCGGGTCAGCGCGCGTTTTTCGTCGATAGTTCAACCAGTTATATCTGCGATCCGGCAGGCAGCCAGATCTTGCGCTACGCGGAATACGGGTTCCGCGCGGTTCAGCCCACGGCGCCGGCCGATTTCGGCGTCGCTTCCGGCAAGGTGGTCTCCCAGCTCAGCAGCTGCAATTTCTCCTATAGCGCGGGCAGCGCGCAGCGCGGCGGCATTCTGACCATCGAAATTGCCATTAGCGATAGCGGTGAAACGGTAAACCTGCTGCACCAGATACACGTGGTGAACGTGCCATGAAGCGTGGGCAGACCGGTTTCACGCTGATCGCGGCCATATTCCTGCTGGTGGTCGTCGCCGCCCTGGTGATTTACATCGCCAATATTCGCGTGGTGCAACAAACCACGCTGCTCTACGGGGTGCAGGGTGCGCGCGCTAACCAGGCGGCGCGCAGCGGCATCGAATGGGGCATACACCAGTCGATTGTCAACGACAATTGTGCGGCATCGACCAATTTTACCGATGCCGCGTTTGCCGGATTCAATATCGAGGTTCAATGCGATCGCACCACGCATGTCGAAGGCGGCCCCCCTCCGATCCATACCTTCAGCCTGAGGTCAATCGCCAGCAGCGGCAGCTACGGCACGCTCGATTACGTACAGCGCCAGATTCAGGCGACCGTTTCGATCGATCCGCCGTGAGCCTGACCTGGTGGAAAACACCGGGCTATGACAAAACCTTGAAGCGCTTAACAGAGATGCCTGAACAATGCCGATAAACTCATTTGGATCGAACGTTGAAAATATTTTTTCTATATAATTCAAGTAGTTTTAAATCAAAATTAAAGTATTATTTGAGTTGTTGAAATTTAGACACTATACTAAATAGGTTAATAGTTGGGTTATACGGGATGTCACTGAACAGTGAAAAAAAACCGACACTGTTGCTGGTCGATGATGACGCTATCATCGCCGACAGCCTTGAGTATGTGCTCAGCGAAGAATACGACGTCGAGCGCGCTTCGGATCGACCCTCGAGTTTCGCGCTGATCGATAAAATGGTGGACTCGCCGACGCTGGCGCTGGTCGATCTCGGTCTGCCACCGAATACGCATCGTCCCGACGAGGGACTCGCGGTTATTCGCAAAATTTCGCAAATGCATCCCTCCACCCGTGTGCTGGTGCTGTCGGGTCAGGACAACAAGAAACACATATTCCAGGCCAAGGAAGATGGCGCGGTCGATTTCATATCCAAACCCTGCGATATTGCCGAAATCAAGGTGCGGCTGAAGAAGCAGATCATCGCTGGCGGCGGTAACGCCGGCGGGCATGGCGATATCGAGGGCCTCATTGGCTCCAGCGAGGAACTCGAGTTGCTGCGCATGCAGATCCGCCAGATCGCCGATTCGCCCTACCCGGTGCTGATCGAGGGTGAATCCGGTAGCGGCAAGGAAGTCGCTGCGCGCAACCTGCATCGCTGCAGCTCACGCAAGCTCGAACCCTTCCTGACGCTGAACTGCGCCGCCTTCAACGGTGAACTGCTCGAGTCGCAATTGTTTGGCCACGTCAAGGGTTCGTTTACCGGGGCCACCGAAACCAAGAAAGGATTTTTCGAAGAGGCCGGCGCAGGCACGTTATTGCTCGACGAGGTTGCCGATTTGCCGCTGGACCTGCAGGCCAAGCTACTGCGCGTGCTTGAAAACGGCGAGTACTACCGGCTCGGCGAAACCCAGCCACGGCATTCATCGGCGCGCGTGCTGGCGGCTACCAACAAGGACATTTTTGCCGCAATCAGGGACGGTCACTTCCGCGAGGATTTATATCATCGTTTGAGCGTACTGACCGTGCGTGTGCCGTCGCTCAAGGAACGCAATGGCGATGCCCAGGAACTATTGCTCTATTTTATGCAGCAGGTAGCCGAGCAACTGGCCACATTCAAACTTGACGACGATGCGCTAAAGCTCTGGAATTCTTATACTTTTCCTGGAAATGTGCGAGAATTACGTAACATAATAATTAGACTTTCAGCGAAGTATCCCGGGCAGACCATCAAGCCGGAAGTGCTGAAGAGAGAAATGTCAGGACTACAACGACATAACGACGCGACCCGCAGTGAAGAGTGGCTCAGTGAGGCATTGCAGGATGCCGACTTCGAACTGGACCGCTTGTTAAAAATGGTCGAAAAGAAGGCTATCGATCTGGCGCTGCGCGAGCACGATGGCAACATCAGCAAGGCGGCTGAAATGCTCGGCGTCAACCGCACGACCTTGTATGGCCGCATGGACCGGCTCGAGGACAGGGACTAAGTCATGTACGAAGACTATTTCGGCCTCGAGCGCCCGCCTTTCAAAATAACGCCCGACACCAGCCTGTTTTATGAGGGCGGCAAGCGCGGCGATATACTTGCGGCGCTGGCCTACGCAATCCATCGCGGCGAAGGCATCATCAAGGTGGTTGGTGAAGTCGGCAGCGGTAAAACCATGCTCTGCCGCATGCTGCAGCTCAAATTGCCGAATACGGTTGAAATCGTGTATATCGCGAATCCGAGCGTGTCGCCCGAAGATATCCTGTTTGTCATTGCGCACGAGCTATCGTTGCCGGTGGGCAAAGAGGCTTCCAAACACGAAGTCATGCACCTGTTGCAGGATTATCTGCTGCAGCGGCATATGGAAAACAAGCAGGTCGTTTTATTCATCGAGGAAGCGCAGGGCATGCCGCTCGAAACCCTGGAGGAAATACGCCTGCTATCCAATCTCGAGACCGATGAGAACAAACTGCTGCAAATCATTTTGTTCGGGCAGCCGGAACTGGATGAAAACCTGGCGCAACAGTCGATTCGGCAATTACGCGAACGCATTACCCATAATTTCAATCTCGATCCGTTAACCCAGGATGAGATCCACAACTACCTTAATTTCCGCATGCGCGAAGTCGGCTATACCGGGCCGGAATTGATCAACCAGTCGGTGGCGAAAAAGGTCGAGCAGCATTCCGACGGATTGCTGCGGCGCATCAACATCATCGCCGACAAAATTCTGCTATCCGCGTTTGCCGAGGGAACTCATAATCTGAGTCCCAAACACGTCACCGCGGCGGTCAATGACAGCGCCTTCAATCAGAAATCCTCGGGTAAATCGAGCAAGTTATGGTGGCTTGGCCTGCTTGCGCTAGCTGCGTTGGCGATAGCTTTGTACCAGACGCGGTCGCAGTGGATGCCGCTGCAGAGCGCTGATATGGCCGATAATCGGCAAAATGTCGTAATAAATGACAAACCTGTCACAGATATTGGGCCACAGGTCCAGGAAACTGCAAAACCCGAGGCCGCAAAGGTGCAGAATAGCGTTGAAATACAGGCGAATCTGGGCGCGGTCACGCAAACTCCGGAGCCGGTTTCCCAGCAAACCGAAACGCTAGACCAGCCAATTGAAACCGTGAGCCAGCAAACACAAACGGCGATTCCACCGACGCAGTCGCCAGGGTGCCCATGTAGCCACGAATCAGGTGACAGAGCAGGCACCAGTAGAGTCTGCGCTAGCACAGGTGGCTGAAGACGAAGTCCTTCAGAGTGCGCTCGATCAGGCCGCTTCAACTGACGCGCTCGATCAGGCCGCTTCAACTGACGCGCTCGATCAAACCGCTTCAACTGACGCGCTCGAGACCATTAATAGCAATGATCTAGGCTTGACCGCGGATTACAATCAGTGGCTAAATGTAAAATTGAGAGAGAGCCGTGACTGGCTCAGTAACGCGAACCGGAACAATGTGTCGATCCAGGTTTTAATGCGCAGTAAGTCCGCGGCGCGCGAATTGGTCTATTATCTACGTAACGAATGGCCGCTGGATTTATCGAAGACGTATTTATATGAAGTAAATACCGAGGAAAGAAGTATATATCGGGTTTTCTATAGTGAATTTGACACCCTGTCTCAGGGCAGGGCCCAACTCGAGCGACTGCCCGCGTCGGTGAAGGTCAATTCGCCGTATCTGCATTCGGTTTATCGCATGCAGAAAGCTTTGCTTTAGCAGTCTGGATATTAACTGGAATAACACAATGAAAAGAATTGCACTGTTACTCGTTTTACTCAGCCTGACGGCCTGCCAGGTCCCGGGGTCGAAAAATGAACGGATGGCGGTTACCGAAGGGCATCTCGACACGGCGCCACCGCCGGTTACGCAGGCCGAGATCGATATTCCCCCGGTGGTGAACCAGGTGCCGATTATCGCCGTGCCCGAACCTGCCGAGCCCATGCAAACCTTTACCGTGGTGGCAACGGACTTGCCCGCCAGCGAACTGTTGTTCGCACTGGCGCGTGACGCGCGCCTCAACCTGGACATCGACCCGGCGATCGACGGTCGGGTCAGCATTAACGCCATCGATCAAACCCTGCCGCAAATCCTGAAGCGCGTTTCGCGCCAGGTGGCATTGCGTTATTACCTGGATGGCCCGAATTTGGTGGTAGAAGTGGACCGGCCTTTTACCCGTATATACCGGGTCGACTATCTCAATATGTCGAGAAACACCAGCACGGCAATCGGTATTGAGACGGCCCTGGGCGAGGGCGGAGGTGAAGGCGGCGCCACCGGCGATTCATCGGCTTCGATTTCTAACGAGTCGAATAATCAGTTCTGGCAAACCCTGGAAGAGAATATAGCGTTAATGGCTAGTCCAGACACGACCGAGGGCGTCGTGATATCGAATCGCGAATCAGGCACGATATCGGTACGCACGAGCTCAGCGGCACACAAAAATATTCAGCTGTTTATCGATACCGTAATGGGCAGCGCCCGTCGCCAGGTGCTGATCGAGGCGACCGTGGTCGAAGTCAGGCTGAACGATGATTTCCAGGCCGGAGTCGACTGGGCGCGCCTCGCTGGTGGAGACGGCTGGAGCCTGTCGCAACAAGTAATCGGTGCGTCGGCGGGGGATGCGGGAACGGCGCCAAGTATAGGAACGCCTCCGATCACCTCGGCAACCTATCTGAATACCAACAGCGAAAGGAATATATCTTCCGCGATCCAGGCGCTGGATACCTTCGGTGACGTGTCGGTCATGTCGAGCCCGAAGATAATGGCGCTCAACAACCAGACCTCGGTGTTGAAGGTTGCCGATAACATAATCTATTTTGAGGTTGAATCGACCAGTAATACCACGGGCTCGGGCGCTGGCGCGGTCACGACCGATATTGTCAATACCACTGCGAAAACCGTCGCCGTCGGCTTTGTCATGAACGTGACGCCGTTTATATCCGCCGATGACGAGGTTACGCTGAACATACGTCCCACCATCACCCGTATAGTGGGATTCAAGGATGATCCGAATCCCAATTTGCTTATTCCCAATAGCATACCCGAAATTCAGGTGCGTGAAATGGAGTCGGTGCTGCGCGTTGCCAGCGGCAATACAGCGGTGATCGGCGGACTAATGCAGGATTCTATCGAAACCGAAAGTCGGGGTTTACCGGGGCTGCATGATGCCAAGGGGATTGGGTTACTTTTTGGTAACAAGTCGCGAGATGCCGACAAGACCGAACTCGTGATTTTCCTGCGGCCGCGGGTTATCGACAACGCCAGTATCGATACCAGTATGCAGGACTTCAAGCAGTTCCTGAAACCTCAGATATTCTCCGAGTAATAGAGAGAAGATAAAGAATGAGTTTACTGCTAGACGCGCTGAAAAAAGCCGCCGAGCAAAAGGCGGAAAAGAACAAGCAGGAGGCTCCGCAGGCCGGTTCGTCGGACGAAACCGAGATCGTTGCCGCCGCGGAGGATGTCTCTGAGCTTGAAGGCGGTGTGGATAGCAGCCTGCGGCAATCCCAACGGGCGCTGCGGGATGAAACCGAAATCGATGATTCCGAGTTCAATACGCGGCTCGAACGAACCCAGGTCGAACCTGAAGACGGCACCGAAACCCGGCTGGAAGTCCCCGATACGACCACGACCGAGGTGCCCTCGTTAAGTGCGCAAATGCAGACGGGTGAAGATGAAACGATCATTTTTGCTGACGAGGATGTCGAGGAATTCATGGGTGAGCCGCAGCTGGTCAGCCGCGAGCAGCGCGCCCCCGAAGATGAAACCGACCTGAGCCAGCTGGCCCAGCGCGAGGATGAAACCGATGTCAGCGAGATGGCGGCGGCAGCGGTTGCAGGTGACGAAACCGACCTGAGCCAGCTCCTCCAGCACGAGGATGAAACCGACGTCAGCAAGATAGCGGCGGCACCGACTGCGGCTGATGAAACCGACCTTAGCCAGCTCGCAGCGCGGGCAGACGATACCGATATCAGCCAGCCTTTTCCGTTGAACGAATTAGCGGAACCCGAGCAGCAGGCGGTTGTCGACGATGAAACCGATTCCAGGGACCAGGTCAGCGCCGAGGACGAAACCGATATCAGCGTCCCGCCGGCCTCGGTCGCGGACCTTGAATACGCAGCGGCCCAGCAGCAGGCAGGGGCTGACGATGATATTAGCCAGATGGTCGAAGTGGAGGACGATACCGACGCTGACGCCGAGGACATGTCCCTGTTGCTGGTTGAGCGTGATCAGACCAATTTGACCAACCCGACTGCGGTAACCGATCCCCAGTTGAGGCAAGACCAGATACAGGCATTGCAGGACGGTAGCGGCGGCGACGATGGCCTTGCGCTGGTCGACACGACACGTCACCAGATGCCCTCCGAGGCAACCTCGACCGCGGGCCAGACGCAAACCAGCACTAGCGCCACCACCGGCGTTGCGCTCGACACCCAGACCGGCGCCACGGCGCGCACCGAAACCACGTCGACACGCACCTATGCGCCGGATAATTACGATCGCACCCTGATGCGCATGCCGAGCGACGATGCGTCGAAACTGTTTGCCGGGATGAAATCCGATTCCGACGTCGTCATGACGCCGGAATATGCTAAGAAGGTGTTTCACAGCAAATCGTCAGCGCAGCGACTGCAGCATTACAAGTTTTATACCGGCATCGCGGTTGCGATTCTGCTGGCGCTTTTAGTCTACGGTCTGATCGAGTACAACGATCAATCGAGCAACATCGATGCCAGTTTACGCCCACTCAAGCGCGACCCGATGCCCGGTATCATACGCCCCGAAACTGCACCGCAGGCTGGCAGTCTGTTTGCCCAGACCGAAGTCGATGAGCGTACCATCGACATCATTCAAAACGCCGATAACGCCAGCGGTGAGCCGGTCTCGGTCCCGGACAGCGGGGTCATCGCCGGGGAATCGGTGCCTGTCGCAACGGGTGAAAGCGCCGTCGCCGAATCTGCAGCGCCGACGGCAGCGAGCGACACAACTGCGATACCCGCCCAGACCGAGACAGCAGCGGCCGCTACCATCGACACGCCATCGCAAAGCAAAATAGAAACTGAAGCAGCAACCGAGATTGCAAGTCTCGCGCAGCCGGCAGCGGCTGGGTCCTATAGCGGGACGACTGCGTCGACGCTCGAGATTACATCGACGCAGCGCGTCGAGCAGAAGAGTATCTGGTTACGTGAAGCTTATGCCGCTTATCAGGCGGGCAATGATGAGCTCGCCATGAGTCTTTACAATAAGGTGCTCGAGGTCGATCCCCAGAGTCGAAATGCTTTGCTCGCGCGTGCGGCGATCCATGTTCAGAACAATAACAGCCGAGCCGCCATCCGCGATTACCAGACCGTGCTGCTGGCGAACCCCAAGGATTCGCTGGCGATGGCATCCTTGATCTCGGTTGCCAACTATTCGCCGCAGGATACCGAAACGCAGTTGAAACTGATGATTCGCGACGAACCCGATTCGCCGTATCTGAATTTTGCGTTAGCCAATGCCTATGGTGCGCAAAATCGCTGGCAGGAAGCGCAGGGTCACTACTTCAGGGCGCTCGAAAATAATCCAGGCGATCCTAACTATGCCTACAATCTGGCGGTCAGTCTGGAGCATATCTCTCAGCCCCGCGTTGCAGTTTCGTATTATCGGCGCGCGCTGGATAATTTTGGTAATGGACTCGCGACCTTCAGCAGGGAAGTGGTGGACCAGCGATTGGAGATATTAGGGAAGCTATGAACGCGGAAAATAAACCCAAGCGGCTCGGCGAAATTCTGATCGACGAAGGTGTCATCACCAAGGATCAGCTGGACATCGCCCTGACCGAACAGAAAAAGATTCATGAACCGCTCGGTAAACTGCTGGTCAACCTCGGTTTCGCGACCGAGGCGATCATGCGTTCGGCACTGGGCGAAGCGCTGGAGCAGGATAGCGTCGACCTGTCGCGCGTGGTTCCCGATCCAGATGCGATCAAGATGATCAACTCGGATACCGCGCGCAAACACAAGATTATCCCGCTGAATTACGATCCAATTCGCAGCACGCTGACGATTGCGATGTCGGACACCTTCAACCTGTTTACGCTGGACCGGATCCGGATCCAGATCGGCCAGCATATCGAGTTGATCCCGGTGCTTGCCGGCGAAGCCGAAATATCCAACGCGATCGACCAGTTTTACGGTTACGAGCTGTCCATCGACGGCATTCTGCGCGAAATCGAGACCGGTGAAGCCGACTATACCAATTACCAGGGCGACATCGAGGAGTACAGCCAGCCGCTGGTGCGCCTGGTCGATGTCATGCTGTCCGACGCGGTCAAACGCGGCGCATCGGATCTGCACTTCGAACCCGAAGAAAGCTTTCTGCGCATTCGCTATCGTATCGACGGTGTATTGCGCCAGATTCGCAGCCTGCACAAAACCTACTGGTCGGCGATCGCGGTGCGCCTCAAGGTTATGGCGGACATGAACATCGCCGAAACCCGCTCCCCTCAGGATGGACGTATTTCGCGCACCATCGTCGGCCGCCAGATCGATTTTCGTGTCGCCTCGCAACCGACCATCCACGGCGAGAATATCGTGCTGCGGGTACTCGACCGCGAGAAGGGCGTTATTCCGCTGGAAAAGCTGGAATTACCCGCCGAGTCGCTGCGTACCCTGAAGATCATGATGTCGCGGCCTGAAGGTATCATTCTCGTCACCGGCCCGACCGGCAGCGGTAAAACCACTACGCTTTACTCCTTGCTGAACTATCTCAGCAGCGAACAGATCAACGTCATGACGCTGGAAGACCCGGTCGAGTATCCGTTCCCGTTGATTCGTCAGACTTCGGTTAACGAAGCCGCGGGCATGGACTTCGCCAGCGGCATCAAGTCGCTGATGCGCCAGGACCCGGATGTCATCCTGGTCGGCGAGGTGCGCGACGAAGAAACCGCGGAAATGGCTTTCCGCGCCGCGATGACCGGTCACCAGGTATATTCGACGCTGCATACCAACTCGGCGATTGGCGCGCTGCCGCGCTTGCGTGATATCGGCATCATTCCCGAAATCATGGCTGGCAATATTATCGGCGTGGTCGCCCAGCGCCTGATCCGCAAGCTCTGCAAATTCTGCAAGACGGCCTATGCCCCGACCGAGGAAGAATTGCGCCTGCTCAGCAACGACCGTAGCCTGGTGCCGGAAAAAATTTACAAGGCCAAGGGTTGCACCAGCTGCGATAACACCGGTTACAAGGGGCGTATGGCGCTGCTCGAAATTCTGAAAATGAACTCGGACCTCGACGACTTGCTGGCGCATGGCGCCACCACCAAGGAAATCAAGGAAGCGGCTTACAAGCAGGGATTCTTTACCCTGGCCGATGATGGCGTGCGTCATATCATCGAAGGCGTTACCTCGATCAAAGAGGTCGCGCGCGTTGCCGACCTGACCGAGCGGATGGGCTAGCCATGCCACTGTTTCAGTACAAGGCCATCGATGCCAGCGGCAAGTTTATCTCGGGTAGCCTCGATGCCGGTAATATCAACGACCTCGAGCTACGGCTCGAGAAAATGGACATGGACCTGGTCACCTTCAAGCAGAAGGATCCCGGCTCCGACCTGTTCGGCCGCAACAAGATCGGTCGGCGCGACCTGATCAATTTCTCGTTTTACCTCGAACAGCTGACGCGCGCCGGCGTGCCGATTCTCGAGGGCCTGGCCGATCTCAGGGACGGCGAGGAAAACCCGACCTTTCGCGATATCATTACCGGTCTGATCGAAGCGATCGAGGGCGGCAACTCATTCTCGCAGGCGCTCGCGCTTTATCCCAAAATTTTTGACGATGTCTTCACCAGCCTGATCCGGGTCGGTGAGCGCAGCGGCCGCATGAGCCACGTGCTGGTCGATATTACCGAAACCCTGAAATGGCAGGACGAACTGATGTCCAAGGCGCGCAAGATCATGACCTACCCCGCGGTCATCGGCAGCCTGGTATTGTCGGTGGTCATGTTCTTGATGGTTTTCGTGGTGCCGGACATCATGGATGCAATCGTCGGGCTCGGCGGTAAAATACCGTTCGAAACGCGGGCCTTGATGGCGACCTCGAATTTTCTCGTCAACTACTGGTACGTGGTCATTGCAGCACCGTTCGCTATATTCTTTGGCCTCAGGTTTTACTATAACAGCAGCAATAAGGCGCGTTTCAGGCTTGACGGCATAATGCTGAAACTGCCGATCATTGGTCATGTCAATGAAAAGATCAAGATTTCGCGTTTCACGCGATACTTTTCGCTGATGTTTGCTTCCGGCATCACCGTGCTCGACGCGATCAACCTGAGCAAGGGCGTGCTCAGCAACGCCGTGCTCGAAGACGGCATCGATCGCGCCTGGCAGCAAATTTCAGAAGGCAGCAGTATCAGCGAAGCGTTCAAGAATATCGGGATTTTCCCACCGCTGGTCGTACGCATGCTGCGCGTCGGCGAAGCCAGTGGTCAAATGGACAAATCGCTGGATAACGTGAGCTATTTTTTCGATCGCGACATCAACGACAGTATCGAGAAAATGGAGCCTGTTTTACAGACATCGCTAATGGCGACCATCGGTATTATCGTTTTGTGGCTGGCGCTGTCCGTGCTGGGCCCGATTTACGACACCATCGCCACGATCGATTTTTAGCGGCAGAGTCATGAGAAGAATCCTATATTTCACCGGTTACAGAATGGTCGCACAGGAATGGTCCGGCCGTAAGCTGTTGAGCAGCGTTTACTTCGAACCCGATGACCAGGGGCTGGATTTATTCGCAGCCTACCTGCGTTCGTTTCGCAACGAACCGGTGCGCTTGCTGGTCGACCTGATCGAGGAAGAATTTCGCCAGATTCGCATCCCGCTGCTGCGGGGTTCGGATCGACAGGCGATTCTCAAGCGCAACTACGCCAAGTATTTCCGTACCTCGGAGTACAGGTTTTCAATTTCGCAATCGAAGGAAAAGGGAACGCGCAAGGAAGAGAAGGTGCTGATCATGGGCCTCACCAACCAGTACCTGCTCGAACCCTGGCTCAAGATAGTCGAGGATACGCGCACACCCCTGTCCGGAATTCTGAGCCTGCCGCTGGTTTCCGAAAGCCATGTCAAGGAACTCAAGTCGGAACAACGGGCGGTCATCCTGGTAAGTCAGCAGGTGCCGAGCAACCTGCGACAGTCGGTGTTCATCGACGGCAAGTTGATCCTCAGCCGGCTGGTCCCGATCGCGAGTTTCTACCAGGGCGATTATGCCTCGGACGTGTTGCGTGACATCGAGTCGACCCAGCGTTACCTGATCAGCCAGCGTATCGTCGAGCGCTCGGAAACCGTGGCGGTGCATATCCTGACCAACAAGCGCCATTTCGACAAGCTGTTGATGCGTAGTGAAAAGGAAAGTTACTTCGATTTTACGATACACGAAATCAATGAACTGCTGGCGCGCGAGAAAATCGATGTCAGCGATGAGCAGGATTTCAGCTCCGGGCTTTTTTGTTACCTCGCGAGCAAGAAAATTTCCGCCAATCATTACGCCCAGCCCAAAGAGCGGCGTTACTTCATGCACCATCGCGCCGGCCTGGGGTTGCGCGCCGCCAGCATCGCGCTGGTCGCCCTGGGGATTGGCATCGCAATGACCAGCGGCGTCAAGGGCCTGCTTTACAATAGCACTATCGAAGAGACCAGGCTGATCGAGCAAAAGTACAAGGCCAAGTACAACCAACTCAGTGAAAACCATATCGACTCGACGACCTCGACCACGAATATGCAGCATATCGTGCAAACGGTAGAGACGCTGCAGAAGCAGTACCTGCGTGATCCGGAAGAGATGCTGGCGATGATCAGCAGCGACGTCAGTATTTTTTCCGATATCCGCGTCAAGAAGGTCGACTGGTTTGTCGCCAACTATTCAGATGTCGGGTCGGCTTCCGACGTGCAGTGGGGCAAGCCGAAAAAGCGCCGGCGGGCGACCGACAAAAACAGGGACAGGAACGCGCCCAAGCCGAAAAAGGGTTATTTCGAAATCGCCCAGGTGGAAGGCGAGTTCCTGAATTTCGATGGCAATTATCGCTATGCGCTAAGCGCGGTGGACGATCTGGAAAAGACGATGAACGAGTCGGGCAAGTACTTCTCGGTGGAAATCACCAGGCGCCCGCTGGATATCGAGTCGGATAACCGGCTAAGCGGCGACGCCAGTAATATAAAAAGGAACATTAAAGAGAAGGCAGAACTGGCGTTTCGGGTCGTCAGGGAGGTACCCAGGGGTGAATAGGATCGACTGGTTTTACCTGAAACGGCCCATCAGCATGTTGTTGGGTTCGGTTCTGATCTTCGTGCTGCTGATACTTGCCAGCTTCCAGTGGGAAAAGATGCAAAACGAAGAATACGAGAAAGCGGTGGCCACGCTGCGTTCGACGCACAAGATTTACAGCAACATGGTCAACGATATCGATCTGCTGGACCAGTATCGCACCCTCTACAGCGACTACAAATCTTCCGGGCTGGTCGGCAAGGAGCGGCGCCTGAGCTGGATTGAAAGCCTTGAATCCACCAACCAGGTGTTACGCTTGCCGAGGCTGACCTATGATCTGAATCCGCAGGAGAAATTCGAGCGTCCGAATTTCAAGGTCAAGCGTGGGGTCGAGGTCAACAGTTCGCCGATGGACCTGTCGATGGGAATGCTGCACGAGGAAGACCTGTTCGCCCTGCTGGAAGGTTTGCGCCTGTCGATCAGGAACCTGTTCACGGTTGACAGCTGCTTGATTACCCGGTCCTCTCCAGTCAGCAGCTCGCTCGATACCCAGAAGGCCAACCTCACTACAACATGCACGCTACGCTGGGTGACAATCGATGCCAAGTAATCGACAAAAAACCTGGCTGGCCCTGCTCATGGTTACCCTGTTTATCGGGCAACACCAGCCGCTGATGGCGGCAGGCCTGTCGACGCTGTTCACTACGCCGCAGGAGCGACAGATCATAAACTCCAACCGCTACAAGGGCGATAAGCCCAAACTGGTCGAGCTGGCGGAGCCGGTTGAAGCGGTCATCGAATTGCCGAGTCAGCCGCTGGCGCAGGAAGAGGTGATGCAGCAATACGTGATTTCTGGCATTACCCTGTCGCGCGATGGACCGCACTCGGTATGGATAAATTCGATCATGTACGAAGACGGCGAGCAGCTCGAAGACAGCAGCCGGCTCAAGGTGCTGGCGGGGGATGACGTCAGGGTCAGAATCACCGCGCCGGATGGCAAGCAGTATTACGCCACCAGCGGCCAGACGCTCGAAGTTACCTACCTGGTCAACATCGAAAACTAGTCATGCAGACCCCCCGCGTCAGACAACAGGCCGGTTATGCACTGATACTAGTTGTGCTCGGGTTGATGGGGCTCGGCGGCGTGGTTCTCAGCGGATTCACCCAGCAGGCCAGGCAGGATGTCGAAAAACAGCGTTACGAACATAATCAGCGCGTTCTGCAACAGGCCAAGCAGGCACTGCTGATGTTTGCCTACAATTATCCAGTTTCAACCGGTGGCGGACCAGGGCGGCTGCCCTGTCCTGACGTTGACAACGATGGTACCGTCGATGGTGCGGGAACCTGTAATCAGGTCGGTCGCTTCCCCTGGGCCGATGCGCGCCTTAATATTCAGGAAACGCTGGATGCATCGGGAGAAAGGCTTTGGTACGCGGTATCGGATGCTTTCGACAATGTTGCCGGTGGCGGCGTTATCAATTCAGACACGACCGGCACCATCACCGTGTTAGACCAGTCAGGCGGTATTCTCTATGACGGTGACGGTGCAGGCATTGCGGCTATTATTATTGCGCCGGGGCCGGTAACAAGACGCGATGCAAACAACGACGGCGTCTACGAGTATGTCCAGGTCCGGGCTACGGCACCGCAACGATTGTTGCCAAGAAATTATCTGGATACCCTGTTCGTGCAGGGCGCGGGCGCCAATAACGAGTTTGACAACAGCGTATTCACCAATGGCGTGCCTGATTCCAACGATGACAGCTTTATCCTGGGCCCGATATACGATCCTGATGCAAGCGAGTTCGTGGTTAACGATCAGATGATCATTGTCACTGCCGATGAAGTCATCGCCATGGCTGAAAAAGCAGTGCTCGAGACCTATCGGGACGCGATCGTCGCCTACCAGGAAACCTTGTGGGGGCCGCCGCCAAACCCGCTTTATCGTTACCCCTGGCTCAGCGCCTATGGTGATACCACTGACCTCGATATTTACAATGCGCGGCTAGGCGAAACCTCGGGTCGAGTACCGTTTATCGACTATTTCGTCGATGACAATTCGCCGCATTCAGTCATCGTTAGCGACCTGGAGATATCCTACGATCTCGATACGTCCTACAATTCGATGGTCGATAACCTGGACCCCTTCGATCCGACCTATATCGCCGCGGCCAGCGATGTCGTCTCAGACTATCCTGATGGCGACCAGACCGTTAACATTTCGAATGCACGCGTTTCGTTTTCCAGGACTTCTTTCGACGGTGTGGCTGACGTGTCTACCGATAATATCGGCACCCTGATCGTTCAGGATAGCGGCACATCCGCGATTACCGCTACGACCTATCCCAGCAATACGGCAAGACGCTATTTCTGGGACGGCTGCCCGACTTGTTTCGAAGCCGCGGACGGTTGGGAGCTTTGCGACAATGGAGGCCAGAACCCCGAGGACTGTGCAAAGGATGATGTTTCACCCTATGGGTTTGAATCCTTCTCGGACTGGAACGATCACGCGGATATCGCGGTGAGAATGATCGAATTCCAGTATATTGATCCCGATTTCGTGATAGAGCTTGACTATGCGCCCGCGCCCGGCGTGAACGCGCCGACGCTGCCCACGGCCGCGAATCATTCGCGTCGCCAGTTTACCTTTGGCGAAACTGAGGTAACGATGCTGCCCATAGTCGATCCGGCCGAGCCCGATACGCGCAACTTCTTTGATATCAAGGTCTCGCTGTGCGACCAGGATAATTTTGTCGGCGGCGGCCTGAACCTCTATTCTCTCGGCAACGAAGACGCCGGTACTATACTGTGTACGGTAGACCTGCAACTGGATGTTACCTCTAGTTACCAGGATCCTCTCGTAATCACCGTCGACTGGTATCCGCCACTGCCGCGCTGGGTTAGCGATAACCGCTGGGACGAGACGATCATGATGTCTTACATGCCCGATTTTGCTCCCGGCGGAGATGGCGCATGTACGGCAGATCTGGATTTTGCGAACCCGGTAGCGGACGATTGCCTGGTGGTCAGCAACCAGTCAGGCACCAATAACAATTTCAATGCCCTGTTGATCCTCGCGGGCGAACACGATTTGCTTGATGGCGACGATCTCAATATCGACGGCGACTATCTGGATGCCAACGAAGATCTGCCGGACAGCGACTTTTCTAACGATTTGCAAGACGTTTTCGAACCGGAAAACTATTCCGGGCTGTGGCCCCACCCGGTGCCGAACAACGACCCGACGCCCGCCTCGGATAGTTTGCTGCCACGGATTTTCGACAAGCGCGAAGAAACGGTTCCCGGCAACCGTGCGGATACGGTGTTCGTTGTAAACTGACGCGAGGCTTCAACGATGAGCGAACAAATATGAATAGTTCGAATCACAATAGTAAAGGTTTTACGCTGGTCGAAATTGCGATCGTACTATTGATCGTGACCATCCTGCTTGGCTACACGGTAGCCATGTTCCCGATCCAGCAGGATTTGAAGAAATACCGCCAGGTCGACCGGGAAATGGATAAAATCATCGAGCATCTGATCGCCTTTGCCCAGGTCAACGGCCGCCTGCCTTGCCCGGATACCAGCACGGATGCTGTGGCACCTGTCAATACCATCGATGGCGCTGAGGATCGAGTGGGAACCAACGATTGCGAGGCCTTCTTTGGTTTTCTCCCGGGCAGAACCCTCGGTATCAATGGCGATTACGACGCTACCGGCCAACTTGTCGATCCCTGGGATTCTGGTTACGGATACGCGGTCTCCAATATTGATAACGGTGGGGCGGATAAAATCCTGGTGACGCCTAATGGAATCCGAACCGAGGGTATGGCGCTCGTGATCCCCGACCTGTTCCTCTGCGAAGACAATACCACGGCGCCGGGCGACGATATCGATTGCAGCGCCGGCGAG